>NZ_JBVKDO010000005.1:0-525760 GCF_055633805.1 Amycolatopsis sp. NPDC114478 | reverse complement strand
CTGGATGATTCCGTCGCTCTCCGCCTCGGCGAACCCGCGGATGGCGGCGTTCACGGTCTCGGACGAGGTCACGTTGATGGCCGGGTAGGCGAACTGGTCCGCCTTGGCCCGGTCGAGCATCTCCGCGTAGACCTCGGGGGTCGCGATGGGCATCGGTATTCCTCCTTGGCAGGGATAGGTCCCGACCGCATCGTACGAGGTGGACCGCCGCCGCACACCGGTCCCCGGGCAGAAAGTTTTCCGCACGTGGAATCGGTTCAGAAGGGGTGCGTCCGGCCGCCGGGCGAACCGGCGGCCGGACGGGGATCACAGCAGCTCGGCGGCCAGCGCGCGGTAGCCCGGCCACGGGTCCTCGTTCAGCACCTGGACCACGACCTGGTCCGCCCCCGCCTCCAGGTGGGCCGACAGCCCCTGCGCGATCGTCGCCGCGTCGCCGTGCAGGGCCAGGGCGTCCACCAGCCGGTCACTGCCTTCGCCCGAGAGGTCGTCGTCCGTGAAGCCCAGTTTCCGCAGGTTGGCCACGTAGTTCGACAGCCCGAGGTAGTACTTCACCGTCTGACGGCCGATCGCGCGCGCCTCGGCCGCGTCGGTCGACAAGACGACCTTGTGCTCCGGCGCCAGCAGCGGGCCCTCGCCCAGGATCTCGCGCGTCGAGCGGGTGTGCTCCGGCGTCGTCAGGTACGGGTGCGCACCCGCCGTGCGCTTGCCCGCCAGCTCCACCACCTTCGGCCCCAGCGCCGCCAAGGCGCGTCCGGAAACCGGGACGCCCGCCGCGTCCAAGCCGTCCAAGTAGTCGACCAAGGCCGCGTACGGCTTCTTGTACTCCTTCGTCGCTTCGCGGTGGCCCGCGCCGATGCCCAGCAGGAAGCGATCGGGGTACTTCGCCGTGATGCGCTCGTAGACGCGGGCGATGTCCGCCGGCTCGTCCTGCCAGATGTTCACGATGCCGGTCGCGATGACCAGCGAGTCCGTCGCTTCCAGGAGGCCGTCCACCGACGCGAGGTCGTCCCCGCTGGGCGAGCCGCCCAGCCAGATCGCCCCGTAGCCGAGCTTCTCCGCCTCCGCCGCGAACTTCGCGTCGACGTTCGCGTGGTACCGCCAGATCCCGAGCTTGCCCAGTTCGATAGCCATGGAACACTCCAACGCGTGGGACGGCGATTTTCCTCCCGGGTCCGGCGAATTACTGTCGAAGACATGACCAAGCTGGGAAACACCGACCTCGACGTGTACGGGCTCAACCTCGGCGGCAACGTCTTCGGCTGGACGGCGGACGAGCCGCAGTCCTTCGCCGTGCTCGACGCCTACACCGCGGCCGGGGGCAACTTCGTCGACACCGCCGACCTCTACGGCGGCGGGGGCGGCTCCGAGGAGATCCTCGGCAACTGGCTGGCCGCGCGCGGCAACCGGGACGACGTCGTCGTCGCGACCAAGGTCGGCATGTGGGAGGGCCGGCCCGGGCTGTCCGCGAAGAACATCCAGGCTGCGGCCGAGGACTCGCTACGCCGCCTCAAGACCGACCACATCGACCTCTACTACGCGCACGTCGACGACCCGGACACCCCGCTCGAGGAGACGCTGAGCGCGTTCGACGCCCTGGTCCGCGCGGGCAAGGTCCGCCACCTCGGCGCGTCCAACTACAGCGCCGAACGGCTCGCCGAGGCACTGTCCACTTCGGACAAGAACGGCCTCGCGCGGTACGCCGTGCTGCAGCCGCACTACAACCTCGTCGAGCGCGACTACGAGCGTGATCTCGCCCCGCTCGTCGCGCGCGAAGGCCTCGCCACGCTGCCGTACTTCTCCCTCGCGAAGGGCTTCCTGACCGGCAAGTACCGCACGAAGGACGACGTGGTCGACAGCCCGCGCGCCGCCCGCGCTTCGTCCTATTTGGACGGAAACGGCGAGCGCGTGCTGGCCAGGCTCGACGAGGTCGCCGCAGCGCACGGTGTCTCGGTCGCCACGGTGTCGCTCGCCTGGCTGCGGCGGCAGCCGACGGTCGCCGCGCCCATCGCCAGCGCCCGGACGCCCGAGCAGCTCACCGACCTGATCGCCTCGGTGAGCCTCGAACTGACCGACGCCGAAATCACCGCGTTGAGCGAAGCCTGAAACCTACTTCTGGGTAGCTTACTACCAGTAAGGTGGGGTACGGTGCCCTCAAGTGACGTCTAGGAGGGCACCGTGGCCAACCCGTTTTCGCTGCTGAGCGGCACCAAGAAGGTCGACGGCAAGGTCGTGCTGATCACCGGCGCCGCCCGCGGGATCGGCGCCGGACTGGCCGAACGGCTCGCCGCGCGCGGCGCGAAGGTCGCCCTCGTCGGCCTCGAAGCCGACGAGCAGAAGAAGGTCGCCGACCGCATCGGGCCCAACGCGCACGCCTGGGAAGCCGACGTCACCAGCTGGGACGACCTGGAGAAGGCGGCAAAGGGGGTCGTCGAGCACTTCGGCGGCATCGACGTCGTCATCGCCAACGCCGGCATCGCGACCGCGGGCTTCGTCCGCTCGGTCGACCGCGCCGCGTTCGAGAAGGTCATCGAGGTCGACCTGCTCGGCGTCTGGCGCACGTTCCGCGTCACGCTCCCGCACGTCATCGACCGCAAGGGCTACCTGCTGGCCATCTCCAGCCTCGCCGCGATCACGCACGCGCCGGGCATGGCGAACTACGCCGCCGCCAAGGCCGGCGTCGAAGCCTTCTCGAACAGCCTCCGCGCCGAAGTCGCTCACCTGGGCGTCAAGGTCGGCGTCGCGCACCCGACGTGGATCCGCACCGACCTGGTCGAGAGCGCCGACGCGCACCCCGTGTTCGGCAAGCTCCGCGCGTCGATGCCGGGCCTGATCGGCAAGACCTACCCGCTCGACGTCGCCCTCGACGACCTCGAAGCCGGCATCCTCAAGCGCGCCCGGACCATCCACGTGCCGCGCTGGGTCGGCGGCCTCAAGCTGCTGCGCGCGTTCCTCCCGCCGATCATCGAAATCGGCTCCCGCAGCCGGGTACCTTCGGCGGACAAGGCCGCGCTGGCCGACATCGAGGCCCGCGGCGCGTTCGAGTCGGCGGTCACCGGCCACGGCGGCCGGGCCGCCACCAAGGGGTGAAGATGTCCCGTCGTGACCAGATCCGGATGACCGAGGACGAAGTGCGCGCGTACTTCGCCGAGCAGAAGGTCATCAACGTCGCCAGCGTCGGCCCGAACGGCCGGCCGCACCTCGCGCCGCTCTGGTACTTCCCGCACGAGGACGGCGGCGTCGCGACCTGGACGTACGGCACCTCGCAGAAGGCGAAGAACCTCCGGCGCCTGCCGGAGGCGACCGTGCTCATCGAGGACGGCGACAGCTACGAGAAGCTGCGCGGCGTCTCGCTCGAGGCCGACGTCGAGATCGTCGAGGACACCGAAGAAGTCACCCGGATGGGCATCACGCTCATGCAGCGCTACGCCGGCGCCAAGCCCGGCGACCCGGTGCCGGACGAGCTCAAAGCCTTCATCGCAGGTCAGGCCCCGAAACGCGTCGGCCTGATCTTCCGGCCGACGAAGATCGTCAGCTGGGACCACACGAAGCTCGGCGGGACGTACTAACCAGTAGGTAGTACTTCCCAGTAACTGTTACCTGAGGTAACGTCATCTCGGCAGCATCCTCGAAGCAGCGGAGGCCGACAGATGACCGAGCGGTTCAAGGTCGTGATCGTGGGCACCGGGTTTTCCGGGCTCGGCCAGGCGATCCAGCTCGAAAAGGCCGGCATCCGGGACTACGTGATCCTGGAGAAGGCCGACGAGGTGGGAGGCACCTGGCGCGACAACTCCTACCCCGGGTGCGCGTGCGACGTGCAGTCGCACATGTACTCGTTCTCGTACGAGCAGAACCCCGGCTGGTCGCGGTCGTTCTCGCCGCAGCCGGAGATCTTCGAGTACCTCAAGGGTGTCGCGGACAAGTACCGGCTGCGCGAGAAGATCCGGTTCGGCGTCGAGCTCACCGGCGCGCACTGGGACGAGCGCGAGCGCCGCTGGACGGCGACGACCAAGGACGGCCGCGAGTTCGTCGCGCAGTTCCTCGTCTCCGGCGTCGGCGGCCTGCACATCCCGCAGGTCCCCGAGCTGCCCGGGATCGCGAACTTCAAGGGCCAGACCTGGCACTCCGCGCGGTGGAACCACGAGTACGACCTGCGCGGCAAGAAGGTCGCCGTGGTCGGGACCGGCGCCAGCGCCGTCCAGTTCGTCCCGAAGATCGCCCCGGACGTCGCCGAGCTGACGCTCTTCCAGCGCACGCCGCCGTGGATCATGCCGAAGCCCGACCACGCGATGCCGTCGTGGGCGCAAACGCTGTTCAAGCGCGTCCCGGGCACCCAGCGCCTGTACCGCAACGCGCTGTACTGGCTGCTCGAAGCGCGGGCCATCGGCTTCAACGGCCACCCGGCGATCATGAAGGCCGGCGAGCTGATCGCGAAGCGCAACATCGCGAAGGGCATCCAGGATCGCGCGCTGCGCAAGAAGGTCACGCCCGACTACACGATGGGCTGCAAGCGCGTCCTGATCTCCAACGACTACTACCCGGCGCTGAACCGGCCGAACGTCGACGTGAACACCGCCGGTGTCAAGGAGGTCAAGGCGCACTCGGTCGTCGACTCCGCGGGCGTCGAGCACGAGGTCGACGCGATCATCTACGGCACCGGGTTCAAGGTCACCGACGCGCTGGAGTACCTCGACATCACCGGCGTCGACGGCCGCAACCTCGCCAAGGAGTGGGCCGCCGAAGGGATGCAGACCCACAAGGGGATCACCGTCTCCGGCTTCCCGAACCTGTTCTTCCTCCTCGGGCCGAACACCGCGCTGGGCCACAACTCCGTCGTGTTCATGATCGAGTCGCAGTCGCGGTACGTCGTCGACGCGATCAAGCTCGCCGACTCCCGCGACGCCGCCGCGCTCGACGTCCGGCCGGGCGTGCAGGACAAGTTCCAGCAGGAGATCCAGGACAAGCTGGTCAAGGGCGTCTGGACGCAGGGCGGCTGCAAGAGCTGGTACCTCGACGCCAAGGGCGTCAACCGGACGATCTGGCCCGGCTTCACCTGGCGCTACTGGCTGGAGACGCGGAAGGTGGACCCGGCCGACTACGAGCTGTCCGGCCGGGCGTCATGACCGCGGGGGACGAGCAGCTCGTCCTCCACGCGCGCGACGTCGAGTTCGACTGGGCGGCGCTGCCGATGCACTGGATCCCCGGCGAACCGCAAGCCACGCACACCATCAACGTCCTGCACCTGGCGCTACCCGAAGGCGAGCGCTGGTTCGTCGAGGTGTTCAAGCAGGCCGTGCCGCTGATCCGCGACGAGCGGCTCAAGGCGGACGTCCTCGGGTTCATCGGCCAGGAGGCCGTGCACGCCGAGGCCCACGACGGCGCGGCGGCGCACCTCGAAGCCGCCGGCGTCCCGGTGCGGCCGTTCATCGCGCAGATGGAGTGGCTGTTCCGGAAGCTGCTCGGCGACCGCGGCCTGACCGGGCACGCGGCCGAGGAGTGGCTGGTCGAACGGCTCGGGATCGTCGCCGCGATCGAGCACTACACGGCGTTCCTCGGCCAGTGGGTGCTCGACGCGCCGCTGGAGGACGCCGGCGCCGACCCGGTGATGCTCGACCTGCTGCGCTGGCACGGCGCCGAGGAGGTCGAGCACCGGTCGGTCGCGTTCGACCTCTTCACGCACTTGGACGGCCGCTACACGCGCCGCGTGCGCAGCATGGCGGCGGTGACACCCGTGCTGGCGTGGGTCTTCGCCCGCGGCACGCGATATCTGATGCATAACGATCCGACGCGCCCGGGCCGCGCTTCCCTGCGGGGGTATCGCCGGGCGGCGAAGCGCGGGTTGTTGCCGAGCGGACGTCAGCTGCTGCGGGAGATCCGGCCGTACTTCCGGAAGTCGTACCACCCGACGGAGACCGGGAGTACCGAGCAGGCGGTGGCGTACCTGGCGAGTTCCCCGGCCGCCCGGGCGGCGGAGTGACGCTCGGCCGGCCCGCCCGGCTGGACGGCAGCGGCCGGACCGACCACCTGATGTCCACTTTGGTCGGTGTCGTGGGCGTCTACCGCCGGATGTCGCAGTTCAGCGGGAAGCGGCGGCCGCCGGTGCGCGCGGTGGACCGGAACCTTCCGCTGCTGGTCGAGGCCGTCCGCTCGGAAGCCGACGGGGTCGTGAGCCTGCGGCTCGGGAACGGCGGGCCGCTGCCGGGCTGGCGGCCGGGAGCGCACATCGACTTGGTGCTGCCCTCGGGTCTCGTGCGGCAGTACTCGCTCTGCGGCGATCCGTCCGAAAAGGATCATTACCGCATCGCCGTGCGGAAGATCGGCACCGCGTCGGCCGAGGTCCACGCGCTCGAGCCGGGGACGCGGGTGACCGCCCGGGGCCCGCGGACGGCGTTCCCCTTCATCGGGGACGGACCGTTCTTGTTCATCGCCGGCGGCATCGGGATCACGCCGATCCTGCCGATGGTCGGCCGCTGTGTCGAATCAGGCGTCGACTGGCGACTGGTCTACACCGGCCGCAGCCGCGAGTCGATGCCGTTCCTGGACGAACTGCCGGACGACGACCGCGTCCGGATCCGTCCCGACACCGAATACGGCGTCCCGGCGTCGGGCGCGGAGCTGCTGGAAGGTCTGCCCGAAGGGGCAGCGGTGTACTGCTGCGGCCCGGTGCCGATGATCACCGGCGTCCGCGTCGACCTGGCTTTGAGCGGCGCCAAAGCCGTCCACTTCGAACGGTTCGCGCCGCCGCCGATCGTCGACGGCGAGCCGTTCGAGCTGACTTTGCGCAGGTCAGGGCAGGTGCTGCGGGTCCCGGGCGACCGGACCGCCCTCGACGTCCTCCTCGAAGCGCGGCCCGCGACGCCGTACTCGTGCCGCCAGGGCTTCTGCGGGACCTGCGCGGTGCCGGCGGTCGACGGCTCGTCCGTGCGGATCTGCGTCGACCGCGGCCCCGCCGTGCTCGACCTATGACTCCGCGGGCAGCCAGGCGCCGATCACCGGCTTGAACTCGCGGACGCTCCGCTCGGCGATGGCCCCCTCCAGGAAGTACGGGTCCTGGTCGATCGTCTCCTTGAGGTGCGCCTCGTCGTCGGCCTGGTAGAGCGTGAGGCCGCCGGTGCCGTCGCCCAGCGGGCCGGCGACCGCGACGCGGCCCTGCTCGGCCAGCTTGCTCAGGAACTCGCGGTGCCGCGGCCGTACCTCCGGCATCTTTTCCTGGACGTAGGTGATTTCGACGAGGAACCAGGCCATGGGGGCTCTCCGGGGTCGCGCGGGCGGTACGCGTCCGAACCTACCCGTGTCACGGCAACCGATCTGTGGCGACGGCAAGCCAACCCGATAGGCTGGGCGTGCGTCAGTAGCTGTGTGAACGCTGTGAATACCGGGAGCCTGCTGACGCGACGCACCGTGCAAACCGGGGTCGAGGACAGGCAGGGGTTCATGCTCGAGGGCAATGCGGAACGCAGTGTCGAGGCGACCCTCGGCCACCTGCGGGTCATGGACGGTCCGGCCCCGGCGCAGACAGCCGCGCCGCTGACCCTCGAAGACCTCTACCGCCAGCACCGCATGCGGCTGGTCCGGCTGGCGATTCTGCTGGTGGACGAGCCCGCGACCGCGGAAGACGTCGTCCAGGAGGCCTTCACCGGCCTGCATCGCAACTGGGGCCGGCTCCGCGACGCCGCGGCCGCCGTCGGCTACCTGCGCACCGCCGTGGTCAACGGGTCGCGCAGCGTGCTGCGCCGGCGCAAGACCGCCCGCGAGTACGTGCCCCCGCACGCGGTCAACGCGCGGTCCGCGGAGAGCCTCGCGATGCTGTCCAGCGAGCACCAGGCCGTCGTGTCCGCATTGTCCAAACTGCCGCCCCGCCAGCGCGAAGTGCTGGTGCTGCGTTACTACGGTGGGCTGAGCGAAGCCGAAATCTCTGAGGCCGCAGGCATTTCCAAGGGTACCGTTAAGTCGACCGCCAGCCGGGCGCTCGAGGCACTCCAGAAGGCCATGCAGGCCCCACAGTGACCCGGGTGGACCACTCCGATCACTGAGTCGTATCACCATGCTTGGTCCAGACCAATATATGCTGGGGTGCGTGAGAGGCGCCGGAGATTTCGTGATCATGGGCGGCCGGGTCGCTGCCCCGGACCGTGTACTCGACGACGGCTGGGTAGCCGTCTCCGACGGGCGGATCGCCGGCGTGGGTTCCGGGACCCCGCCGTCGGGCGAGCACGTCGACGTCGGTGGGGCACTGGTCGTGCCCGGGTTCATCGACACCCACTGCCACGGCGGGGGAGGTGCTTCGTTCACCTCCCTCGATCCCGAGGAGCTCCTGACGGCGGTGCGAGCGCACCGCCGTCACGGCACCACGACCATGCTCGCCAGCTTGGTGTCCGACCCGGTGGACATCCTGCGTGACCAGGTCGCGGCGCTGCGTGAGCTCGTCCAGGACGGCGAGGTCGCGGGCATCCACCTGGAGGGGCCGTTCATCTCGAAGGCCCGCTGCGGGGCGCACGACCCCGAGACGCTCCTGGAGCCGGACACCGGCACGGTCGACAAGCTCCTGCGCGCCGGCCAGGGCACGATCCGGATGGTCACCATCGCCCCGGAACTGCACGGCGGGATCAAGGCCGTCCGGCAGCTGGCCGAGTCGGGCGTCATCGCCGCCATCGGGCACACCGACGGCGTCGAGGAGCAGCTGCTGCCCGCCATCGACGCGGGCGCGACCGTCGCGACCCACCTGTTCAACGGCATGCGGCCGCTGCACCACCGCGAGCCGGGCCCGGTCGGGGCACTGCTCGATGACGAGCGCATCACGATCGAGCTCATCTGCGACCTCGTCCACCTGCACCCGACGGTGGTGCGGTTGGCCGCGAAGCACGCGGGCCGCAACCGGACGGTGCTCATCACGGACGCGATGTCCGCGACCGACGCCGCCGACGGCCGCTACACGCTGGGCCGGCTGGAGGTCGACGTCCACGACGGCGTCGCCACCCTCGCCGACAACGGCTCGCTGGCCGGCAGCACCCTGACGATGGACACCGCCTTCCGCAATCTGGTCGGGGGTGCGAAACTCGGCATCCTCGACGCGGTGCACGCGACGTCGCAACGGCCCGCCGAGCTGCTCGGCATCGCCGACCGCACGGGGATGCTGTGCCCCGGGTACGTGGCCGACATCGTCGTCCTCGACCAGGACCTGCGACCGGCGAAGGTGCTGCGCCGGGGTGAGTGGGTCGCCGAGGTGGGTACGGCTACCTTGAGTACTTGATTCTCGACGAGCGGACGGGCGGAGATGAGCGAGCCGAAGGACCCCGAGCAGCTGCTGGCGGACGCCCTTCGCGCGCAAGCCGTCTTCGCCCCGTCGGCGTCGCCGCCGCGGGAGGCGGAAACGGACGCCGTCCCGACCAGCGCGATCAACGAACTGCCGTCGGCGTACGGGCTGCTCTCGGGCGCGAGCGCGGACTCCCTGGAGCGCGAGCGGGCGGCCCTGGACGCGGCGTCCGAAGCGCCCACGGCGTACTCACCGGCGCCGCCACCCCCGCCCCCGGCGCGGCAGTCGGCGCAGCTGCCCGCGTACTGGATCTTGCTGCTGGCGGTGCTGCTGGGCCTCGCCGCGGGGTCCGTGGTGGGCCTGCTGACGCTGGTCTGACCGGGTCTCAGTAACGACTCAGGGTGACCCTGTACCGTTTTTGGGGTGATTCTCGCCCAGAGCACGGTCAACACGATGTCGCTGCTGCCGTCATGGCTGGACCCGCAGCACTTGCTGAGCGGCCTGACGACGCCGGTCATCGCGGTGCTGTGTCTGATCATCTTCATCGAAAGCAGCGTCTTCCCGGTGCTGCCCGGTGACTCCCTGCTGTTCACGGCGGGCCTGTTCATCGCGAACGGCACCCTCGACGCGCCGTTGTGGCTGGTCTGCGTGCTGGTGACAGCCGCGGCGCTGCTCGGCAACGTGGTCGGCTACTACATCGGCTACTTCGCCGGGCCGAAGCTGTTCAACCGGCCGGACTCGAAGTTCTTCAAGCGCGAGTACGTGGACAAGACGCACGAGTTCCTGGACAAGCACGGCCCGAAGGCGGTCGTCCTGGCCCGGTTCGTGCCGTTCGTCCGGACGTTCATCACGTGGATCGCGGGCATCGGCCGCATGGACCCGAAGCGCTACTTCACGTACACGGTGATCGGCGGCATCCTCTGGGCGGCGGGCATCACGGTGCTCGGTTCGCTGCTGGGCGGGGTGTCGTTCATCGCGAACAACGTCGACGCGATCTTCGTGCTGATCGTGCTGATCTCGGTGGTCCCGATCGGGCTGGAGTACCTGAAGTCGCGGCGCGAGAAGAAGGCGGCGGCCACGGAGACCGACCCGGAGGTCACGCAGCGGATTCCGCGGATCAAGGACTGAAGCTTGGACCCGAAGGGCCCCACCGGTCGGCGGTGGGGCCCTTTTCGTTTCCCGGGCCGCTGGCTCAGGCAGGGTCGACCGGTCTCGCCGGCGCGGTCGCCCACCCGAGACTGGCGCTCGCTGGCCCCCGCCCAGGCGGGACAAGCACGCAAGGCAGGCGGGAGCCGCTGAAGCAAGGCCAATCCCCCCGGCTGCGGCTGGCTCGATCCGGCGGGCCCGACTTTGGTCAGCGGCGAGCTTCGTCCGGCAAGGTCCTGCTGCGCCGCGACGAGACCGGCGGCTCAGGCGAAGCGGGCAGCCCAGGCCGACGAGGGCCGCTCGGTGAGGCAGGCAGCTCGCGCCGGCGCGGTCGCTCGGCGAGGCGAGACCGCCGGTCCACCCGAGACGGGCCTCGAACCAGGCCCGAACCCCGAGCGACTCCTCAGGTCATCGAGAACATCGACCCCGGGTTGAACAGGTTCCCCGGGTCCAAAGCCGCCTTGATCTGGCGGTGCACCCGCATCCCCACCGGTCCGATCTCCCGCTCCAGCCACTCCCGCTTGATCTTCCCGACCCCGTGCTCCCCGGTGACCGTCCCGCCCAGCGACAGCCCGACCTCGAGGATCTCGTCGAACGCCCGCTGCGCCCGCGCGAACTCGTCCGCGTCGTCGGGCTGGTAGACGATCGTCGGGTGCATGTTGCCGTCGCCCGCGTGGCCGACCACCGCGATGCGCAGCCCCACCTCGGAACTGATCTTCTCGCAGCCCCGGATCAGCTCCGCGATCCGCGTGCGCGGCACGCAGACGTCGTCGGTCAGCCACAGGCCGTACGTCTCCAAGGCCGTCAGCACCACCCGGCGGGCCTGCAGCAGCATCCGCCCCTCTTCGAGGTCCTCCGTCGTGTAGGCCAGATCCGCCCCGCAGTCGACGCAGATCTGCTCCAGCGCCGCCAGCTCCCGGCGCGCGACCTCGCCGCCCGCGTCCGACTGCCCCAGCAGCAGCGCCTGGCAGTCCGAACCCGCGCCGAGGTCCGTCTTCAAGTACGTCTCGGACGCCTTGATCGACGACGCGTCCATGATCTCCAGCAGCGACGGCACGAGCCCCTCCCGCACGACCCGCGCCACGGCCTCGCCCGCGGCCTCGGTCGTCGAGAAGCCCGCGACCAGCGTCGCCGGGGCCTGGGGCAGCGGCTTGAGCTGGACCGTCGCCTGGGTGATCACGCCCAGCGTGCCCTCGCTGCCGACGAACAGCCGGGCGAGGTCGTAGCCCGCCACGCCCTTCACCGTCCGGCGGCCCGTCTTCAGCAGGGACCCGTCCGCCAGGACGACCTCCAAGCCCAGCACCGAGTCCGTCGTGACGCCGTACTTCACGCAGCACAGGCCGCCGGCGTTGGTCGACAGGTTGCCGCCGATCGTGCACCAGTCGTAGCTCGACGGGTCCGGCGGGTAGAAGAGCCCGTGCTTCTCCACCGCGTTGCGGAAGTCCAGGTTGACCACGCCCGGCTGGACGACCGCCAGCCGGTTGCCCGGGTCGATCTCGACGATCTCGTTCAGCTTGGTCATCGACAGCGTCACGCAGCCGTCGATCGCGTTCGCCGCGCCGGACAGGCCGCTGCCCGCCCCGCGCGGCACGATCGGCACCCCGGCCTCGGCGCAGGCCTTGACGACCGCCTGCACCTCCTCGACGTTCGCGGGCAGCACCACCGCCAGCGGCTGCCCCGAGGGCGCCAGCGGCATCATGTCGCGCGCGTACGACGCCGTGACGTCGGTGTCGGTGAGCACGGCGCTCTTGCCGAGCAGGTCGCGCAGCCGGGTGACCAAAGCTTCGTCGCTCATGGCTTTCATGGTAAGCCCGAATACTCCGCACTGCGGAACTTCTATTTCAAAACCGCCCCTACCGGACCAGTCCCAGCAGTTTGTCCACGTGCACCCGGAGCAGGACGCGCTGGTCGCTGACCATCGCGGCGCGGTACTCGTCCCAGTCGGGGTGCTCGCCCGCCGCCCGGCGGTAGTAGTCGACGAGCGCTTCGACGGTCTCGTCGTCCGGCGAAGCCGCCGGCGCCGTCAGCGACGCGCGCCCCTCGGCGACGACGTAGCTCCAGCCGTCTTCGCTGCCCACGTGGTAGGTCACCCGCGGGTCGCGGCGCATGTTCTTCGTCTTCGCGCGGGTCTCGGTGATCGACGCGGTGATCGTGTTCGTCTCGGCGTCGTAGAGGTGCGTGATCGTGGACAGCTGGGGCCGCCCGTCGCGGCGGATCGTGGCCAGCACGCCGTGGCGGCGCGTGGCGAGGAAGTCCTTCAGCGCTGTGTCGTCCGTCATAGCTGTACCAACCGGGTGCCGCCGCGTTTGTTCCGGGAGCCCGCGGGAAACTGCTTGCGTATGACAACTAAAGTGTGTTCCGACACATCGACCCGGCCTCCGCTTGCATAACCGGTGGTGAAGGCACATCCTTGCCTGAGGCAACTAGTTGCAGCCGCCAACCAACGCCGTGAAGGACTCCATCCATGGCACCGAACAGCTCCGCCACCCGGCCCAAAGCCGAGCTGGACCTCGCCGACCAGCTCGGGCACGAGCTCGTGCGCCTGGTCCGCCTGATCAACAAGGCGAAGTCCCAGGTGTCCAAGCAGGGTCCCGACGGCATCGAGCGGGCGGCCTACGCGATCCTCTTCACCCTCATCCACGAGGGCCCGCAGCGGACCAGCAGGCTCGCCGAGTCACTCCACTCGGAGATCTCCACGATCAGCCGGCAGTCGAGCTCACTCGTCCAGCACGGCTTGGTCGAACGCCAGGCCGATCCCGAGGACGGCCGGGCGTGCCTGCTCGCGCCGACGACCGAGGGCATGCGGGTGTTCGAAGAGAACCGCAAGCAGCGCAACCAGTGGCTGGCCGACGTGCTCGGGGACTGGACCGAAGGGGAGATCCAGACCCTGAACACGCTGTTCGGCCGGCTCAACACAGGTATCGAGAACCACTCTCCACAGCTGGCCGACGCCCAGGCGTCCGCCGCTGCTCCGGCCAAGGGGGCCAACGCATGAGTTCCACCACCGAAGCTCCGGCCCTGCCCGAGGTGGGCCAACCACCCCGGCTGAGCCACCGCCAGATCGTCACGATCCTGAGCGGCCTGATGTGCGGCATGTTCCTCGCCGCGCTCGACCAGACGATCGTCGGTACGTCGATCGTCAAGATCGCCAACGACCTGCACGGGTTCGACCTGCAGGCGTGGGCGACCACGGCGTACCTGATCACCTCGACGATCGTCACGCCGATCTACGGCAAGCTCTCCGACATCTACGGCCGCAAGCCGTTCTACCTGGCCGCGATCACGATCTTCGTCGCCGGTTCGCTGGCCTCGGCCTTCGCGCAGTCGATGTACCAGCTGGCCGCGTTCCGCGCGGTGCAGGGCCTCGGCGCCGGCGGCCTGATGTCGCTGGCCATGACGATCCTCGGCGACATCGTGCCGCCCCGGGAACGGGCCAAGTACCAGGGCTACATCCTCGCCGTGTTCGGCTTGTCCACCGTGCTGGGCCCGGTTCTCGGCGGCTTCTTCGCCGGCATCGAGCACGCCGGCAGCATCTTCGGCTACGACATCCACGGCTGGCGCTGGGTCTTCCTGATCAACGTCCCGATCGGCGTCATCGCGCTGTTCGTCGTCGCCCGCGTGCTGAACGTGCCGCACGTCCCACAGAAGCACAAGATCGACTGGTGGGGCGCCCTCGCTCTGGTCGTCGCGGTCGTGCCGTTCCTGATCGTCGCCGAGCAGGGCCAGAAGTGGGGCTGGGGCGACGGGAAGTCGATCCTCTGCTACGTCGTCGGCGGCGTCGGCGTGATCGCGTTCATCGCGATCGAACGGTGGATGAAGGACGCCGCGCTGATCCCGCTGCGGCTGTTCAAGAACTCGACGTTCACCGTGGCGATCATCGGCGGTGTCATCGTCGGTGTCGCGATGTTCGGCGCGATCACGATGATCCCGCAGTTCATGCAGGTCGTGCAGGGCTACACGCCGACCGAGTCCGGGTTGCTGATGCTGCCGCTGATGGCGGGCATCATGACCAGCTCGATCGTGTCCGGCCGGCTCACCGGCAAGACCGGCCGCTACAAGATCTTCCCGATCGTGGGCACCCTCATGATCGCCGCCGGTGCGTTCTTCTTCGCGCAGGTCAAGTACGACTCGCCGCTGTGGCACCCGCTGGTCGCGGCCGCCATCATCGGTCTCGGCCTCGGCCAGTGCATGCAGACGCTGATCATCGCGGTGCAGAACGCCGGCCCGCGCAGCGACATGGGCGTCTCGACCGCGTCGGCGACGTTCTTCCGCCAGATCGGTGGTACCGCCGGTGTCGCGATCTTCCTGACCGTTCTGTTCAACACCCTGCTGCCCAACATCACGAAGGCGTTCGGCGGCAAGCTGCCAGCCGGCGCCGGCGGGAGCATCGGCAACCTGTCCGAGAACACCAGCGTGATCCAGTCCCTGCCGGAGGGGATCAAGACGCCGATCCTGATCGGCTTCACCGACTCGATCACCACGGTGTTCTACATCGCCGGCGCGGTGGCCCTGCTGGCCACGATCGTGCTCCTGTTCATGAAGGAGATCCCGCTGACCAACGCGGCCCCGGCCGCGGCGGCCATGGAGGGCGGCGAGGCGCTGCTCGAGGCGGACGACCACGCGGACGAGCCGACCGAGATCGTCGAGCCGGTGCGCCCGGTCGACCGTGAGCCCGCCCTCGTGGGCGGCGGCAAGCACGCGCTGAGCAACGGGCACGGCGACTACCAGGCCGTGTCGGGTGCGCTGCCGATCACGAACTCCGTCGCGGACGCCGAGCTCGACGTCCCCGTCGGCGCGGGTGGCGTGCCGGTGACCGGCCACGTCCGCCGTCAGGACGGCAGCCACGTTTCGGGTGCGGCGCTGACCCTGATCGACCAGCGCGGCCGCCAGGTCGCGCGGGCCACCGGCGCCGCGGACGGCAGCTACTCGGTGCCCAGCCAGGGCCCGGGCGCTTATGTCCTCATCGTGTCGGCCCACGGCCACCAGCCGCAGGCCTCCAGCGTCGTGATCAGCAACGGGCCGGCGACGGTCGACGTCACGCTCACCGGGTCCGGCGAGCTGACCGGCACCGTGAAGGCCGCGGCGACCGGCTCGCCGCTGGCGAACGTCACGGTGACGCTGACCGACGGCCGCGGCGAGGTGAACGGCGCGTTCATCACGACCACGGACGGCACCTACGCCTTCGTCGGGGTCGGCGCCGGGGCCTACACCCTGGTCGCCAGTGGCCCGGGCTACCGGCCCGTCGCGGTGATGCTGACCGTGCCCGACAGCGGCGTGCTGCGCCACGACGTCGAGCTGTCCAGCTCGGTGCAGCTGGCCGGCGTCGCGCGGACCGAGGGCGACCGGGTCGTCCCGGACGCGCGGATCACCGTGCTCGACGCCGAGGGCAACGTCGCCGCCGTGGCGCGGACCGACGCCGAAGGCCGGTACCTGGTCAGCGACCTGCCCGCGGGCGCGTACACCGTGGTCGCGAGCGGCTACCCGCCGGCGACCAGCCAGGTGGAGCTGACCGGCGGCGAAGCGGACCACGACGTCCGGCTGAGCTACGACCAGGCCCTCGACGAGCTGGTCGACCGGTCATGAACGGGTTGCGCGCGACCTTCCGCACGGCCGAGGGGTGGGCGGTGGAGCACGCGGTGCTCACCGTGACCGACCCGGCCGGGCGGCAGGTCGCCCGCCAGGCGGCCGACGTCCGCGGGGAGGTCGTCACCGACGCCCTCCCGGCGGGCACGTACACCGCCGTCGTCACGGCGGCCGGGTACACCCCGGTCGCCCGGATGACGCAGATCGCCTCGGACGGCTCCGGCTCGCTCGGCGACGTCGTGCTGGCCCCGGTCGCCGAGGCGATCGACCTGCCGCCCGCCGGGCCGTGGGTGATCGACCCGATGCACTCGTCGGTGGTCGCGACCGCGCGGCACCTGGGCATCGCGAGCATCAAGGCGCGGTTCCCGGACGTGTCCGGCCGGATCGAGATCGGCCGCCCGGCCGAGCGGTCGTCGGTGCACGCCGAGATCAAGGCGGCGAGCATCGACACGAACATCAAGATGCGCGACGACCACCTTCGCTCGCCGGACTTCCTCGACGTCGACGTCCACCCGGTGATCACGTTCACGAGTACCGGCATGCGCCAGCGCGGCGTCGACTCGTGGACGCTGGTCGGCGACCTCACGCTGCACGGCGAGCGCCGCGAGATCGAGCTCGAACTGACGTACGGCGGCTGGGGCCCGGACCCGTGGGGCGGCGTGCGCGTGGCGTTCCACGCCGAGACGACGCTGCACCGGAACGACTTCGCGATCAACTACAGCGCGATGGTCCGGGCGGGGGTCGCGGCGGTCGGTACGACCGTGAAGGTCGAGCTGGACGTCGAAGCGGTGCAGGGCGAGTCGCTGCCGCAGTTCTGAGCCCGCGTTCGGGAAGGCCCTCTCACCGCTGGTGAGGGGGCCTTCACCGTTCGTAGAACCGGAACGATCCGGACAGCCCGATTCGACCGTTCGCCGTGGGGTGTTCACCTGGGCCACGTAGGCTCCGGGTGTGAACGTCGTGAGCATCGAGGCCGCGGGCGTCGGCGTGAGCTGGCTGGACACCGCCGGGCCGCTGCTCGTGTGGGTGATCGTGCTGAGCTTCGTGCTGGTCGAATGCGCGCTGATCATCGGGCTGTTCCTGCCCGGTGATTCGCTGCTGTTCGGGGCCGGCGTGGTGCTGGCCCAGCACGGTTCGGACGCGAACGCGTGGTTCCTGTCGGGAGCCGCGCTGATCGTCGCCGTCCTCGGCAACCAGATCGGCTACTACATCGGCCGCGGCAGCGGGACGAAGCTCATCGCGCGCCGCGACGGCAAGGTCCTGAACCGGCACAACCTGGAACGCGCGCAGCGGTTCCTGGACCGGAAGGGCTTCTTCGCGATCGTGGCGGCCCGGTGGATCCCGTGGATCCGCACGCTGGCGCCGCTGATCGCGGGCGCGGCCCGGATGGACCCGCGCCGCTTCATGGCGGCGACGGCGCTGGGCGGGCTGCTGTGGGTGCCGACGCTGGTGCTGCTGGGCTACTACGGCGCGGGGCTGCTGGACGCCCTGCCGTGGCTGAAGACGGCGGCGCTGTGGATCAGCATCGCGTTCTTCGTGTTCGGCACGGGCTACGGCGTGCTCCGCTACCGCCAGGAGATGCGCCGCCCGGTCGACGAACGCGACGACGCCCGCGCCTGAGCGGTCAGAGCTCCGGGTCGGTCCAGATCTCGAGCTGGATGCCGTCCGGATCGCGGAACACCACGACCTGCGAACCCTCGAACGTCCGCGACGGCGCGGCCGGCAGGTACGACACCCCGAACTCCGCGAGCCGGCACTCCCATTCGGCCAGCTCGGCGGTCGACTGCACCCGGAAGGCGACGTGCTCGAGCCCGGTTCTGCGCTCGTCGAACCCGCGTCTGCCGGTGTCCGCGTGCTGGACCAGCACCACGGAGAACTCGTCCCCGGCGGACCGGAGCACGACCTTCCGCAGCCCCGTGTCCGGCTCTTCGCGCCGGGTGACCTCCTCGAGGTCGAGGACGCGCACGTACCACGGCACGCTGCGGTCCACGTCGGTCACGGTGAGCGCGAGGTGGTGCACGGACATGAGTTTTGCCATGGCTTCCGAAGCCGTCCTTTCGAGTGGCGGCTCCCCAGAGTTGCACAGCGTTCGACAGTCGAAACCGAGGTGACCAAGTCCGCGTCCGATCGTGATCTCGTCGTCTCCGGGCGTCTCATCCTTCGGAAACAACCTACCGCCGGTCACCCCCGTCTTACGGATGGTGACCGGCGGTGACGTCGATCACCCCCGCTCGGCCAGGCTCCTCGCCCGGATCCGGTCGAGCGTGGTCAGGCGCCCTTCACGGTTGATGCGCCGGGTGGTCACCCGGTCGGGGTAGCAGCGGGTGAACATGTTCGTGAAGTGCGTGCCGTAGTGGATGCACTCGTCGCCCCCGGCCAGCGGGCGGACAGCGGCGCCGAACGACGGCTCGTGGAAGTACGCCATCGTGTACCGCTCGCGCGTCGCGAGCCGGACCTTGTGCGGGGTCGACAGCAGCCGGCCGCCGGTGAGGAACTGGAGGATGTCGCCGGGGAAGACGGTGAACACCCGCGGCTCGGGTTCGACGAAGTGCCACGGCTCCTCGTCCTGGTACATCCCGGCCGTGCTCTCCTCCGGCAGCCAGTTGCGGTTGCGGGCCTCCCCGGGCACCGGCGGCCGGATCGAGAGGCCACCGACGTCGTCCTGCGCGGCGATCACGAGCAGGCCGTAGTCGGTGTGCGCGCCGATCCCGCGTTCGGTCGTCGCGGACCGGGCGGGAAACCGCAGCACGCGCATGTGGTGCCAGCCGTCGCGGGTGAGCCCCGTCAGCCGGTCGATGTCGACCTCGAGACCGAGTGCGACGAGCTTCAGCAATTTCTCCCCGATTTCCCCGACCTCGTGGAGATAGTTTTTCATCGCCGTCCGGTAGTCCTCGTCCGGCCAGGGCACCGGACCGTGGCACGGCCAGGCCTCGGTGACCCGGGTGTCGGTGAGCGGGACATCCGGGCAGACGGTGAAGATTTCGGAGTAGTCGGCTTCGCCCGCGGTCACTTCTTCCCCGGACGCGATGTAGCCGCTATAGGTCAGGTCGCTGACGAACTTCGCCTTTTCCGGCAAGGGTCTGGCGAAGAACCGGCGGCTCGCAGCAAGCGCTTCCCCGGTGCTCCGGTCCTGCTCCGTCGTGGCGGCGACCTGGAATATCCCGTCGGTCTCCCAGGTGCGGATCAGCTGACGGCCCAGAATTCGATCAACGGTCGTCCCGCTCACCGAATCAGGGAGTTCGAACGTGTGCAACGCGGTCATTTCCTGTTCACCTTTCGCGCGGTTTCGGGAACGTTCACCACACGAATAGCAGGAATTGCCGGTTCAAAGGGATCAGCGGCCGCCACCGACGTCGAGCACCGCTCCCGTGGTGAACGACGACGCCGGCGACAGCAGGAACAGCACCGCTTCGGCGATCTCGGCCGGCTGGCCGGCGCGCCCCATCGGGATCTGCGGCGCGTACTTCGCCATCCGGTCCGGCAGGCCGGCGGCCTCGTGCAGGCCGGTGTGGATCATCCCGGGCGCGACCGCGTTGACCCGGACGCCCTCGCCCGCGACCTCCTGGGCCAGCCCGAACGTCAGCGTGTCGACGGCGGCCTTCGACGCCGCGTAGTGCACCCACTCCCCGGCCGAGCCGGTGCGCGCGGCCGTCGAGGAGATGTTGACGATCGCGCCGCCGTGGCCGCCGTACCGCGTCGACATCCGGCGGACCGCCTCGCGGCAGCACAGGAACACCCCGGTCACGTTGACGTCGAGCGTGCGCCGGACGACATCGACGGCGTAGGAGTCAAGCCGCCCGGGCGTGTTGCCGACGATCGCCGCGTTGTTGACCAGCGCGGACACCGGCCCCAGCTCTGCGGCGGCGTCGAACAGCGCGCGGACGTCGTCCTCGACGGAGACGTCCGCGCGGACCGCCAGCGCCTGACGGCCGGCCGCACGCACCCGCGAAGCGACCTCCCGCGCGGGCACCGGGTCACCCGAGTAGTTCACGACGACGTCGTAGCCGCGCGCGGCCGCCAGCGTGCAGATGGCGGCGCCGATGCCCCGGCTGCCGCCCGTGACGATGAGGGTCAAATCGCGAAGTTCGCCAGCGGCAGGTTCTCCAGCACCAGGTCCGCGCGGTCGCGCGTCTGCGAGATGAGGTCGGCGTTGCGCTGGTCGGAGCCGAGCGCGCGGCGGCGGGCCTCGACCAGGGAACGGCCGTACCGGCGGTGGCGCGACACCAGCCGTTCGATCCGCTCGGGCTCGTCCGGTGCGAGGAACCACGCCTCGGTGAGCAGCGGCCGGATGCCGCTCCACGGGTCGTCCGGCAGCAGCAGGTAGTTGCCCTCGGTGATCACCAGCTGGACCTCCGGCGGCACCGCGACGGCCCCGGCGATCGGCTCCTCGATCTCGCGGCGGAACTCCGGCGCGTACACCGTCTCGCGGCCTTCGGCGAGCCGCTTGATCATGTGGAAGTAGCCGGCCGCGTCGAACGTGTCGGGCGCGCCCTTGCGCTCGGTGCGCTCCAGCCGGCGCAGCTCGACCTGCGCGAGGTGGAAGCCGTCCATGCCGACCACCGCGGCGCGCGAGCCGAGCGCGTTGGCCAGCGCCCACGCGAGCGTGGTCTTGCCCGACGCGGGCGCGCCGATGATGCCCAGCACGTTGCGCTGCCCGCGCACGGTCAGGCCCTCGGCCCGGGCCAGCAGGTCGTCGAACGCCGTCATGTCCTGTTCCTTCCTGCGATCGCGGTCGTCCACGACCGCGGTCCCACATGCCGCACCCGTTCGGCGGCCACCTCGTTGGCGAAGCGGATCCGGGCCGTCACCGTCGGTTCGCGGGCCACGGCGACGGCGAAGGCGCCGTGCCAGACGTCGCCCGCACCCAGTGTGTCCCGCGCTTCCACGTCGGCGACAGGCACCTCACCCGAGCCGCCGTCCGCAGTGGACCACCGCACCGGCCCGGGGCCCGCGGTGGTGATGACGGTGGGGACGCCGCGCGCGTGCAGCCCCGGTTCCGGCGCGGTGAAGTGCGCGGAGCAGGCGGCGACGTCGACCAGCGGCAGCAGTTCGTCGAGCACGGGCTTCCAGCTCCCGGCGTCGAGCACGACCGGCGCTTCGGTTCCCCGGGCGACGGCCAGCGCGAGTTCCGGGTAGTGCCCGTCGACCAGCACCACGTCGGCTTCCGGGAGCGTCGCCTTCACGGGGAACTGGCGTTCGGCGGCGTTGCGGGCGACGACCGTGCGCTCGCCGTCGCGCTCGCGGACCGCCACCGCGCTGAGCGGCGGCGGGTCGGTCAGCTCGGGGGCCAGGTCGATCAGCCGGACACCACAGGCCTCGAGGTCGGCGCGGGCGAGCGCGGCCAGCGGGTGTGCACCGAGGACGGTCAGCAGGGTCGCCTCGGCGCCGAGCGCGGCCGCCGTCACCGCGGCGTTCGTCGCGGGCCCCCCGGCCGCGACGTCCACCCGCAGCGACTGGACCTTCTCGCCCGGCGCCGGAAGCTCCTCGACCCTCTGCACGACGTCCACGGTGCACAAACCCGCCAGCAGCACTCTCACGTCAAGCCGGCCACGTGGGTCGCGGCGGCGGCCTCTTCCACTTCGCCGTTTTCGTTGAGCCGCAACGCACCCGTGAGCAGGCCGACGACCTGGTTCATCGAGTGCGTCTTCGGCGAGACGACCGCGACGCGCTTGCCGAGGCGGTGCACGTGGATGCGGTCGGCGATGTCGAAGACGTGCGGCATGTTGTGGCTGATCAGCACCACCGGCAGGCCGCGGTCGCGGATCCGGCCGATGAGGTCGAGCACCTTGCCGGACTCGGCGACGCCGAGCGCGGCGGTGGGCTCGTCCATGATCACGGCCTTGGTGCCGAACGCGGCCGCGCGGGCCACGGCGACACCTTGGCGCTGACCACCGGACAGCGTCTCGACGGGCTGGCTGATCGACTTGATGTTGATGCCCAGCTCGTCGAGGATCCGCTGCGCCTCCGACCGCATGGTCGCGGTGTCGAGCTTGCGGAACAGCCCGAGCGGTCCCTTGAGCCGCTTTTCCCGGCCCAGGAACATGTTCGACGCGATGTCGAGCGCGGGCGCGACGGCGAGGTCCTGGTACACCGTCTCGATCCCGTAGTGCCTGGCGTCCAACGGGGACTTGAAGTGGACGGTCTTGCCGTCCACTTTGATCTCGCCCTCATCGGGGATCACCGCGCCGGACAACGCTTTGATGAGCGACGACTTCCCGGCGCCGTTGTCCCCGACCACGGCGAGCACCTCGCCGGGGAGCAGGTCGAAGTCGGCGCCGTCGATGGCGGTCACCCGGCCGTAGCGCTTGACCAGCCCACGGGCTTGCAGGATGGGTTCGGTCATGACTGCTGCTGCCTCCTCGCGATCCGGTCGACCACGACGGCGGCGATGAGCAGGGCCCCGGTGGCGAGGTCCTGGTAGTTGCCGTCGACGTTCATCTGCGTGAGGCCCGACCGCAGCACGGCCACGACCAGCGCACCCATCAGCGTCCCGAGCACCGAACCGCGGCCGCCGAAGAGGCTCGTCCCGCCGAGGACGACGGCGGTGATCGAGTCGAGGTTGCCGAGCTGGAACTGGTTCGGGTCGGCGTTCGGCGTCCGGCCGAGCGCCTGCCAGGCCGCGATGCCGAACGTCAGCCCGGCCACGATGTAGACCGACAGCACCGTGCGGTTGACCTTGATCCCGGACAGCCGCGCGGACTCCGGCGCGTTACCGACGGCGTAGACGTGCTTGCCCCACGCCGTTTTCGTGAGCGCGTACCAGACGCCGAGGTACATCAGCAGCGCCAGCGTCATGCCGTAGGTGATCGGGATGCCACCGAAGAGGTAGCGCTTGGTGCCGAGCCACTGCAGCACGCCGTCGGTCACCGGCACGGCCTGGCCGCCGGCGATCAGCTTCGACACCGCGGTCAGCATGGTGAACGTGCCGAGCGTGATGATGAACGCCGGGAGCTTGATCCGCGTGGCGAGGCCGCCGATGAAGAGGCCGACGATGATCGTCAGGACGACGCCGGCGAGCAGCGCGACGAAGCCGTTCGTGCCGGCCGCGGCGAGCTTCGCCATGATCAGCGTCGCGACGACCATCGACGACGCGTTGGACAGGTCGATGCCCGCGATGAGGATGACGAGCGTCTGTCCCAACGCGAGCGTCCCGACGACCAGCGACTGCTGGACCACTGTGGACAGGTTGTCGAGGTCGAAGAACGTGTCCGTGGCCACCGAGAACACCACGATCGCGACGACCAGCGCGAGCGCCGGGCCGACCGCGGGCGCGCGGAGCAGGAAGTCGCCGAGCGACTCACGCTCCTTTGTGGACACTGCGGTTGCCGTCGTCACTTCGCGCCTCCCCAGCAGTTCTGCAGGCCCCAGGCGGAGTCGTGGCTCTCGATGCCGGGCAGGGGCTTGTCGGTGATCACGGCGGAACCGGTGTTCACGAAGCCGGAGGGCTTCTTGCCGGTCTTGGCGTACTCGACGGCCGCGAGCACACCCTGCTCGGCCATCTTCTTCGGGAACTGCATGACGGTGGCGGCGAACTGGCCGTCCTTGACGTTCTGGACGCCTTCGCAGCCGCCGTCGATCGAGCCCATCACGATCTGCCCGGTGAGCCCACGCGCCTTCAGCGCCGCGTACGCGCCGCGGCCCATCGGCTCGTTCATCGAGTAGACGGCGTTGATGTCGGTGCTGCGCTGGAGCAGGTTCTCCATGCCCTGCTGGGCGAGGCTCTGGTCGCCGTTGGCCGCGGTGTGGCCCTTGATCTCCGGCGAGCCGTCGGTCAGCCCGATGCCCTTGAGGAAGCCGCCGTGGCGCTGGGTGTCGACCGAGCTGCCGGCGGTCCCGTCGACCATCAGCAGCTTCGGCGGGACGCCCTTGAGCGAGGCCTTGACGTAGGCGCCCTGCTGCTGGCCGGCCGCGAAGTTGTCGGTGGCGAACGTGGCGTCGACGGCGTCGGCCGGTTCGGTGGCCGTGTCGAGGGCGATGACCAGGACGCCGGCGTCGCGGGCGTCCTTGATCGCCTTGAGCACGCCGGTCGACGAGCTGGGCGTGATGAGGATGGTGTTCGCGCCCTGCTGACGGAGGTTCTCGATAGCGCGGACCTGGCCGTCGTTGTCGCCGTCGAACTGGCCGGCGAGGGCGCTGAAGTCGGCGCCGTTGGCCTGCGCGGCCGCTCTCGCGGCGTTGCGCAGCTCGACGAAGTACGGGTTCGTATCGGTCTTGGTGACGAGGCCGACCTTGGCCTTGCCGCTCCCGCCGGTGTTGGTGTTGCCGCCCCAGTGGCGTTCGACCGTGCAGCCGGTCGAAGCGGCGAGGACGGCGGCCAGCACGACTGCGGTGAGACTTCGCTGTCTCATGGGTTCCCACCCTTTGTTCGTGTCGAAGCTTGCCGATGGTCGGGAAGGTAGACAGACTGCACCGTGGACGCAAGCGTTTGCGCAAACGCTTGCCGGAAAGGATTGGCATGCCCCAGCCGAGATCATCGCGGCCGACCCAGCGGGACATCGCCGAGCTCGCCGGCGTCTCGATCACGACCGTCTCGCACGTCGTCAACGGGACGCGGGCGGTCGCCGAGGACACCAAGGCGGCCGTCCTGCGGGCGATCGAGACGACCGGCTACACCGGCGACGCGATCGCGCGTTCCCTGGTGACCGGCGGGACGCGGTCGATCGGGATGGCGATCTCGCTCGTGGCCAACCCGTACTTCGCGACGCTGATGCAGGCGATCGAGCGGGAGGCGTCGGCGCACGGGTACACCGTCCTGCTGGCCGACACGCACGACACCGCGGACACGGAGCGTGACACCGTGCGGGCGCTGCGCTCCCGTCGCGTCGACGGCCTGCTGATCACGCCGGCGCCGGGCGACGGGCCGGTGATCGGCGAGCTGGTGTCGCTGGACGTGCCGACGGTGCTGATCGACCGGCTGACCACCCGGACCGACGTCGACCAGGTGGGCACGGAGAACATCCAGGCGACCTCGGCGCTGACGGCGCACCTCGGGACGCTCGGGCACCGGCGGATCGGGATGATCAGCGGCGCGCCCGGGCTGTCGACGAGCGAGGAGCGCGTCCTGGGCTACCGGCTGGGGCTCGGCCGGTCCGGGCTGACGTGGTCGTCCGAGCTCGTGGCCTGCGGGAACTCGTCGCACGAGGGTGGCTCGCTGGCGTTGAGCACGCTGCTGGCGCTGCCCGAGCCGCCGACGGCGCTGGTCGTCGGGAACGACAGCATGATGGTCGGGGTGCTGCACGAAGCCCGGCGGCGCGGCCTGCGCATCGGCCGCGACCTGCCGGTGGTGGTCTACGACGACGTCGAGTGGGCCGACCTGGTCGACCCGCCGCTCACGACGATGGCGCAGCCGATCGAGGAGATCGGCCGGCAGGCGGTGCGGCTGTTGCTGGCCCGGATCAACGACCCCGCGCGCAAGGCCGAGACGGTCCGGCTGGCACCCACTCTGCGTCATCGTGAGTCCTGCGGCTGCCCGTCGGTTCACTCACATCAGTGATTCTGGAGTTTTACCGGCACGGCGTGGAGGTTCAGCGGATACGTTTCGGCTGAGCGTCTGCGAGGGCTTATGACCGCACTTTCGCCGGAGCTCCGGTTGTGGGACCCCCCGGTCACCTACCGGATCGGCGTCGCGATGGGTGTGCACGCGAACCCCTACTCGGGTGAGCTGCTGCGCTCGATCAGAGCAGCCGCGGCCCAGGCCGGCTGCGACGTCACCCTGGCCGACACCGGCGACACGGACAGTGAAGCGGCCGTGGTCCGCGCGCTCCGGGCGGACCTCGTGGACGGCGTGCTGCTGGTGCCGTCGGCGGGCGCCGAAGCGGTGATCAACGGCCTGGTCCGGATGGGCGTCCCGACGGTCCTGGTCGACCGGGTGGCGGCGCGCAACGACGTCGACCAAGTGGGCACGGAGAACGTGCACGCGGTGGCGTCGCTGGTCCGCCACCTCACCGAGCGGCGGCACCGGAAGATCGGGTTCATCTCGGGCGAAGAGAGCTTGGAGACCAGCCGCGAGCGCGTCCGCGGCTACCGGCTGGGGCTGGAGCAGGTGGGGCTGCGGTTCAACCGCGAGCTGGTGGAGTGCGGGTTGTCGACATCGGGCGGAGCGGCCCGCGCGACGGCGAAGCTCCTGGACAGCTGGCCCTCCCCGACGGCGCTGGTGGTGGCGGACGAGTCGATGCTGGTGGGCGTCCAGTACGAGGCCCACCGCCGCGGCATCCGCATCGGCGCGGAGCTGGCGGTGGTCGGCTACGGCGACATGGAGTGGGCCCGCCGGGTGAGCCCGCCGGTGACGACGCTGGCCCAGCCGGTCGCGGACCTCGGCCGCCGGGCGGTGCAGCTGCTGTTGTCCCGGATGGCGGACCCGGACCGGCCGCCGGAGTCGGTGTCGCTGACCCCACGCTTCCTGCACGGAGCCTCCTGCGGCTGCTGACCGGACAGACGGTCACCTCCGGAGGCGTCCAGAACTGATTCGCCCGCGGCGGGAGGATGGCGGGGTGGTCAGACTCGCGCACACCGCCCAGCTGCCGGCCGCCGACCTGCTCGCCGTGCGGGCTCTGCTCGAAGGCGCGTTCACCGACTTCGATCCACCGGGCTGGGAAAACACCCTCGGCGGCCTGCACGCCCTCACCTTCGACGGCGACGAGCTGATCGGCCACGCCTCGCTCGTGCAGCGCCGGCTGCTGCACGGCGACCGCGTGCTGAACACGGGCTACGTCGAGGGCGTCGCGGTGCACCCGGACCACCGGCGGCGCGGGGTCGCGAGTGCGTTGATGGCGGCGATGGAGGAGCTGCTGCCCGGGTACGAGGTGGGCGCCCTGAGTGCGACCAGGGCCGGGGCGCCGCTGTACGCGGGCCGCGGCTGGCAGCTCTGGCGCGGGCCCACCTTCGCGTTGACGCCGTCCGGAGTCCAGCGCACCGAGGACGACGACGGCGGTGTCTACGTCTTCCCCGGCCGGGGAAGACGTAGACCTCGACGGGGAGCTAACCGCCGACTGGCGGGCCGGCGACGTCTGGTGACAGCGTCGCCGCGGCTTCGAGGAGCATCCAGCCGCCCACCTGGACCGACATGTCCCGCTCCGGGGCGTCTTCCGGCAGGGGCGACGCCGGTGCCGGGCGGTCCCAGTACGCGCTGAACACCGGGCCCGGCGCCGCGCCCGACCAGCACGCCTCCGCGGAGTCGAGCACCAGTGAACGGGCGATCACGGCTTCCGGGCCGGGCAACGCCCGCGCCGCCAACGCCAGGTAGCGCGCCAGGATTGCCGCGAACAGCCCGCCGTCGCCGCCGCTCTGGCCGCGGATCACGCCTCCTGGAGCGCAGTGCGAAGCCACCGCGCGGACCGTGCGGGCGGCGGCGTCCATTGAGGACAGTTCGAGGCACGCCCCGAGGTAGACCCCCTGGCAGTACGTGTAGATGTGCTTGACCAGCTCGCCGGTGTCCGTGCGAATCCCGTCCCACACCAGGCCGGTAGCCGGATCGACCAAAGTGGACGTCATCCAGTCCAACAGCGAACGGGCCCGGTCGAGGTTCCCCGACCGCGCGTGGAAGATCGCCGCCGGGCCGTTGGCCGGGGCGTTCTTGAACTCGTCGCCGACGCGCCACCAGATGCCGCCGCCCGCCGCGGCCGTCCAGCCCGACAGCAACTGTGTGTCGATCGCCGCCACCGCCGGGCCGGTGTCGATCCCTAGCGAAGAAACCCGTTGCAGCGCAAGGCCGAGCCACGCGATGTCGTCGTAGTACTCGTTCGTCCAGCGGCCGAAGTTGCGCAGCCGCACCGAACGCGCGAACGACCGGATCAACGCCAGCCGTTCGGGTGAAGCAGCCCGCAGCTGCGCGTCGACGAGCGTGTCCAGCAGGTGTGCCTGCCACCAGTAGTTCCAGTGCCAGTGCAGCCGCTGGCCGAGCGACGGGGGCCAGCCGCTGCGGCCGAGGACCGTGCCGGGCAGCCCCCACACCCGGCGCAGGTGCCGCGAAGTCACCGCGCGTTCGGCGGCCGAGACGTCCATGTCGCAATCGTGCCTTGCCCATCGACATACCGCTCGGTATGTTGGGCTGTCATGACGACGGCCCACGTGACCTGCCCGCTGTGCGAAGCCACCTGCGGACTCGAGGTGACGCTGGATGCGAACCAGCGGGTCACCCGGGTGCGGGGGGACGAGAACGACGTCTTCTCGAAGGGCTACATCTGCCCGAAGGGCGCGTCGCTGGGAGCGCTGCACCACGACCCCGACCGGCTGACCGCGCCGCTGCTCAAGCGCGACGGCGAGTTCGTCGAGGTCAGCTGGCAGGAGGCCTACGACGAGATCGACCGCCGCCTCCCGCCGATCCTCGAGGAGCACGGCCGGGACGCCGTCGCCGTGTACGCGGGCAACCCCGGCGTGCACAACATCGCGCTGACGCTCTACGGCCGTGTGCTCTACAAAGCGTTGGGCACCAAGAACTTCTACAGCGCGACGTCGGTCGACCAGATGCCGAAGCACTACTCCGCCGGCACGATGTTCGGCGACCCGCTCGCCATCCCCGTGCCCGACCTCGACCGCACGCGCCACCTGCTGATCCTCGGCGCCAACCCGCTCGTCTCCAACGGCAGCCTGATGACCGCGCCGGACATCCGCGGCCGGCTGCGCGGGATCCGCGACCGCGGCGGCAAGATCGTCGTCGTCGACCCGCGCCGCACGCGCACCGCCGCGTTCGCCGACGAGCACCACGCCATCCGGCCCGGCACCGACGCGCTGCTGCTGTTCGCGCTGGTCAACGTCCTGTTCGCGGAGAACCGCGTCGCACCCGGACGGCTGGGAGAGCACCTCAACGGCCTCGACGACGTCCGCGAACTGGCCCAGCCGTTCACCCCGGAAGCCGTCGCGCCGCGCACGGGCATCGACGCGGCCGAGATCCGCCGGATGGCGCTCGAGCTCGCCGCCGAGAACGCCGTCGTCTACGGCCGGATCGGCACCACGACGCAGACGTTCGGCACGGTCGCGAGCTGGCTCGTCGACGTCCTCAACGTGCTCACCGGCAACCTCGACGCGCCCGGCGGCGCGATGTTCCCGCTGGCCGCGTGCCAGCCGACCGGGAACCGGCGGCCGTTCGCCGTCGGGCGGTGGCACAGCCGCGTCCGCGGCTACCCCGAGGTCGTCGGCGAACTGCCGGTCGCGACGCTGGCCGACGAGATCGAAACCCCGGGCGACGGCCAGGTCCGCGCGCTGATCACGGTCAGCGGCAACCCGTGCCTGAGCACGCCGAACGCCGGCCGGCTGGCCGCGGCCCTCGAGGACCTCGACTTCATGATCTCGGTCGACGTCTACCTCAACGAGACGTCCCGCCGGGCCGACGTCATCCTGCCCGGCCCGTCACCGCTCGAGCGGCCGCACTTCGACCTGGCGTTCTACCAGCTCTCGGTGCGCAACGTCGCGAACTGGACGCCGGCGACGCTGCCGTCGGAGCTGCCCCAGGAGTGGGAGACGATGCTGCGGCTCACCGGCATCGTCACCGGTCAGGGGCCCGAAGCGGACGTCGCGGCGCTGGACGACTTCGTCGCCGCCGAAACCGCGCGCCGGAACAAGCTCGACGTCACCGGTGAGCGCACCGGGCCCGCGCGGCTGGTCGACCTGCTGCTGCGCGCCGGGCCGTACGACGTCACGCTCGCCGACCTCGAAGCCGCGCCGCACGGAGTGGACTTCGGGCCGCTGAAGCCGCGGATCCCCGAGGTGCTGTGCACGGCGTCCGGCCGGATCGAGCTGGCGCCGCCGGAGGTCGTCGCCGACGTCCCGCGGCTGCGTGACGAGCTGGCGAAGCCGGCCGACGACGGCTTGGTGCTGATCGGCCGGCGCCACCTGAGCTCGAACAACTCCTGGATGCACAACCTCGAGCCGCTGATCCGCGGCGGGAACCGCTGCACGGTCCTGGTCCACCCGGCCGACGCGACGCGCCTGGGCCTCACCGACGGCGCGCTGGCGTCGGTGACCTCGCGCGCGGGCAAGCTGGAGGTCCCGGTGGAGGTGACGGACGAGGTCAGGCCGGGTGTCGTCAGCATCCCGCACGGCTGGGGCCATGACGTCGAAGGGGCGCGGACCCGCGTGGCGAGCGCGAACCCGGGCGTCAACTCGAACCTGGTCGCGGACGAGACGCTGCTCGACGTGCCGTCGGGGACGTCGGTGCTGAACGGCATCCCGGTCGAGGTCGCCCCCGCCTGACGCTTGACACCGGCCCGGGTCCGAGAGGATTCTCAGCCAGGCATGTTGACGTCAACATCGATCATCGGACATCGGAGTTCGCATGACCCGCCTTCGTCGCTGCCTGCGTGTCCTCCTGCTCGCCGTCCTCGCGGCACCCCTGCTCACTGTTCCGCCGGCGTCCGCCGCGACGAACGCCTTCCGCGGCGTGAACTGGGCCGACGCCCGCGACAACTACGTCGACGGCTGGGTCATCCCGACCGGGCTCACCGCGGGTGACAGCTACGACGTCGTCCGCACCAAGGCGGACGGCATCATCACCGGCTTCCAGCAGCAGCTCGGCGCGAACACCGTGCGGCTGCCGATCAACCCGCAGAGCGTGAATTCGGACTGGTGGGCGCGGTACAAGGGCGCCGCCGACTCCGCGCTGGCGCACGGCATGAAGGTCATCTTCGGGTACTGGGAAGCGAACAAGGACGGGTTCGTCGACGACGTCACCGCGTGGAACACCATGTGGGACAAGGTCACCGGCGACTACGGCGGCAACGGGAACGTCTACTTCGAGCCGATGAACGAGCCGTTCGGCTACAGCCTGAGCTCCTGGGTGTCGCTCTGCTCGACCTGGCTGTCCCGGCACTCGGCCATCCCGCGCGGCCGGGTGCTGATCAGCGGCACCGGCTACAACGACAACGTCACCGGCGTCGGCGCGGCGAGCGCGTTGAGCGGGACGCTGCTGTCGCTGCACTTCTACGGCTTCTGGGCCTCGGACACGACCCGCTCGGCGTGGACGACCAACCTCAGCAACCGGCTCGGGTCGTACTCCTCCCGCACGATCATCGACGAGGCCGGCGCCCCGATGACGACCGGGCTGGACTACTCCGCGGGCCACCAGGACGGCAACAACTTCACGGCGTACTTCGCCGCCACCACCGATCTCGCGCGGTCCCGGCAGATGGGTGTCGTCTACTGGGCCGGCCTGCGCTCCGGCGACACCTACTCGATCACGCGGCAGAGCGGCAGCGGCCTGGCGACGAACAACGCGTCCGGTGTCGTGCAGCTGCGCTGGGGATGGGGGCTCTGACTACCAGGCCGTCGACAGGTCGGCGTGCTGCCGGACCCAGGCGTGCATGACGATCCCCGCCGCGACGCCCGCGTTGATCGACCGCGTCGTCCCGAACTGGGCGATCGACACCGTCAGCGCCGCCGCTTCCCGCGTACCCGCGGACAGCCCCGGCCCCTCCTGGCCGAACACCAGCACGCACTCGCGCGGGATGTCCGCCGTCTCGACCGGCTCGGAGCCCGGGGTGTTGTCCACCGCCACGACGGCGAGGCCGTGTTCCGAGGCGAACGACACCAGCCCGGAGACGTCGTCGTGGTGACGCAGGTGCTGGTAGCGGTCGGTCACCATCGCGCCGCGGCGGTTCCAGCGGCGGCGGCCGACGATGTGCACCTCCGCCGCCGCGAAGGCGTTGGCCGTGCGGACCACCGTGCCGATGTTGTGGTCGTGCTGGAAGTTCTCGATCGCGACGTGGAACGGGTGCCGCCGGCGGTCCACATCGGACACGATCGCCTCGCGGCGCCAGTAGCGGTACGCGTCCACGACGTTGCGGCGGTCGCCGTCGCGCAGCAGGTCCGGGTCGTACCGCTCGTCCGACGGCCACTCACCCGGCCACGGGCCGACGCCGACCTCTTCGCGGCTCACCCACTCGGTGGGTCCGGCGTCCGGGGAGGTGCTCACCCCCCGATTGTCGCCTAGCCCAGGCGGACGCGGTGCGTCCGGGCGTCCTCGCTGTGGTCGCGGTGGCGCCAGCGGTAGTAGACGCCGATGTAGGAGTACACGACCACCGCGATCGCGACGACGCCGATCGCCGGCAGCCACGCCCGCGGGAACACCGTGTCGTAGAGGTAGTAGGCGTTGAACCCGCCGGGCAAGTCACCGAGGCCCTGCTGGTGCCGGAAGTAGTTCTCCAGCGCGGTGAACGGGCACGGCACCGGCGCCACGTTGACCAGGACACCCCAGGTCACGCCGAGCAGGTGCACGAAGATCAGCTTGGGCCAGCGCCAGGCGACGAAACCGCCGAAACCGATGAGCAGCAGGGCCAGGATGTGTACCGCGACAGTCACGTCCGCCAGGAACTTCGCCACCGCACGCCCCCTTCACCGAACCCCCTACCAGCGACTTTACTCCGCTGATCGGATTCGGCCGCCCCCTAGAGTGCCCGGCTGTGTGATGTTTAACCCAGCGGAGCAACCCGTTCACCCTGGCGGTGACGGAGGCGTTACACCCGGTGGGAACTCCGGCGGGCGCTTCGCGGGGTACTGCGTCGGCTCCTCGCGCGGGTAGGGGTGCGGCTTCTTCCACGGCGGTTGGTGCCCGGGCCGGTCCGGCGGCTCGTCGGGCTTCGACGGCTCTTCCACACTTCGACGGTACGCCGGATCAGCTGACCCGGTCGGACGGCGCGGGTGCCTCGTCGCCGGGCAGGTGGACGTCGCTGACGTTGATGTTCACCTCGACGACCTGCAGCCCGGTCATCTGTTCGATCGAGGTGACGACGTTGCGACGCACCGACCGCGCGAGGTCGGCGATGGCGACGCCGTATTCGACGAGGATCTGCAGGTCGACAGCCGCCTGCTTCTCGCCGACCTCGACCGAGACGCCCTGGCCGGCGCTGGCCGACGCGCCCGGGATGCGGTCACGCAGGGCGCCGAACGCCCGCGCGGCGCCGCCCCCGAGGTCGTGCACGCCGCTGACCTCGCGCGCGGCGAGGCCGGCGATCTTCTGCACGACGGTGTCGGCGATCGTGGTGGTGCCCTGCTTGGTGACGAGGGCGGTGGCTTCTTTGGACGTCACAGCGGTCTTCTCGGCCGTCGCGGTCATCGTGATTCCTCCCTGAACGTGCTGAGCCCCAAGGCTTTTCGTAGGTAAGGACCCCGGGGACGGGAGAGGATCACTGTGACGTGGGTCTCCCGAAGGCCGCGCCGTCGAGGTCGGTCACGACCAGCCGGAGCCGCGCGCCTTCCCACTTCGTCCCGGCCAGCACCGGGCGCACCGCCGCCGCGGCCTGCTCCAGCAACGGCGGGAGCGGCAGCCGCGTGGCGATGAGCCGGATCTGGACGACTTCGGCCGAGAGGTCGACGGCTTGGCCGGCCCAGTCCACCGGCAGCCACGTCGTCTCGGGCGAGATCGGGGTCGCCGGGCGGAGACCGGCCACGGTTTCGAGGGCGCCGACGATCTTCTCGACGGCTTCGGCGCCGGTCACCGCGGCTCGATGTCCAGGATGGACACCGAAACCCCGTCGACGGCCAGCCCGGTCTGCTCGGTCACGAACCGGCCCACCGAACGCTGCACCGCCCGGCCGACCGCGGCCGCCTGGTCGGCCGCCGACGTGACCAGGTCGACCTCGACGCTCACCCGGCCGTCCGCGGTGCGGACCCGGACGCCGTCCGCCGGCGCCGGGTCGAGCCCCTTCCAGCGCTGACGGGCGGCGCGCGTCCACGCCGTCACCAGGCCGCGCAGGCCCGGTTCGAGCCGCACGACGCCGGGCGTCGTGATCGCCGCCTTCGCCGCCACGCTGGCGATCACCGGATCGGCGATGACGTACTCCACGCTCATTCCCCTGGCTCCCCGACCGTGTCTTCCTCGAAGATGTCGTCAACCAGCAGGTCGAGCTTCGCCAGCGTCAGCCCGACCCGGGCCGCCGCCGCGGCGCTCACCCGCTCCCGCACCAGCGCCAACGCCTCACCGCCGGTAGCGTTCCGCAGACTCACCGCGAGGGTGAGTTCGACTTCGACGCCCCCCGCGGCGAGCGTCCGGACCCGGCAGCGCCGCGCCCGGACGCCGTCGACCGTGTCCGCCGCGTACCGCAGCACGGCCGCGACGGCCTGCTCGCTGATCTCGACGAACCCGGGTTCCGGGGTCGGCAGCGCCACCATCGAGCCGCGCCGCACCTCGGCCCGCACAGCGGACATGATCCGGCTGAACAAGGCAGGTGGCACGTCGTCCTCGGCCACCACCAGTTCCGACGTCGCTTCCCGCAGCGCCAGCAGGCTTTCGCGCGCGGCGCGGCAATGCGGGCAGGTCAGCTCGTGCTCGTCGGCCAGCCCGGCGCCGACCGCGTCGAGCCGCTCCCACACCTGCTCGACGTCGCGTTCGCAGGGCAGTTCGTAGTCCGTCATCGCCATGGCTTCATCACCTCCGCCAGCTGGGCTCTGGCCCGCGCGATCCGGCCGCGGACCGCGGTCGCGTTCGCGCCGACGACTTCGCCGATCTCTTCGTAGGACCGGCCGTGCACTTCCCGGAGCAGCCAGCACGCCCGTTGCTCGGGCGTCAGCTGGTCCAGCGCCGCGTTCAACGCGGCGAGCTGGCCGCTCACCTGGGCGGCCCGCTCCGGCTGCAGGTCCGCCCGCGGCGACTCGGCGGTGTCGAGGTCGACGTCCGCCTGCGGCTTGCGCGCGCGGATCGCGTTGAGGCAGCGGTTCGTGGTGGCCCGGTAGAGCCAGCCGACGAACGCGGCGTCGTCCCCGAGCTGGCCGAGCTTGCGCCAGGCGTTGAGGAACACCTCCTGCACGACGTCCTCGGCGTCGCCGCGGTGCGAGAGCATCTTCACGGCGAGCCGGAACATCGGGCCCTGGTACCGCAGCACGAGCTGCTCGTAGGCCCGGACATCGCCGTCTTTGGCGCGCCCGACGAGGGTCACGTCGTCGAGCGGCGTAGCGGTTGTCGTCACGGCACCTCCTCGGGAGGAGGACACCGGCGGGCGGGAAACGTCACGGGGTGATTGTCGGTGACCTGAGTCACCGCGGCGACTCAGTCGAGGCCGAGGTCGTCCTTGCCGAGGACGTACCGGTACTCCAGGCCTTCCTTCTCGATGGCCTCCCGCGCCCCGGTGTCGCGGTCGACCACCGTCACCACGCCGATCACGTTCGCGCCCGCTTCACGCAGGGCCGCGACCGCTTCGAGGACGCTGCCGCCGGTCGTCGAGGTGTCCTCGACCGCCAGGACGCGCTGGCCGCGGACCTCCATGCCCTCGATGCGGCGCTGCATGCCGTGTTCCTTGACGGACTTCCGGACGACGAACGCGTCCAGCACCACGCCGTCGTTCGCCGCCGAGTGCAGCATCGCCAGCGCGACCGGGTCGGCGCCGAGCGTCAGGCCGCCGGCCGCCACGTAGTCCCAGTCCGCCGTCAGCTGGCGCAGCAGCTTGCCGATCAGCGGCGCGGCCGCGTGGTGCAGCGTCGCGCGCCGGAGATCGATGTAGTAGTCGGCTTCCTTGCCCGACGCCAAGGTCACTTTTCCGTGCACCACGGAAAGATCGGTGACCAGCCTGGCCAGTTCGAGTTTCGCCGCTTGATCCAACCCGGGGTTCGCCACGGCCGAGAGTCTTACACACGACCGTTCTCACTCCCCGATGGATGTGGCGTCGACCGCACGCCCGCGCGTCGCCGCCCAGGCCGGGACCAGGATCGCGACGAGTGAAAGCACCACGGCGATCGCGAGCACCACCAGGTAGACCGCGAGCGGACCGGACGGCAGCGGCGATCCGCTGACCACCAGGCAGAACGGCACGATCGAGCCCGCCGCGACGAGCGTCCCGAGCAGCACCGCGATGGTCGCGATCAGCCCGCCTTCGACGCCGGCCATCCGCAGCACCTGGCCGCGGGTGAACCCGCTCAGCCGCTGCAGCCCGAACTCGCGTCGCCGCCGCGAGGTCGCCATCACCAGCGTGTTCACCACCGAGATCACCGTGTACGCGATGATCATCCCGACGAGCAGGTAGTTGACCCACGCGCCGACCTCGTTGCCCTTCGCGTGCGCCGCGATCAGCGCGTCCCGGTCACCGATGGAGACCGGCAATCCCGCTGTTGCCTCGCGAAGCCGCGAAGTCAGCGTCGCCGTGTCGACGCCGTCGGCCGCGCGCACCAGCAGCTGCGGCGCGAGCCCGGTCGTCGTGTGCGGCGCGAGCAGCCCGGCGGGCAGCACGAGCTTCTCGAACCCGGCGCGCTGCCGCACGACGGCGGCCACCCGCACGTCCACCGGCGAGCCGTCGCCGAGCCGCAGCGACAGCGTGTCGCCGACGTGGTGGCCAAGCGCGTCCGGCACCTCGACGGCGTTCCCGCTCAGCTCGCTGACGCCCAGCGCGGGCCAGCCGTCCTTGTCCACGTGGGAGTCGAACGGCTTCTCGATGAACACGGTGCTCGTGACGTACTCCGAGGCGCTGGCGACCCCTGGGGTCGCACGCACGCGGCCCAGCACCGACGGGTCCAGGCCGCCCGGGCCGGCGACGACGGCGTCCGCGCGCAGGTCCTCGGTGTACGCCTGGTTCGAGACGGCTTCCTGGGTCGTCTGCAGGTAGATGTTGGCGGTCGCGATGCCGACCGCGAGCATGATCGGGGTGACCGCGCCCGCCGTCCGCACCGCGCCGACGCGGGTGTTGCGCAGCGCGATCCGGCCGGTGACGCCGCTGAGGGCCTGGACCGGCCAGCGCAGCAGCATCGCCGTCACCTTGGTGACGCCCGGGCTGATCGCCGCCAGGCCGAACGCCCACAGCATCACCGCCGGACCGGCCGTGCTGGCCGCGACCGGACCGGTCATCACGGCGACCGTGACGATGGCCAGCGCCGTTCCGCCCGCGAAGCACAGGATGGCGGTGATCACCCGGATCGGCGTCAGCCAGCGCCGTTCGACCGCCGCCTCGGCGAGCGCCTCGGTCGGGCGGACCTTCGAAGCCCGCCGTCCGGCCACGAAGGACGCCGCGAAGACGGCCAGCAGCGACGCGCCCGCGGCGACCGTCGCCGGGAGCCAGCCCTGCTCGAACCGCAGCACGTCCGGCACGACGTGGTTGGCCGCGAGCTGGTCGAACAGCCAGTTCCCCAGCACCGGCCCGAGCACGACCGCGACGGCGACCGCGAGCAGCCCGACGACGAGCGCCTCGCCGAGCACCATCCGCCGCAGCTGCCGCGGGGTCGTGCCGATCGCGCGCAGCAAGGCGAGTTCGCGCTGGCGCTGCTGGGTCGACAGCGTGAGCGTCCCCGCGACGACGAACACCATGACCAGCGCCGACAACCCGCCGGAGACGGCGGCGAGCACGATCAGGTTCTCGCCGCTCTTGCCCACCTCGGGGAACTCCAAGGCACCGCGGTCGGCGCCGGTCGTCACGACCCCGGCGTCACCGACGACCGCCGACACCGCGGCCGCGTCCCCGCCGAAGACGCCGATCGCGTCGAACTGCCCAGGGTGTCCCGAGAGCCTCTCCGCGTCCGAAGCCGCGAAGAACAGCGCCGAGTCCCGCATGGACCGAGGCGCTTTCGCGACGCCGGACACGCGGTACTGACCGATGGTGCCGTGCGCCGCGACGGGCAGAGTGGTCCCGGCGGCGATCCCCATGTCGGCGTCAACGACCACTTCACCCGGCTTCGGCGCTTCGCCCGTCAACGCGTACGGCGTCAAGGCGGCGGAATCCCACGCGTGCCCGAGCGCGCTCGCCGCGCCGAGCTGCACCGGGAAGCTGACCTCGCCGACCACGTTCGTGACGCCGGGGACCGCGCGCAGGCGGTCGGCCAGCGCCGCGTCGACCCGGACGCGTTCGGGCAGAGTCGCGTTCTTGTACTTGTGCTTGTCCTCGGGGCCGAGGGTCGCCGGGTCGTCTTCGGGCACCGCAAGCGTTTGCTGCCCGCCGACGACGATCGGCGCCGCGGCCAGCCGCTGCACCGGCGTCTCCGACCGGATGCCCGTTTCCATCAGGCCACCGCACGCCGAAACGATCAGCGCGCCGAAGAACACGGCGACGAACGTCGCCAGGAAGCCGCCCTTGCGCAGGCGCAGCGTCCGGAGCGCGAGCTTGAACATCAGGCCGCCACCCGGCCCCACGCGCCGAGGTGGGTCATCCGCTCGGCGACGGCTTCCGCGGTCGGCCGGTCCAGGCGCCCGGCGATCCGGCCGTCGGCCAGGAACACGACCTGGTCGGCGTAGGACGCGGCGACCGGGTCGTGCGTCACCATGATCACCGTCTGGCCGGACGAGGAGACGGAGTCGCGCAGCAGGCCGAGCACGTCGGCGGCCGTGCGGGTGTCGAGCGCGCCGGTCGGCTCGTCGGCGAACAGCACGGCGGGGTCGGTGACCAGGGCGCGGGCGATGGCGACGCGCTGCGCCTGCCCGCCGGAAAGCTGTCCGGGCAGGTGCTTGCGGCGCCCGTCCAGCCCGACGTGCGCGAGGATCCGCGCGACGAGCCGCTTGTCCGGGCGCTTGCCGGCCAGCTGCAGCGGCAGCACGACGTTCTGCTCGACCGTCAGTGCCGGGAGCAGGTTGAACGCCTGGAAGACGAACCCGACGCGGTCGCGCCGCAGCTTCGTCAGGTAGGTCTCGTTCTTGCCGTCGAGGTCCTGGCCGTCGAGCACGACCCGGCCCGACGTCGGCCGGTCGAGCCCGGCCGCGCAGTGCAGGAAGGTGCTCTTGCCCGACCCGGACGGTCCCATCACCGCCGTGAACCCGCCGCGCGGGAACGAGATCGAGACCCCGTCCAGCGCGACCACGCCGCCGTATTCCTTGCGCACGGCCTCGAGCCGAACCGCCTCTGTCGTCATGCGGAAAACGCTATTGAGGCAGCCCCCGGATCACCCTGGTGCGCGCGTGCGTCTTGGGGGTGGGGACAGCCCTACTCAGAGGCTTATCCTGGTTAGGCCGCCGCGCCCTCGCGCAGACCCTCGACCGACCCGGAAGTCATGCGGCGGCCGACGGCTGGATAAGCCTCTCAGGTGCGGCCCTTGCCGCCGAAGCCGCCGCTGATCCGGCGCAGCACCGCGCGCGGCAGCAGGCCGCCGATCGCGACGACGGCCTTGTACTGCAGGCTCGGCACCGAGATCACCTTGCCGCGGCGCAGGTCCGCGAGCGCCTCGCCGACCACCTGTTCGACACCCAGCCAGGCGATTTTCGGGCCCGGTTTCCCGATGCCGGCCCGCTGGTGGAACTCCGTCGCGGTGAAACCGGGGCAGAGCGCCATCATCCGGACGCCCTCGGGCAGCGACGCGGCGATGCCTTCGGTGAACGACGTGACCCAGTTCTTGCTCGCGGTGTACGTCGAACCGCGGCCGCTGAAGAACCCCGCGACGCTGCTGACCTGGATGATGTCGCCGTGGCCGCGCTGGATCATGCCGGGGAGCACGGCCCGGGTCAGCCGCAGCACGGCCGTCACGTTGACGTCGAGCTGGCGCTGCAGCGCGTCCGGCGGGATGGTCCAGAAGTCGCCGTTCAGCCCGAACCCGGCGTTGTTCACCAGCAGGTCGACCGGCCCGGCGGCGAGCCGCTCCTCGACGGCCGTCCGACCGTCCACTTCGGACAGATCGGCGGGCAGCACCTCGACGGCGACGCCGTGCTGTTCCCGCAGCTCAGCGGCGTAGGCCTCCAGCCGCGCGGTGTCGCGCGCGACGAGCACCAGGTCGTACTTCTCGGCGGCGAGCGTGCGCGCGAACTGCGCGCCGATGCCCGCGGTGGCACCCGTTATGAGAGCGGTGGTGGTCATGTGAGTGAACGATACCCACAGGTCAGAGCCTCCAGGTGCAGCCGTTTCGCGGTCGGGTTATCGTCCCGGCCATGGGTAAGCACAGCAGGCGCAAGAGCGGCTACCTGCCCAAGGTCGCCGCGCCCGTGGCCCTCCTGTTCGCGTCTCCCGCGACGGCGTTCGCCGCCCCGGCCGACCTCCCCCTGCCCGTGGACCACCGCCACACCACGACGCTCGACAACGACGGCGACACGCTGTCGGCGAGCCGCCGCGACTTCGTCGGCAAGCAGCTCGGCGACGCCCGGATCGCGTCCGACCTGACGGAGGCGGCCGCCACGAGGGGCGACCGCGCGGGGGTGCTCGAGCGGGCTCGCCACGGCGTCTGGCTGGGCCACGGCGTCGACGTCCTGAGCGAGAACGCCGACCAGCTCGACGCCGGGCTCTTCACCGGCGACCTGACGGGCGGGGCCGCCCTGCGGCGTTCGTCCGGGCAGGCCGTGGACCTCGGTCAGCTGGGCGCGGTCGGCACGACGTCCGAAGTGCACGCCATCGGCAGCTTCGCCGGCGACCTCGACGTGGGGCAGACGCACGAACTCGGCGGCCAGCTCGGACCGGCGTCCGGCCTGGTCAAGACGACGTCGGGCTCCTTCAGCGGCGACCTCGGCGTGGACCACGTGGTCCACGTCCAAGGCGGCGTGACGTCGTTGCGCGGCACGCTGACGGCCAGCGTGCTCGACCAGCCGGTGCTCTAGTCCTGCGGCTCGGCGGGCGGCGGGATCGGCGTCCCGGCGGCGGGGGTCGGCGGGTTGCCGCCGATGGACGGGATCGGCGCACTCGCCTGGTGGCGGCCGGCGTCGTAGTCCTCGTCGAACGGGTCGACGATGTCCGCGATCTCGCCGAGGTCGCGCAGCAGCCGCTCGAGCCGCGACGGGCCGGCGGTCGGGGCGACGCTGGCGAGCACCCACTCGGCCTCGAGCCACGCCACGCCGACGTCGCCGCCGAGCTGGTCCGCGGCGTCGACGAGCTCCTGGGTGATCACGGCCCGGGCGCCGTCCGCGTCGTCGGCGAAGGCGTAGCGCGAGCCGATCGGGCCGAGCATCTCGGGCATGTCGGCGCGCTGGAACGGCACGCTCGACAGCCACATCTCGATGGGGATCCGGTGCTTCTTGTTGCAGCGCACGGCGACGACGACCGCGGGGATCTGCCCCTCGGACTCGATGTCGAAGATGAACACCGGGCGGCGGCCGTCGGAGGTGAAGGTCGACCCCGCGACGACGTTCACGGCGGCGTCCGCGCCGAAGTAGCCGATGGCACCGTTGGACCACTGCTGCGGCAGCCGTTCGTCCTCCTCGACGAACTGCCAGCCGCGCAACTGAGCCCAGCGCATGCGCTCACGGTTGCGCGAGCCCTCCTTCGCCCGGTCGGCAGCGAGCAGCCCGAGGCCCGCCACCAGGGCGACGGCCGCGATGACGAACCAGATCCACGCCGGAATACCCACGACGTGCAGGGTATCGCCTGCTACGCCGAAGAGATGATCGCCGGTACCCGTGTCGCCGGGCCCGTTCGGACCATTTCCCCGTCCGCAAGTCGACAAGTCGCTACGAACCACCACTGTGGACGCCCGCGAAAAGCCGAGAAGGGCACCCTCAAGAGCTTGGGGGTGCCCTTCTCGATACTGCGGCGTCAGACGCGGTTGACCGTCAGCGAGTCGCCGGCTTCCAGCTCCGGGATGTCGACCTTCACCGTGTCGCCGTCGCGGATCTCGCCCGACAACAGCGCCTTAGCCAGCTTGTCGCCGATCGCCGACTGGACCAGCCGCCGGAGCGGGCGGGCGCCGTAGATCGGGTCGAAGCCGTTCAACGCCAGCCACTCGCGGGCGCCGTCGGTGACGTCCAGGTTCAGCCGCCGCTGTTCCAGCCGCTTGGCCAGCCGCGCGATCTGGATGTCCACAATGGACGTCAGCTGCTCGGTGCCGAGCGAGTGGAACACGACGATGTCGTCGAGCCGGTTGAGGAACTCCGGCTTGAACTGCCGCTGCACCACGTTGAGCACCGCGTCCCGCCGTTGGCGCTCGTCCAGCGAAGGGTCGGCGATGGCCTGCGAACCGAGGTTCGAGGTCAGGATCAGGATGGTGTTGCGGAAGTCCACCGTCCGGCCCTGGCCGTCGGTCAGCCGCCCGTCGTCGAGGACCTGCAGCAGCACGTCGAAGACGTCCGGGTGGGCCTTCTCCACCTCGTCGAGCAGCACCACCGAGTACGGGCGCCGCCGCACGGCCTCGGTCAGCTGGCCGCCCTGGTCGTAGCCGACGTACCCCGGCGGGGCACCGACCAGGCGCGCCACCGAGTGCTTCTCGGCGTACTCGCTCATGTCGATGCGCTGCATCGCGCGCTCGTCGTCGAACAGGAACTCCGCCAGCGCCTTGGCCAGCTCGGTCTTGCCGACGCCGGTCGGGCCGAGGAACAGGAACGAGCCGGTCGGGCGGTCGGGGTCGGCCACGCCGGCCCGGCTGCGGCGCACCGCGTCCGCGACGACCTGCACGGCCTCGGCCTGCCCGATGACCCGCCGGCCGAGCTCCTCCTCCATCCGGAGCAGCTTGCCGGTCTCGCCCTCGAGCAGCCGGCCCGCCGGGATGCCGGTCCACGCGCTCACGACGTCGGCGACGTCGTCCGCGCCGACCTCTTCCTTGAGCATCACGTTCTGCTGGCTGACCTCGCTCGCCGCGGTGGCCGCTTCGAACTCCTTCTCCAGCGCCGGGATCCGGCCGTAGCGCAGCTCGGCGGCCTTGCCCAGGTCGCCGTCGCGCTCGGCGCGTTCGGACTCGCCGCGCAGCTGCTCCAGCTGCTCCTTGAGCTCGCGGACCTTCTCGATCGAGCCCTTCTCGTTCTGCCAGCGCGCGGTCAATGCGGTCAGCGTCTCGCGCTTCTCGGCCAGCTCGGCACGCAACGCGTTGAGCCGGTCCTTCGAGGCGGCGTCGCTCTCCTTGGCGAGCGCCATCTCCTCGATCTCCAGGCGACGGACGGCGCGCTCGACCTCGTCGATCTCCACCGGCCGCGAGTCGATCTCCATGCGCAGCTTGGACGCGGCCTCGTCGACCAGGTCGATGGCCTTGTCCGGCAGGAAGCGCGCGGTGATGTAGCGGTCGGACAGCGTCGCGGCGGCGACCAGCGCGGCGTCCGTGATCCGGACACCGTGGTGCACCTCGTAACGCTCCTTCAGCCCGCGCAGGATCGCGATGGTGTCCTCCGGCGACGGCTCGCCGACGAGCACCTGCTGGAAGCGCCGCTCCAGGGCGGCGTCCTTCTCGATGTGCTGGCGGTACTCGTCGAGGGTGGTCGCGCCGACCATCCGCAGCTCGCCGCGGGCGAGCATCGGCTTGATCATGTTGCCCGCGTCCATCGCGCCCTCGCCGGTCGCGCCGGCGCCGACGATCGTGTGCAGCTCGTCGATGAAGGTGATGACCTCGCCCGCGGAGTCGGTGATCTCCTTGAGCACGGCCTTCAGCCGCTCCTCGAACTCGCCGCGGAACTTCGCGCCGGCCACCATCGACCCGAGGTCGAGGGCGACGACGCGCTTGCCGCGCAGCGACTCGGGCACGTCCCCGGCGACGATGCGCTGGGCCAGGCCCTCGACGATGGCCGTCTTGCCGACGCCCGGCTCGCCGATCAGGACCGGGTTGTTCTTCGTGCGCCGGGACAGCACCTGCACGACGCGGCGGATCTCGGTGTCGCGCCCGATGACCGGGTCGAGCTCGCCGCCCCGGGCGCGCTCGGTCAGGTCGACGCCGTACTTCTCCAGCGCCTTGAACGTGCTCTCGGGGTCCTCGCTGGTGATCCGGGCGGAGCCCCGGACCTTGACGAACGCCTCCTGCAGCGCGTCCGGCGTCGCGCCGTGGCGCTTGAGCAGGTCGGCCACCTGGCCGCCTTCGGTCGCGAGCCCGACGAGCAGGTGCTCGGTCGAGACGTACTCGTCGCCCAGTTCGGTGGCGAGCTTCTGCGCGCGCGTCAGCGACTTGACGGCGAACGTGTCGAACTGCGGGCTCGACACCGTCGCGCCGGTCGCGGACGGCAGCGCCGCGATCAGCGGCTCGAGCTCCTTGTGCACCACTCCCGGGTCGGCCCCGACCGCGGTCAGCAGCGGTGCGGTCAGCCCCTCACCCTGCGCCAGCAGGGCGCCCAGCAGGTGGGCGGCCGACACGTGCGGGTTGCCGGCCATGGTGGCCGCCTGCGCCGCGGACGAGATCGCCTGCTGGGTCTTCGTGGTCGGGTTGAAAGCGTCCATCCCTCACCTCATGCTCGGTACTTCAAAAGTCCTGGTGACAGGCCTGACCCAGACCTGACACTATCCTTAACGCACGAAAACTTGAGTCTGTTCCGCTCAACTCTGACCGGGTGCGACGGCACCCGCCGGCAACCGCGAACCGAGCATCCCCAGCCCGGCGACGGCGAGACCGGCGCACGCCCCGACCAGCACCCAGGGTAACCAGTCGGCGACCGAGAACAACGCCACCACGGCGGGCGCGAGGACCTGCGCCACGGTGAACGCGTACTGGTACGCAGCCAGGTAACGGCCGCGGGCGACCGGAGGTGCCGCGGCCTCGGCGAGCGCTCCCGAACGCGGGCCGAAGACCAGGTCGCCGGCGGCGAAGACGAGCGTCGACCCGAGCAGGTACACCACCCGCCAGCCGGCCGGCACGAGCAGCACGCCGAGGGTGACCAGGCACCACGCGGCGAACAGCGCCGAGCCCGCCCGCATCGCCGCGATCCGGGTCAGCCCGGCGGTGAGCCGCAGCGCGAGCGTGCCGCCGACGCTGGTCAGCACGGTCAGCAGGGCGAGGATCGCGCCGGGCAGCCAGGCCGGGCCGTGCAACCGGTCGATCACGAACACCGGCGTGCCGACCAGGAAGAAGTCGAGCGAAAGCCCGAAGAGCCCGCTGAAGAGGATCAGCGCGAGGTACGGCCGGTCGCGCAGCACCTTGACCGACCGTTCGCAGTGCGGCTTGTGCGGCTGCGCGAGCCGGACGAACAGGGCGAGGATCGACGCGGCCACGAAGAACGTCAAGGCGTCGAGGACGAGGGCGATCCGGTACCCGCCCTCCCCGAGCCAGGTCAGCAGCGCCCCCGCGACGAGCCCACCGAGGCCGAAGCAGCCGGCCCGCACCATCCCCACCTCGGCGAACGGCCGATCCTTCGGGACGTCGCCCGCGACGTCGGCGATGAGCACGAACAGGGAGCTGTAGAACAGCTGCTGGCCGGTGGCGAGCAGGACCGCGGCGGCCACGACCGGGCCGGCGGCGTCGGCGAGCAGGTACGCGCCCGCGCCGGCGGCCTGCAGCAGCTGGGCGACGATGACCACGGTCCGCGGCCCGACGCGGTCGACGAGCCGGCCGGCCAGCGGCGGCACGACCAGCCCGCCGATCGTGCCGAGCGTGACGGCCGTGCCCGCCACCGCGAGCGGCACGCCGACCACCTGCGTCACGTAGACCAGCCCCAACGGGAGGAACAGACCTGAGCCGAAGTTGTCGATCCCCAGCGCGCACAGCAGTGCGACCCGGCTACGCGTCACCTTCCGACGTTAACCCTGTGGCGCACCGCCAAGTCAGGCCCGAACGGAGACTTTCCGGCTTGCGGAATGCAACTGCCGGTGCGCCTGCGCGAGCACTACGTCACTTGTTCGTGTCGGCCAGGCAGGCGGCGCTGCCGAGGGCCCGGCGGAGGTCGGCGTTCATCTCGGCGAGCCGGCCGGTGAGGTCGGTGACGCGCTCGTCGTCCCAGCCGCCGAGGGCCTTCTCCATGAACTCGAGGTAGTTGCCCCGCCAGCGGGCGAGCTCGGCCCGGCCCTTCTCGGACACGCTCACCAGGGACGCGCGGCCGTCCTCGGGCGCGGGCCGGCGGTCCACCAGCCCGGCGGCGGACAGCTGCGTGATCTGCCTGCTGACCACCGACAGGTCGACGAACCGGCGCTTGGCCAGCTCGGACGGCCGGGCCTCACCGTTCTTCGCCAGGTCCGACAGCAGCATCGCGGCGGCGGGGTGCAACCCCGGCTGGTCCTGCCAGGCCTGCATGACCCAGGCGTGCTGGAGCTGCGACGCGGTCTTCAGCTCGCGCATGAGCTCGACCCGGACATCGTCGTCGCTGTCGTCGAAGCCCATCGGACCCTCCCTGCAATACTTGTGCAATACAAGCATATTGCGAGTCGCTTGCGCGAGCAAGGATCCGACCGGTGAGGTCGCCCACGCCGTCACCGGCCGCAATACACCCGGTCGGAGCAACAATGCGGGCAAAAGGGCGCCCGGCGGCTACCCTGCGGACGGACCGCGCGCGCGGCGCGGACGACTGATCAGATGCAAGCAGTGGCGATGGATCCAGGAGGCGGCAGCAACCCATGACCGCCGACTCGGTCAGCCCGTTCCCCAGGTCTTCGGCCCCGCGTGAAGCCCCCGCGGCCGTCACGGCGATGGTCCGGCTCATCCGCGACAGCTGGGCCAAGTCGGAGCCCTACATCGCCGAAATCTCCCAGTTCTTCTACGGGATGCTCTTCACCCTCGCGCCGACCACGCGCGACTTCTTCCCGATCAACATGGAGATCCAGCGCGGCCGGCTGGTGCGCGCGCTGGTGCACATCGTGCAGATGGTGGACCGGCCCGACGACCTCGCGCCGTTCCTGCGGCAGCTGGGCCGCGACCACCGCAAGTTCGGCGTGGTCCCGCGGCACTACGAAGCCGTCGGCACGGCGCTGCTCGCGTCGCTGAAGAACCACCTCGGCCGGGAGTGGACGCCCGAGGTCGAGCGCGCGTGGGCCGAGGCGTTCACCATCGCCGCGCGGGCCATGCAGGACGCCGCCGCGGCCGACACGAACCCGCCGTCGTGGTCGGGCACCGTCGTCGAGCACCGGCGGCTGACCTGGGACCTCGCCCTGGTGCGGCTGGTGCCCGACCAGCCCGTGCCCTACCACCCGGGCCAGTACGTGAGCGTCGAAGTCCCCCAGCGGCCGCGGCTGTGGCGCTACCTCTCGCCGGCGAACGCGCCGCGCGAGGACGGCGGCATCGAGTTCCACGTCCGCGCGATCGACGGCGGCTGGGTCTCCCGCGCCATCGTCAGCCACACCCAGCCCGGCGACGTCTGGCGGCTCGGCCCGCCACTCGGCCGGATGACGGTCGACCGCGAAACGTCACGGGGCGTGCTGATGATCGCGGGCGGCACGGGCGTCGCGCCGCTGCGGTCGATCCTCGACCACCTCGCACTGTGGGGCGAGAACCCGAAGACGCACCTCTTCTACGGCGGCCCGGCCCGCGAGGACCTCTACGACCTCGAGGAACTGCGCGCGCTCGCGTCGGTCAACCCCTGGCTGACCGTGACGCCGGTGGTGGAGCGCGGCGGCGACGTCCCGGGGTTCGAGCAGGGCACGCTGGCCGAGGCGGTCACGCGGTACGGCTCCTGGCCGGACCACGACGTCCTCGTGTCCGGCTCGCCCGCGATGATCCGCGCGACGGTGTCGCGCATGCTGGTCGCGGGCAGCGCGCTGGACCAGATCCAGTACGACCCCTTCACGATCGACTAGCAGCCAATTCCGGACGCACTCGTCCGGTGCACAAATCGAACGAAGCACGAGAATTGTTACGCACTTCGCGTAAACCGTCCGGGTGATCGTTTTTACGCAGCGCCAGACGGGGTTGACCGCGTGTGGCGGAATTGCTCCGTTCGAGCGGGACCGCGCGGAATCACGCGCATCTGCACGGGAATTCGCCTACAGTCGGGAACCCTCGGGGGCGGCACCGCACGGCGACGCCGCACACACGGCACGAAAAAAGCCTTTGTACGACTGGAGATTACCGTTCCCGATGAGCGCTGAATCACTGAGGGTCTCCCCGCTGCCCCAGACCGTTCCCGTTTCGGCCGTGGAAGGCCGCGAACTGGCCCGGCTTATTCGTGAAAGTTTTGCGGAGATCGAACCGAAAGCGGACGAACTCGCGCAGTACTTCTACGGTGCTTTGTTCGTCATCGCCCCGGATTGCCGCGACATGTTCCCGGTCACCATGACCAGCCAGCGCAGCAGGCTGCTGCGCGCGCTGGTGTACGTCGTGCAGATGGTCGACCGGCCCGACGACCTGGTCACGTTCCTCGGGCAGCTGGGCCGCGACCACCGCAAGTTCGCCGTCATCTCCCGCCACTACGACGCCGTCGGGACCGCGCTGCTCGCCGCGTTGAAACGGTTCCTCAAGCAGAAGTGGACGCACGAGATGGAGGCCGCGTGGACGACGGCGTACGGGCTCATCGCCAAGACCATGCGCGAGGCCGCGCAGGCCGAGACCGGGCCGGCGTCGTGGGCGGCGCGGGTGCTCGACCACCGCCGGCTGTCCCGCGACGTCGCGATGGTGCGCGTGCAGACCGAGGGGCTGTTGCCCTACCGGGCCGGCAGCTACGTGAGCGTGGAGGTGCCGCAGCGGCCGCGGATGTGGCGCTACCTCTCCCCGGCGGGCGCACCGCGCGGCGACGGCCAGATGACGTTCCACGTGCGCGCGGTGCCCGGCGGCTGGGTCAGCGGCACCATCGTCAACCACACCAAGCCGGGGGACGTGTGGCGGCTCGGGCCGGCGATGGGCACGCTGAACGTGCGCCCGACCGCGACGAGGAAACGGCTGTTGATGATCGCCGGCGGGACCGGCGTCACCCCGTTCGTCTCGATCCTCGACGACCTCGCGCACTGGAAGCGCAACCCGCCGGTGCACCTGTTCTTCGGCGGCCGAAGACCGGAGGACCTCTATGCGCTGGACGACCTCCGGCGGCTGACCGCGGTGTCGAAGTGGCTGACGGTGACCCCGGTGACCGAAGAGGGCGCGGTCCTGGGCGGCGACCGCGGCACGCTCGCCCACGCGGTGACCCAGCGCGGCGAGTGGCAGGACCACGACGTCCTCGTCTCCGGCTCGCCCCCGATGATCCGGTCGACGATCGCGAAGCTGCTGGCCGCCGGCGTCGAGCTCGAGCGCATCCGGTTCGACCCGTTCACGCTGGACTGAGCCGGCTCTCAGCCACGCGCGCGGGCGGCGTCGATTCTCGCTATCTTCGCCGATATGGAGATGACTATTCCGGTTTCGGACGGCACGATCGGCGGCTACCTGGCGGAGCCGTCCGGCGAGGGACCGCACCCGGGCGTGGTGCTCATCCACGACGCGTTCGGGCTGAGCCAGGACACGAAGAACATCACCGACCGCTTCGCCGCCGAGGGTTACCTCGCGCTCAGCCCGGACCTGTACTCGCGCGGCGGGATGCGCCGCTGCGTGCGTCGCGTGTTCTCGGACATGTTCGCGAACCAGGGCCGGACGTTCGACGACATCGAGGCGTCGCGCGCGCTCCTGGCCGCCCGCCCGGACTCGTCGGGCCGGATCGGCATCGCCGGGTTCTGCATGGGCGGCGGCTTCGCGCTCGTCGCGGCGTCGCGCGGCTTCGAGGCGTCGGCGCCGTACTACGGGCAGCTGCCGAAGAACCTGTCGGTCCTCGACGACGCGTGCCCGATCGTCGCGAGCTTCGGCAAGAAGGACTTCTCGCTGCGCGGCGCGGCGGCGAAGCTCGAGACGGCGCTCACCGAGCGTGAGATCCCGCACGACGTCAAGGAGTACGACGGCGCGAGCCACGGGTTCGCCAACAAGGTCGAGGTCGCGGCCCCGCTGAACCTGCTGCTCAAGGTCGTCGGGTTCACCTACCACCACGAAGCGTCCGAAGACGCGTGGCGCCGGGTGACGGCGTTCTTCGGCGAACACCTGCAGCAACCGGCGCGACCTTCGCACTGAGCCGAGCGGGCTAGCCTTTTCGCCGAACGGTCGTAGTTCGTTGACCGTTGTGCCCGAATCGACTTATGGTCTAGACCACATCTTCCCCGGATGTGCTCGTTCGTCCTCCCCTTGGAACAAAGCTGTTCCCCTTCGAGGAGCCGAAATGACCTGGAACAGAAAGCTTTTCGCGGCCGCCGCCGGTGTCCTGCTCGCCCCGGTGCTGGTCGTCGTCCTCCCCGCCACCACCGCGAGCGCGCACGGCTACATCTCCGACCCGCCCAGCCGGCAGGCCAACTGCGCGGCCGGGAAGGTCCCGGACTGCGGCCAGATCGTCTACGAACCCCAGAGCGTCGAAGGGCCGAAGGGCCTGCGCAGCTGCAACGCCGGGCTGGCGCAGTTCGCCGAACTGGCCGACGAGTCGAAGCCCTGGCCGGCCAAGTCGGTCGGCACGTCGGTGACGTTCAACTGGGTGTTCACCGCCCGCCACGCCACCAAGAGCTACGAGTACTACGTCGGTAACACGCTCGTGGCATCGTTCAACGGCAACGGCCAGCAGCCACCGGCGACGGTGCAGCACACGGTGAATCTGTCCGGCTATTCGGGCCGGGTCAAAGTGCTGGCGATCTGGAACATCTCCGACACGGCCAACGCGTTCTACAGCTGCGTCGACCTGCAGATCGGGGGCGGCGGCACGACAACCCCGCCACCGCCGACCACGACGACCCCGCCCCCGACGACGACCCGCCCGCCGACCACCACCCCGACGACCCCGCCGTCGAGCGGTACGTGGGCGGCCGGGACGGCGTACAAGGTCGGTGACGTCGTCACCTACAACGGCGTGAGCTACCGCTGCATCCAGCCGCACACGGCGATCGCGGGCTGGGAGCCGCCGAACACCCCGGCGCTCTGGCAGCGCCAGTGAGGGTGTGGCTCGCCGTCGTCGCGCTGCTGCTGACGAGCTGCAGCGCGACGGCGGCCCCACCCGCGTACAACGCGGCCGACGTGATGTTCCTGCAGATGCTGATCCCGCAGAACCAGCAGGGCATCGACATCGTCCGCCTGGCCGCGGACCACCCGTTGCCACCGGCGTTGAAGGAGCTGGCGGCGGCGATCGAGTCGACCCAGCGGACCGAGATCACCGACATGCGGAACTGGCTCCGCGCCTGGTCCCAGCCGGAGTCGATGGACATGAACCCCCAGGCCCACGCGGGCCACGGAGGCATGAAGATGACGTCGCCGGACGTGGTGGGAGCGCTCGGCACAGCCCCGGCCGCCGAGTTCCCGCGCAAGTTCCTCGACGTGCTGTCGGGCCAGCAGCAAGGAGCGGTCGAGCTGGCCCAGACGGAGAACTCGGCGACCGGCGGAGTCAACGCCCAGGCCCGCGACCTGGCCCGGCGCGTTATCGAGTCGCGGACGGCGGAGGTCAAGCAGCTGTTGAACTTCAAGGTGTGACGTCCCCGCGGCGCGGACCGCGAGCAGCCCCCCTGCCCGGCTGCTCGCGGTCGGTCGCGGTTGAAGCCCCGAAATTCGCTTGGCCGCCTTCCCGCGCCGCACTAGCTTCGCGATCATGACCTTCTCCTTCGCCGTCTTCGCGAGGTTGCGCAACCGCCGCTAGCGGCGGCGCACCGAAACTTTTCCCTGCCCGCCGTTCCGGCCATCGCCGGGCGGCCCTCTTGTGCTGCCCGGCTCCCTTCAGAGCTGCGGAGCATCCCTTGAACCCCCTTGCGACCGAACACGCCCACCTGCGCGCGGAAGGCGTCGGCGTCACCCTCGGTTCCCGCCGGGTCCTGCACGACGTGAGCGTCACGGTGTCGGCCCGGTCCCGGCTGGCCATCGTCGGTGAGAACGGGCGCGGCAAGACCACCTTGCTGCACGTCCTCGCCGGGCTCCGGGCGCCCGACCACGGCACCGTCCACCGGACGGGCACGGTCGGCGTCGCCCGGCAGGCGCTGCCGTTCCGGTCCGGCGAAACCGTCGGCACGCTGACCACCGAAGCCCTGCGCGAATCCCACGACGCGTTGCGAGCACTCGCCGCGGCGGCTTCGGACTTCGAGGAAGACCGCTACGCCGTCGCGCTCGATGCGGCCACGCGCCTCGACGCGTGGGACGCCGAACGCCGCGTCGACGTCGCCCTCGAAGCCCTCGCCGCGTGCACCGACCGAAGCCGCGAACTGAGCACGCTCTCGGTCGGGCAGCGCTACCGCGTGCGCCTGGCCTGCCTGCTCGGCGCGCGGCACGACTTCCTGCTGCTCGACGAGCCCGGCAACCACCTCGACGCCGACGGCCTCGCGTTCCTCACCGCCCGCCTGCGCGGGCACGACGGCGGCGTCGCGCTGGTCAGCCACGACCGCGCGCTGCTCGCCGACGTCGCCTCGGAGTTCCTCGACCTCGACCCCAGCCAGGACGGCCGCCCGCGCGTGTATGCGGGCGGGTACCAGGCCTGGCAGGACGGTCGCCGCCGCGACCGCGGGCGCTGGCTCCAGGAGTTCGAGGAGCAGCAGGACACCCACCGGCAGCTGACACTCGCGGTGACGCAGGCTCGCGACCGGCTCAGCACGAGCTGGCGGCCGGACAAGGGCACCGGACGGCACAAACGCCAGTCGCACGCGCCCGGCGTGGTCCAGGCGCTGAACCGCGAGCGGGCGGCGCTGCAGGCGCACCGTGTGACGGTGCCGGAGCCACCGTTGTCGTTGCGCTGGCCCGATTTCGGCACCGGGTCTCTCCGTTCACTGGTCGACGTGCACGAGGTCGCGGTGGCCGGCCGCCTCCGCGGGCCGGTCACGTTGACGATCGCCCGCGGCGACCGGCTGCTCGTCACGGGCGGAAACGGAACGGGCAAGTCGACGCTCTTGTCGGTCCTGACCGGCGAGCCGGCCCCGACGAGCGGGACGGTCCGGCGGGCTCCCGACGCGCGGACAGCGTTGGTGGGCCAGGAAGTCCCGTCGTGGCCGGAGGACCTCACGGCTCGCCGGCTGTTCGAGCGCGAGGGGGTTCCGTTCTCGGCCATGGGCTTGCTCGACGCGGAGGCGTTGCGGACCCCGGTGGGCCGGATGTCCCAGGGACAGCAGCGCCGGCTCGACCTGGCGTTGCGCCTGGCGGGACGCCCGGACTTGCTGGTGTTCGACGAGCCGACCAACCACCTGTCGGCCACGCTGGTCGACGAGCTGACGGAGGCGTTGCTGAAGACGCCGGCCGCGGTGGTGGTGGCGACGCACGACCGCCGGATGCTGGCGGATTTGGCTGCCTGGCCTCGATTGGAGCTCTAACGCAAGAGGGCCTCCCCGGTTGCCCGGGGAGGCCCTCTTCGCTTCAGCGGTCAGCGGCGCTTCGGCCGCCAGACCACCATCGCCGTCTGCTGGTTGAGCGGGACCAGGTCCCGCCGGTAGGACGCGTGCGCCGCCGCCGCGGCCTGTTCCGCCGCCGCGTACGCCGCCGCCAACTCTTCGGTGATCTCCGAAAGCCGGGCCCTCAGCGCGTCGACCTGGTTCTCCAGCTCGATGATGCGCTTGATGCCGGCCAGGTTCACACCGTCCTCTTGCGACAGACGTTGCACCTCGCGCAGCAACGCGATGTCCCGCATCGAGTAGCGCCGCCCGCCGCCGGCGGTGCGGCCCGGCGACACCAGGCCCTGCCGGTCGTAAGTGCGCAACGTCTGCGCGTGCATCCCGGCGAGCTGGGCCGCCACCGAGATGACGAACACCGGGGTCTCTTCGTCGCCCTCCTGCGGAATCCCGCCGAACACCGCACTCACCTGCCTTCGAGCAGCTCAGTGATCTCGGGCCGGGGGTCGTGCCCGGCCATCGCCTCGGCGTACGCCTGCAGAGCCTCGCGCGCCTTGTCGTCCAGTTTGGCGGGAATCGCCGCCTGGAGGGTGACGAGCAGGTCACCTTGCGAACCGTCGCGCTTGGCGATGCCCTTGCCGCGCACGCGCAACACCCGCCCGCTGGCCGTGCCCGGCGGCACCTTGAGCGAGACCTTGGCGTCCAACGTCGGCACCGTGACCGTCGTGCCGAGCGTCAGCTCGGTGAAGTCCACCGGCACGGTCAGCGTCAGGTCGAGCGACTTCGGCTTGCGGCCGAACAGCGCGTGCGGGGCCACGTGCACCCGGACGTACAGGTCGCCCGCCTGCGCGCCACCCCGGCCCGGCTCACCCTGGCCCGCCAGCCGGATCCGCTGGTCGTCTTCGACGCCCGGCGGGATCCGGACGGTCAGCGTGCGAGTCCGCGTGCTGACGCCCTCGCCACCGCACTCCGGGCACGGGTCGTCGATGATCGTCCCGCGGCCACGGCAGTCGCGGCACGGCTCGGAGAAGGCGAACGCCCCCTGGCTGCGGCTGACCAGCCCCGACCCGGAACAGGTCGGGCAGGTCCGCGGCGACGTCCCCGGCTTCGCGCCGTTGCCGCCGCACGTCGAACAGGTCGCCGGGCTCGACAGCCGCAGCGGCAGGGTCGCGCCCTTGACCGCCTCGACGAAGTCGATCCGCACGTCCGTCTCGACGTCGGCGCCGCGCTGCGGCCGGTTGGCCGTCGCACCCGCCGTCGTCCGGCCGCGGCCGAACAGCCCGCCGAGGATGTCGCCGAGCCCGCCGAAGCCGGCCTGCTGGTTGCCTCCGGCCTGGCCGAAGATGTCGCCCATGTCGAAGCCGCCGGCTCCGCCGCCACCGCCGGGGAAGTTGAACCCGCCCCCGCCGCCGAACAGGCGCCGCGCCTCGTCGTACTCCTTGCGCTTGCTCGCGTCGGAGAGCACGCCGTAGGCCTCGGAGACCGCCTTGAACTTCTGCTCCGCCTGCGCGTTGCCGGCGTTCGCGTCCGGGTGGTTCTCCTTGGCCAGCTTGCGGTAGGCCTTCTTGATCTCGTCCGCCGTGGCGTCGGAGGAGACGCCCAGTTCACGGTAGAAGTCCTTACCGATCCATTCCCGTGCGCTCATCGGGCGTCTCCTCCTCCCACTGGGTTTTTCTTACTGCTGCTGGTCATCGAGTCCGCCGTCGAGTGGCAGCTCGCCACCGACGGACGGGTCCACCGGGGCCGCGCCGGGCTCGTGGTCGGTCACGCCGACCAGCGCCGCCCGCAGAACGCGGTCCCCGAAGCGGTAGCCGCGGCGCATGACCACGGTGACCGTCGGGCCCGCCACGTCCGGCGAGGTGTTGTGCTGCACGGCCTCGTGCACGCTCGGGTCGAAGGTCTCGCCCTCGGTGCCGAACGACTCGAGCCCCGCGCGCTGCAGGCCGCTGATCAGCTTGTCGCCGACCGCCTTGAACGCGCCGGTGAGGTCACCGTGCTGCTCGGCCCGCTCGAGGTCGTCGAGCAGCGGCAGCAGGTCGTTCACGACGGTCGCCTTCGCGCCGAGGACGACCGCCTCGCGGTCGCGCTCGACCCGCTTGCGGTAGTTGGCGTACTCCGCCTGCAGGCGCTGGAGGTCGGCGGTGCGCTCGGCCAGCTCCTTCTCGACGTCGGAGACGACCGACACCGAGTCGTCCACAATGGACTCGCCGAGCGACGGGCCCGCGTGCTCCACGGGCGCGTCCTCCGGCTCCGGTGCCGCGTGGGCCGGACCGGGCGGGCGGACCTGCCCGGTCTGGGGGTCCACCCGCCGCCGATCCCGCACGACCACCGGCTCCTCGGGGCCTCGGCCCTGGTTCTCGGATTCGTCGTAGCTGTGGGTCACTTCTTCTCGTCCTCTTCGACGATCTCGGCGTCCACCACGTCGTCGGCCTTGGCCTGGCCGCCGGCCGCACCGGCGTCACCGGCCGCGCCCGAGGCACCGGCCGCACCGGCCGCCGCGTCGGCGTTCGCGTTGGCGTACAGGGCGGTGCCCAGTTCCTGCGAAGCGGTGTTCAGCTTCTCGATCGACTCGCGGATCTTCGCCGAGTCGGTGCCCTTGAGCGCCTCGTTCGACTCGTCGATCGCGGACTTGACCTTGCCCTTGAGGTCCTCGGGCAGCTTGTCGTCGTTGTCCTTGAGGAACTTCTCGGTCTGGTAGACCAGCGTCTCGGCCTGGTTGCGGGTCTCGGCCTCTTCGCGCCGGGTCTTGTCCTCCTCGGCGTGCGCCTCGGCGTCCTTGACCATGCGCTCGATGTCGTCCTTCGGCAGCGCGGAGCCACCGGTGATCGTCATCGACTGCTCCTTGTTCGTGCCCAGGTCCTTCGCGGTCACGTGCACGATGCCGTTGGCGTCGATGTCGAAGGTGACCTCGATCTGCGGCACGCCACGCGGGGCGGGCGGGAGACCGGTCAGCTCGAACATGCCGAGCTTCTTGTTGTGCGCGGCGATCTCGCGCTCACCCTGGAACACCTGGATCTGCACCGACGGCTGGTTGTCGTCCGCGGTGGAGAAGATCTCCGAACGCTTGGTCGGGATCGTGGTGTTGCGCTCGATGAGCTTGGTGAAGACGCCACCCTTGGTCTCGATGCCCAGCGACAGCGGGGTCACGTCCAGCAGCAGGACGTCCTTGACCTCGCCCTTCAGGACACCGGCCTGCAGCGCCGCGCCGACCGCGACGACCTCGTCCGGGTTCACGCCCTTGTTCGGCTCGCGGCCGCCGGTCAGCTCCTTGACCAGCTCGGCGACGGCCGGCATGCGGGTGGAACCACCGACGAGCACGACGTGGTCGATGTCGCCGACGGAGATGCCCGCGTCACGGATGACGTTGTTGAACGGCGCCTTGGTGCGGTCCAGCAGGTCCGAGGTGATCTTCTGGAACTCGGCGCGCGAGAGCTGCTCGTCGAGGAACAGCGGGTTCTTGTCCGCGTCCACGGTGATGTACGGCAGGTTGATGCCGGCCGAGTTCGAGCTGGACAGCTCGATCTTCGCCTTCTCCGCCGCCTCGCGGATGCGCTGCAGCGCCATCTTGTCCTTGGTCAGGTCGATGCCGTTCGCAGCCTTGAACTTGTCGACCAGCCACTTGACGATGCGCTCGTCCCAGTCGTCACCACCGAGGTGGTTGTCACCGGAGGTCGCGCGGACCTCGACGACGCCCTCGCCGATCTCCAGCAGCGAGACGTCGAACGTGCCACCACCGAGGTCGAAGACCAGGATGGTCTGCTCCTTCTCGCCCTTGTCCAGGCCGTACGCCAGCGCGGCGGCGGTCGGCTCGTTGACGATGCGGAGCACGTTCAGGCCGGCGATCTGCCCGGCCTCCTTGGTGGCCTGCCGCTGCGCGTCCTCGAAGTACGCCGGGACGGTGATCACCGCGTCGGTGATGGTCTCGCCCAGGTACGCCTCGGCGTCACGCTTGAGCTTCATCAGCACCCGGGCGCTGATCTCCTGCGACGTGTAGTTCTTGCCGTCGATCTCGGTCTTCCAGTCGGTGCCGATGTGCCGCTTCACGGACCGGATCGTCCGGTCGACGTTCGTCACGGCCTGGTTCTTCGCCGGCTGACCGGTCAGCACTTCGCCGTTCTTGGCGAAGGCGACGATCGAAGGGGTGGTCCGGGAGCCTTCCGAGTTGGCGATGACCGTCGGCTCGCCGCCCTCAAGGACGGCGACGACCGAGTTGGTCGTGCCGAGGTCGATGCCGACCGCTCGCGCCATGGTGCTTTCCTCCTGTGTAAGCCTGCTATGTTCGTGACCTGCACGTTCATCCCCACCTTGAGCGGGGCTCTGGCAAGTTCTATCCGGCTTTCGCACACCTCGTCAAGCTGGACTTGAGTCGACTGCGCTCAACCTTTGTACCCAGCCTAACGAGGCGATCCGGGTTCTTGTTCCCGGGATCCCCGGCAGAGTTGGCGGGAACCGGGTGTGAGCCCGCTCACCAGGTAGTTCACCTCGGCCTCGCGTGCGCACGCCGAGTTGAACAGGCCCGTGTGGCCGTCGTCGGTGCGCGTCAGCAGGGCCGCGCCGTCGATGCTCGCCGCCAGGCCCCGGGCCCAGGACAGCGGCGTCGCCGGGTCGTGGGCGCCGCCCACCACCAGGATCGGCGGGGCGCCGTGGACCGGGTGGGGCCGGGGTGGGTTCTTCGGCGGGACCGGCCAGCCCGTGCAGCCGCTGGTGAAGTCCCAGAACTCCGAGTACCGCCAGCTGTGCGGCGCCACCGCGCGGAGCAGCCCGGCCGTCACGCCCATGTCCGCCGGCCCGGTGAACGGCGACGGGAAGTCGTGGCAGCCGATCGCGCGGTACGCCCCGTAGATCGGCGAGAGGAACTGGTTCCGCTCGGTCAGCCCGCGGGCGTCCGGGAACTCGCCGCCGGCCGCGGCCAGGGCCTTGCCCAGCGCCGGCCACTCCGCCCGGATGTAGAGGTGGTTGTAGACGCCCGCCGAGACCTCGTCGGCCGTCGCCGGGCGGCCCAGGTCGCTCGCCCACACCGCGCCGCGCGACGCCCGGCTCACGACGTCGTCGTAGAAGCGGAGGACGTCCCGGCCGCGCAGGGCGCACTCGGCCGAGTTGCGGCACCAGTCCGCGAACCGGACCAGCGCGTCCTCGGTCGCCGCGGCCTCCTCGAGGATCGCCCGACGCAGCGGGCGGGCGTGGTCGACGGCGCCGTCGAGCACCATCGTCCGCACCCGGTCGGGGTGCTTCGACGCGTAGACCGCGCCCAGCTCGGTGCCGTACGACAGGCCCAGCCACGAGATCTTCGGCTCACCGAGCGCCGCGCGGATCGTCTCGATGTCCTCGGCCGCACTCTGCGTGTCCGCGTTCGCCAGCAGCGGCCCGGTCCGGGCCAGGCAGTCCTCGCCCGCCGCGCGGTTGTGCGCGACCAAGGCGTCGAAGCCCGGCCGGGAAGCGGGGAACCGGTCCAGCGCCGGGTCGAACAGCGTCCCGGGATCGCAGGTGATGCGCGGTGTGCTGAACCAGTCGCCGCGCGGGTCGAAGCCCACGACGTCGAACCGCTGCCGCAGCCGCGCGAGGTCCGGCGAGGCCAGCCCGCCGAACTGCACGAACCCGACGCCGGAACCACCCGGCCCGCCGGGGTTCACCAGCAATGAGCCGATCCGCTGGGCTTGGTCGACCGCCGGCAACCGCGCCAGCGCGAGCCGCACCGAGCCCAGCTCCGGCCGCGCACGGTCGATCGGAACGTCGACCGCCGCGCACTCGGCTGTCGGTTCTTGCTGCGTCGCGCACGGCCGCCAGGCCAGCGAAGACGGAGACGCTGAAGCGACAGCCGGTACGACCCCCATGACCACGACCGCCGCGATGACCCGGCGCACGTCCATGATGTGGTTCCTCCCCCTGCACGCCGTCCTTCGGCGTGCTTCCTTCCTAACAGCGACCCCCGACAGTTCAGGAGCGGCGGCCGGTCCAGGAAGTGAGGAAGAAATCGGAGTTTCCTTGCTGCACAACAACTTCTGTCGGAGTGCCGACCCAGGAAGTCACTCGATAGTGGGAATCCGCGGCGACCGGCACCCCCTGCGCCGGCGCCGCGGATTCCTCCCCCCGCGTGAACCCCACGACGCCGAGCATCGCGAAGGCCCCCAGCAACGCGGCCGCCAGCACGCGCCGTTCGATCTTGCCCATGGTGGAAGTTCCCCCGTAGTAAGGAAAAGGTCAGGCCGCGCGGACCGTGACGCTGCCGCTTTCGGTCGTGAGGTCGAGCGTGTTGGACGCGGAGCCGTCGGTCGGGACGTCGATGCTGCGGTGCCCGCTGTCGCTGTTCCCGACGACCCGGTACGGCCCGCCCGGCACCTCGACGTCGACGCTGCCGCTGTCGGCCTTGATCTTGACGTTGTTCGCCTGCGCCAACGTGAAGTCGACGCGCCCGCTCGACGCCGTCACGTCGACCGGCCCGCGCACCCCGGTGCCCTTGACGCTGCCCGAGTCGGCGTGCACCTGGACCTCGCCGACGTCCGACAGGTCGATCCCGCCGCTCTCCAGCCGCAGCTTCACCAGGCCCGGCACGTCTTCGACGCGCGCGTGCCCGGAGTCCGACTGGACGTCCACGCTCGCCACCCCGGCGACGTCCAGGCCACCCGAGTCCAGCCGGCCGGTCACCGGCACGCCCGCGGGCACGACCACCTCGAAGTCGACCGAGCAGTTGTTCCCGCAGTCGGTGAGCACGAGCTGGTCGCCGTCGACGCGGTAGAAGGTGTCGCCCGGCTTGCTGCGCCAGTGGTAGTTGATTTTTTCGTGCACCGTCGACGGTCCCGTCCCGGTGCGGATCTTCACCGAACCCGAGTCGCCTTCCAGCTTCACGCTGCGGATGGTCTCCGAGAGGGTGTTGCTGTTCTCGAAGTCCGATCCCCAGCCCCAGCCGAACGCGGTCGCCAGGCCGACGCCGATCAGGACGATGCCACCCAGAGCCAGAAGCGGGCGCGCCATGGTCGTTCCCCTCAGTTGTTTCCTCTGCGTGAGAAACGTTATGGCCGGGTGAGGGGCGCGCACATGGGGGTAACCCCCCGAAAGACCCTGAGATCCGTCCCTGACACGCGGGGGCGGGCCGACAGGCCTAATCTGGCGCCAGGCTCAGTTTCGTGATCAGGAGGATCCATGCCGCAAGCACCCGGCCCGTACGAATCCCTGCCCGACGTGCCGTCCTTCACCCTCCGCAGCAACGATGTCGCCGACGGCGAAACCCTCGCCATGCCTCACCTCTCCGGCATCTTCGGCGCCGGCGGCGAAGACCGTTCGCCCCAGCTGGCCTGGGAAGGCTTCCCGGCGGAGACGAAGAGCTTCGCGGTGACGTGCTACGACCCGGACGCCCCGACCGGCAGCGGCTTCTGGCACTGGGCCGTGTTCAACATCCCGGCATCGGTGACGGAGCTGGCCTCCGGCGCGGGCGACGGCTCGGGTCTGCCGGAAGGCGCGGTCACGTTGAAGGGCGACGGCGGCGTCAAGCAGTTCCTCGGCGCGGCGCCCCCGCCCGGGCACGGCCCGCACCGCTACTACTTCGCGGTGCACGCGCTGGACGTCGACAAGCTGGACGTCCCGGAGGACGCGACCCCGGCGTTCCTCGGCTTCAACATGTTCGGCCACACGCTCGCCCGCGCGGTGCTCACGGCGGTGTACGAGAACAAGGGCTGAGTTCTTTCGGGACGGGCCCGGCGCTGTCGCGGATCGGCAACGGCGCCGGGCCGTTTTTGTCGGTGGTCGATGACACACTGCGGTCATGTCACCACCGATAGCGACGCCCCGGTCGAGAGCGCTGGGGTTCGGGTTGCGGAAGACGCGCCAGGAGCGCGGGTTCGGGCTGCGCCAGCTGGCCCGGGCCACCGGCGTGCACCCGGCGGAACTGTCCAATTGGGAGCTTGGGTTGCGGGTGCCCAAGGTCGAGGAGGTCGCGCTCCTGCTCGGGCAGCTGCGGGTTTCGGTCGAGGAGCGGGAGCGGCTGTTCGAGCTGGCCGAGCACGCCCGGGAGCCGAACTGGCTGGAGAAGGAGATGCCGGACGCACCGGCGATCCTCACGACGCTGGCCGAGTACGAGCGCACGGCGGTTTCGATCTTCAGCTGGCAGCCGATGGTCGTGCACGGGCTGCTGCAGACGCCCGACTACGCGCGGGCGATTCTGGCCCGCGGCGGCACTCCGGCACAGCTGATCGACCAGCGCCTGCGGGTGCGGATGATCCGCCAGGCCGCGCTGCGCGAGCACCGCGCGCCGCAATGTTCCATCGTGCTCGGAGAAGTCGCGCTCCGCCAGGAGGTCGGCGGCCGGGAGACCCTGCTCGAACAGCTCCGGCACCTGCTCGACCTCCCGCGGCGGATCGAGGTGCTCGTGGTCCCGTCCGGCGGCGACTACCACCCCGGGCTCAACGGTTCCTTCAGCGTATTCGAGTACTTCGACCTGCCCGCCATCGTCTTTCTGGATCAGTACCGCGGCAGCGCGTACCTCTACGATGACGATCAGGTGGCGGCTTACAAGTCCGCTGCGAAGACCATGGCATCCCTCGCCTTGAGCGCGGCCGAATCGCGCGCGTTCGTCGAGGGGGTGATCGCTGACTTGGAGGCCTGACGTGACCTGGCGGAAGTCGAGCTACAGCGGGCCGGAAGCCGAGTGCGTGGAAGTTGCCCTCGCTCAGGTGGTGCGGATCCGTGACACCAAGGACCGCCCAGGCGGAACGCTCGAAATCTCCACCCGATCGTGGGACGCCTTCCTGAAGCTCAGCGCAGCGACTCCGCGTTGACGCCCTCGCGCTCCAGGTAGCGGCCCTTGGTGTGCTCGCCGAAGCCGAACTGCTGGTACAGCCCGTGCGCGTCGGCGGTGTGGAGCATCCAGCGGAAACCGGCACCGGGTCCGTTGTCGATCATCTCGCGCACGATCTCCTTGCCCAGCCCGCTGCCGCGCGCGGAGTCGACCACGAACACGTCGGCCAGGTACGCCGAAGACACCCCGTCGGAAAAGGCGCGGGCGAAACCGACCTGCTCGTCGCCGCGGTAGGCGCCGATGACCCGCCACGACCCGTCGATCGCGGCCTCGACCTGCGCACGCGTCCGCCAACGGCCCCAATAGGCCTCGGTCGACAAGAACTTCCACACCACGTCGAGGTCCAGCCGCGCGCGATCGTCGTCCAGCTCGTACTCACCGAAGGTCCGCATGCCCGGAAGCTAACCCAGACTGCTCGATCAGCCCCACTGATATTTGAGGAACTTCCCGTCCATGGTGACGACGACGCGCTCGCCTCCCGGGTCTTCGCGCCGCGAGACGTCGAGCTTGAAGTTGATCGCGCTCATGATCCCGTCGCCGAACTGCTCGTGGATGAGCTCCTTGATCGTCGGCCCGTAGACCTGCAGGACCTCGTAGAAGCGGTAGATCGTCGGATCGGTGGGGACCACGTCGTCGAGGGCGCCGCGCGTGGGCTGCAGCCGCAACGCGGCTTCGGCGTCGGTGTCCAGCTCCAGGACCTGCGCGGCCTTCGCGGCCAGTTCGGCCGGCACGGGGTGCTGGCCGAGCAGCGCGGACGTCGTCCACGCGAGCGGGGCGTCGAGGGTCTCGGCGAGCTGGGCCCAGCTGAGCCCGAGGCGGGTCTTGGCGGCGAGAACGGCTTCGGCGGCTTCCTGCTTCGTCGTCATGCGCCGACGCTAGAACCGGGGTGTTTCAACGAGGTTTCAGCAGGTAGTCCACCACCGGACGCAGCTCGTCCGCGGACGGCGGCTCGTCGTCGATCAGGCCCTGGATGAGCAGGCCGTCGATGCCCGCTAGGAACACCCGGAACGCCACTTCGTCGTCGTGGCGGACCATCGACGTCAGGACGTCCAGCCAGCGACGCGCGGCGGGCCGCAGCTCGGGCTTGCGCGCCGCCAGGAGGTACAGCTCGTACTCGGCCATCGTCCGCCCGCGCCGCGGCCCCAGCGCCTCCGCGAGCAGGCCCGCGACCTCCTCGGCTCCGCGCGAACCGCGTGACCGGGCCCGGTCGATCATCCAGTAGACCTCGGTCGCCATGTCGCGGGCGCACGAGATGAGCGTCGCGACCAGCAGGTCGTCCAGGGACGAGAAGTGGTACGTCGTGGACGTCGTCGGCACGCCGGCCTCGGTCGCGACCGTCCGGTGGGTGACGCCCGCGACGCCGTCGCGCTCGATCACCCGCAGCGTCGCCTCGATGATCTCCGCGCGCCGCTTGTCGCCGCGGGCCTTGCGGCCGTCGACCTGCAGTTTCACGTCGACGCACTCCCGATTTCGATCAGCACGACACCGCCGATGACCAGGGCCAGCCCGGCGATCATCGCCGCGTTGACCGGCTCCTTCAAGAACACCACCCCGATGATCGCCACCAGGGCGACGCCCGCCGCGGCCCAGATGGCGTACGCGACACCGATCGGCAAACCCATCTTCAGCACGTACGACAGCGCCACGAACGCGACGGCGTACCCCGCCACGACGACGATCGACGGCCCGACCTTGGAGAAGCCCTCGGAGAGCTTCAGTGAGACCGTCGCGGAGACCTCGGCGGCGATCGCCAACGCGAGGAGGAGGTACGCACCCATAGGGTGAAAACTACCTGAACGATCGTCCCGAAACAAAGAGCGACGTACACCACATCGGTGGGACTTACGGCCACTCAACGGGTTACTCATCAGTAAGGAAGGTTAGTCTCCCGGCACCACCACTGCTTCGATCACTGAAGCATCCGGACGAAAGGCACCCGAACGATGGGCGCTCTGCAACTGACGCTCGGCGGGATCTCCGTCGTGCTCGGCCTCGTCGCCTGGGGCATGTTCGCCGCGACGATCGCCCGTTTCGTGCGGGTGATCCGCCTCGGGCAGCCCGACTCGACGCGCAACGGCCCCTTCATGCCCCGCATGAAGACGCTGATCAAGGAGTTCGCCGCGCACACGCGGATGAACCGCAAGCGCAGCGTCGGGCCGGCGCACTGGCTCGTGATGTGGGGCTTCCTGCTCGGCTCGCTGGCCCTGTTCGAGGCCTACGGCGAGGTCTTCGTCCCGACGTGGGGCTGGCCGATCCTCGACGACTTCCCGCCGTTCCAGCTGCTCATGGAGCTGCTCGGGCTGGGCACGATCGTCGGCATCCTGGTGCTGATGGCGATCCGCCAGCGCAACCACCCGCGCCGCGCCGACCGCCAGAGCCGCTTCCAGGGCTCCAACTTCAAGTGGGCGTACTTCATCGAGGCCGTCGTCCTGATCGAGGGCATCGGCATCATCGGCGTCCGCGCCGCGAAGGCCGCGCTCGGCGCGCACGAGACGCCGACCTGGGCCGCCTTCGTCTCCAACCCGCTCGGCGAGCTGCTGCCGGCCAGCCCGAACCTGGTCACGGTGTTCGCGTTCGTCAAGCTGATGAGCGCGACGGTCTGGCTGATCGTCGTCGCCCGGACGATGACCATGGGCATCGCCTGGCACCGCTTCAGCGCGTTCTTCAACATCTACTTCAAGCGCGAGGCCGACGGCGGCGTCGCCCTGGGCGCGCTCAAGCCGATGATGAGCGGCGGCAAGGTCCTCGACCTCGAGGAAGCCGACCCGGACGAGGACACCTTCGGCGTCGGCAAGATCGAGGACTTCAGCTGGAAGGGCTGGCTGGACTTCTCGACGTGCACCGAGTGCGGCCGCTGCCAGGAGCAGTGCCCCGCGTGGAACACGGGCAAGCCGCTGTCGCCGAAGCTGGTCATCACGCAGCTGCGTGACCACGCCTACGCGAAGGCGCCGTACCTGATGGCCGGCGGCAAGCGCGACATGGCGGGCGACGAGGTGGGCCTGTCCGGCGACAACATGTACGCCGGGATCGACGTCCTGGCGATCGCCGAGTCCCAGAAGGCCCTGATCGGGGACGACGGCGGCGTCATCGACCCCGACGTCCTGTGGTCCTGCACCAGCTGCGGCGCGTGCGTCGAGCAGTGCCCGGTCGACATCGAGCACGTCGACCACATCGTGGACATGCGCCGCTACCAGGTGATGATCGAGTCGTCGTTCCCCAGCGAGCTGAACGGCATGTTCAAGAACCTCGAGAACAAGGGCAACCCGTGGGGCCAGAACGCCAAGGACCGGCTGGCCTGGACCGAGGACCTCGACTTCGAGGTCCCGGTCTTCGACGGCGACCTCGGCGACGCCGAGTACCTGTTCTGGGTCGGCTGCGCCGGCGCGTTCGAGGACCGCGCGAAGAAGACGACCCGCGCGGTCGCGGAGCTGCTGCACATGGCGGGCGTCAAGTACACGGTGCTCGGCTCGGAGGAGTCCTGCACCGGTGACCCGGCCCGCCGCGCGGGCAACGAGTTCCTGTTCCAGATGCTGGCACAGCAGAACGTCGAGGTCCTGAACTCGGTGTTCGAGGGTCGCGAGCGCAAGGCCCGCAAGGTCGTCGTGACCTGCGCGCACTGCTTCAACACCCTCGCCAACGAGTACCCGGAGCTGGGCGGCCAGTTCGACGTCGTGCACCACACGCAGCTGCTGAACCGCCTGGTGCGCGAGAAGCAGCTGGTGCCGGTGGCGCCGGTCGCCGAGGACGTCACCTACCACGACCCGTGCTACCTGGGCCGCCACAACAAGGTCTACGAGGCGCCGCGCGAGCTCGTCGGCGCGACCGGCGCGCAGCTGCGCGAGATGCCGCGGCACGGCGACAAGTCGATGTGCTGCGGCGCCGGCGGCGCGCGGATGTGGATGGAAGAGAAGATCGGCAAGCGGATCAACGTCGAGCGCGTCGACGAGGCGCTCGGCACCGCGCCGTCGAAGATCGCGACGGGCTGCCCGTTCTGCAAGGTGATGCTGAACGACGGTCTCACCGCACGTCAGGCCGATGGCACCGCGAGTGAAAAGGTCGAGATCGTCGACGTCGCGCAGATGCTGCTCGAGTCGGTCAAGCGCAAGCCGGAACCGAAGCCGATCGCCCTCGGAGCGCCGTCACTCGCGGAGGAGTGACAGAAGCTGCAAAAACGCACGGCCCCGGTCAGGAGTTCCTGGCCGGGGCCGTTCTCATTACGTGAAACACGGAAATCGATTACACGAATAACGTTCACAATATTCACCGCAATGGCCCATCAGGGCAGAAACAAACCTTGGCCAAAAGCCCCTCCACCCGGCGTAAGCTGGGCTTTCCTCGCCGCCACCGCTGCCAGCGAGGCCACTTCGACGATCACGGAATCAGGGGGCAGCGCGGATGGGCGAGGACCTGCGGACCACGGCAACCGGGTTCGGGGAAACCACCGGCCGGCACGCCCTCCGCGATATTCCGCCCGTCAGTGAGTACCGCATGGAGCCGGTCGGCCAGCTTCCCACGCAGCGGACGCTCGTGCGCCCGTACGTCCTGACGCGCGGCCGCACGCAGTCGCGGCGGCACCTGGCGATCGAAGCCCTGGTCTCGACCCGCGCCGGCGCGCACTGGAACGGCGCCCGGCTGACCGGGGAGTTCCGCTCGGTGCGTTCGCTGTGCCACCACCCTCGCTCGGTCGCCGAGGTCGCGGCCCGGCTCAGCGTCCCGCTCGGCGTCGCCCGGGTGCTGCTCGACGACATGGCCGAGCAGGGCCTGGTCACCATCCACGACACGCGCGTGAACACCGAAGGCCGCCCGGCGGTGGCGCTCATGGAACGCGTACTGCACGGCCTGCGCCGCCTCTGACGATTACGCTCACCAGGGTGACCGAGGAAAACGGGAACTCCGGTGGGGAGAGCACGCTGACCGTCCTGCTGGCCGGCGGCGTGAACCTGGCGATCGCCGTCATGAAGCTGGTCGCGGGCATCATCACCGGTTCCGGCGCGATGCTGTCCGAAGCGGCGCACTCGGTCGCCGACACGTTCACCGAGGCCCTGCTGCTGACGGCGTTGAAGCGGTCCGACCGGCCCGCCGACCGCGTGCACCCCTTCGGCTACGGCAAGGAGCGCTACTTCTGGTCGCTGCTGGCCGCCGTGTCGATCTTCGCGTCGGGCTCGATGTTCGCGCTCTACGAAGGCGTCTCGACGCTGTTCGGCCACGGCGAAGCGCAGAGCACGTCGATCCTCAGCTACCTCGTGCTGGCGGGGGCCTTCCTGCTGGAAGGCACGTCGTGGGTGCAGGCAGTGCGCCAGACGCGGCGCGAGTCCAAGGCCGAAAACCGGTCGTTCTGGGCGTACCTGCGGCTGATCGACGACCCGGCCCCGAAGACCGTCCTGTTCGAGGACTCCGCCGCCCTGATCGGCCTGCTGGTGGCCTTCGCGGGCATCGGGCTGCACCAGCTCACCGGCTCGGAGCTGTGGGACGGCGTCGCGTCGATCGTCATCGGCGTGCTGCTCGCCTGCGTCGCCTACCTGCTCGGGCGGACGAACCGCGGCCTGCTCATCGGCCGCCAGGCCAGGCCGGAGATCGTCCGCGGCGTCCGCGACCACCTGTCCGCCGCGCCGGAGATCGAGGCCGTCGTGGACCTGCAGACGATGCTGATGGGCACCGACCAGGTCCTCGTCTGCACCCGCGTCGACTTCGACGACTCCCTGAGCGCCGGTGACCTCGAGCGCACGTGCGTCCGGCTCGCGGGCGAGCTGATCTCGGCGTTCAACGACGTCACCGAGGTGTTCATCGAACCCGTGCCGCGCTCGGACCCGGACCTGCGCGCGACCGTGCTGGCCCGCTACGGCGAGATCGCGGAGCGGTGGAACAACCCGAGCCAGTAGCGGCTCAGTACCCGAAGTCCTGGACCCAGTAGTTGCCCGCCTTGGTGAACCCGACGCCGATCTTCGTCAGCGAGCAGTTCAGGATGTTCGCGCGGTGGCCCTCGGAGTTCATCCACGCGTCCATGACCTGCGCCGCGGACGTCTGCCCCTTCGCGATGTTCTCCGCGCCCGGCTGGGAGTAGCCGGCGATCTTGATGCGCTGGTCGAACGTCACGCCCTCGGGGTTGGTGTGGGAGAAGAAGTTCCGGGCCGACATGTCGTCGCTGTAGTCCTGGGCCGCCGTGGTGAGGTGCGACTCCTCGGTCAGCGGCTTGCAGCCGGCCTGCGCGCGCTGGTCGTTGACCAGGGAGATGACCTGCGCGGTGGTCGACTGCGCGACGCGGGCGGCGGCCTTGGTGGTCGGCGGCGGGGCGGCTTCGGACGTGGTCGGCGGCGGCGGCGGCGCTTCGGACGTGGTCGGCGCCGGTGCCTCGCTGGACGTCGTCGTCGTCGTCGGCGCGGGCGCTTCGGTCGTGGCCTGCTTCGGCGCCGGGGCCTTGCCACCCGCGAGATCGGTGCCGCTGCCACCGCCGGAGCCGGCCGGCGCGTCGGGCAGCACCAGCGCCGCGGCGCCGAGTTCGGCCGTGTTTCCTTCCGCGGTGGCCATCCAGGTGCCTGTCGCGGCGGAGAAAACGCCGAGCAGCACACTGAGTGACACCATCACCACGCGACCACGTTCACCAATGGGGGACACGGCGCGAGAACGTATCACGGAACGATTACAGCGAGAACCCTACGAACGCACTGGTCACATTCCCCGGCCCGGCATTCGACGACCGACACGAATTTCGCGGCAATCGGACGCTCAGGCGTTACTCCGTTCAGCCGCTTCGCACGACGAAGGTCGCGTCGCCGGACGCCGTCACCGGGCGGCCGGTCGGGTCCTGGCCGGTGACGGTCGCCTTGCTCGTGAAGCCCTGTTTCCCCGCGATCGTCGTACAGGTGTAGGTGATTTCGGCGTCTGCCGCCAGGTTCGCCGCGGTATGCGCACACGACGTCGTGTGGTCGTCCACGACGGACACGGCGGTGAGCGGGACGTCGCCGGTGTTCTTGACCAGGATCGAGAACGTGACCGTCGCGCCTTCGCGGACTTCGTACGGCGTCGCGTCCTTCATCAAGGCGATCTCGGGGTGGACGACGTCGACTTTCGCCTCCGCCGTCGATTGCACCGAGCGATTGGTCGGGTCCATTCCGGTCACTTCGGCGGTTTCCGCGAAGTCGTCGTCCGGCGCTTTTCGGGTGCAGGTGTAGATCTGCTTTTCCCCGGCCGCCAAAGTGGCGAACTTCTTCGCGCACGGCTCCTTGCCGGCCACGGACACGCTGGTCAGCGGGACGTCGCCGGTGTTCGCGACGGTGATCGTGAACGTGACGTCGTCGCCTGCGCGGACCGTCCCGGGCTTCGCTTCTTCGGTGATCTTCACGGCCGGGTGGATGACGTCGAGTGCGTCGCTGTCCTCGGCTTCGACGGGCGGGCCGATAGGAGCGACGGCAGTGGCTTTCGCGGTGCTCACGGCGTCTTCCTGCGGTGCGGTCGTGGCGCAGTCGTACTTCTGGACTTGCTTGGCTTCGAGGCGGTCGAAGGTCTTCGCACACGAGTCGGCCTTGACGTCGGTCAGGGGGACGTCGCCGGTGTTCGCGACGGTGATCGTGCGGGGCACGGTGTCGCCGGGGCGGAAGGGGCCGCCGTGGATCTCCTGCGTCACGTTCAGCGCGGGGTGGATGACGGTGTAGGCCGCATCGTCCGTGGCGCTGACCTGGCGGTTCGTCGGATCGGTGCCGTTTGCGGTGGCGGAGCTCACGAAATTGTCGGTGCCGGCGTTTACCGTGCAGGAGTGGTGCTGGAGAGCGCCGGGAGGGAGGGTGCCGATGGTCTGAGCGCACGCCGGAGTGCGACTGTCCGCAATGGACACTGCGGTCAGGGGCACGTCGCCGGTGTTCGTGACGACGAGGGTGAAAGTGACGGTGTCGCCTTGCCGGACCCGCGCGGGCGTCGCATCGTTCGTGATGGTGATCGCCGGGTGGATGACATGGACCGGTTCCCCGGCGGTGGCGGTCACGGGACGGTTCGTGGCGTCGGTACCGGTGACTTCCGCGACGGCGGTGAAGTCGGCTTCGCCGGCGGCTTGAGTGCAGCTGTAGTTCTGCGTGGCTCGCGGTTCGAGTGAACCCAGGGATTTGGCGCATGCCGGTGCGCCCGGGGCAGCCACGGAGACGTCGTGCAGCACGCTGTCGCCGGTGTTGGTGACGGTGATCGCCGAGGTGACGGGGTCGCCGGGGCGCACGATCTTCGGATCGGCGGACCGGGTGACCGCGATGGCCGGGTGGATCACGTCGACCGCGGCGGTGCCTTCCGCCGTGAGCGGCGGTCCGACCGGTGCGGTGGCGGTGACCTGGATCTTGGCGATGAAGTCGTCGGCCTGGGCGGTCAGCGTGCAGCCGAAGGACTTGGTGGCGCCGGCTTCGAGGGCGCCGTCGAGGACTTGGGCGCACCCCGTGGCTCGGGCCTGCGGTCCGGTGGCTCGTGGGGCGACCGGGGTCGGCGTTGCCGAGTCCGTGACGCGCAAGCCGGTCAGCGGCACGTCGCCGGTGTTGTGCACCGTGATGCGCAGCGGCACCGCGTCGCCTTCGCGGAACGGCCCGCCCGTCACCTGCGCGGTGATCGCCACGGCCGGGTGCTGCACCACGAACGCGGCTTCCGCGGTCGCCATCACCGGACGGGCGGTCGGGTCGACTCCTGTCACCGTCGGCTTGTTCGTGAGGCCGGTGGCGCCCGCGCGTGTCGTGCACGTATACGTCTGCTTGCCCTGCGGCGGCAGCGTTCCGAGCGGCTTCGCGCAGCCCGCGACCTGGTCGTCCGCGACCGCCACGCCGGTCAGCGGCACGTCGCCGGTGTTCGACGCGGTGATCGTCCACGTCACCAGGTCGCCTTCGCGAACGGCCGCGGGCGAAGCCTGCGCGGCGAGCGCCACCGCGGGGTGGATCACGTCGACGACGGCGTCGCCGGTGACCTTCACCGTGCGGCCGAGCTGGTCCTTCCCCGACGCGGCCGCCGTGTTGGTGAAGTCGTCCGGCGGGGCCGGCGCCGTGCAGGTGTACGTCTGCCTGCCCTGCGGCGGCAGCGCGCCGATCGCCTTGGCGCACGCCGGGGTCCGGTCGTCGGTGACGGCGACGTCGGTCAGCGGCGCGTCGCCGGCGTTGGCGACCGTGATCGTGAACGTGACCGGGTCGCCGGCGCGCACGACGGCCGGTGAGGCGTCCTTCGTGAGCGTCAGGGCCGGCGTGATCACCGTGACGGTCGCCGACGCGGTGGCGGCCACCGGCTGCCCCGACGAGTCGGTGCCGGTGGCGATGACCTGCGACGTCTTCGTCGTGGACGGGTTCGCCGTGCACGTGTACGTCTGCGTCGCGCCCGGGGCCAGGCGGTCGAACGTGCGCGAGCACGACGTCGTCGTGTCGTCGGTGACCCGCACCGGCGCGAGCGGGCTGTCGCCGGTGTTCTTGACCGCGACGGAGAACGTGACGGCGTCGCCCGCGTGGATCACCGGCGGGTCCGCGGTCTTGGTGACCTGGATGGCGGGGGAGATCGTCGGCGCGGGTGCGTCGGCGGTGGCCGTGACCTGCTGGCCGAGCTCGTCGGTGGCGGTCGCGGTCGCGGTGTTGACGCCGTCGGCGATCGGGGCCTTGACCGCGCACGTCGTCGTGCGGCTCTCGCCGGGGGCGAGCGCCCCGGCGAGGGCGCACGCCGGCGCCTTCGGGTCGGTGACCCGCAGGCCGGAAAGCCCGGTGTCGCCGGTGTTCGTGACCTTGATCGTGAAGGTCGCGGTGTCGCCGGCGCGGTAGGCGGGCTTGTCGGCTGTCTTCGTCATGCCCAAAGCCGGGTGCACGACGTCGACGGCCGCGGACGCGGTGCCGTCGATCGCGTCGCCGAGCGTGCTCGTGCCGGTCGCCTTCACGGTGTTGGTGAAGTCGTCGGCCGGGGCCGGGCCGGTGCAGTCGTAGGTGACGGTCTGGTGCGGGGCGAGCGTGCCGAGTGCCTTGGCGCAGGCGGGAACGGCCTCGTCGGCGGCTTGCACCCCGGTCGCCGGGACGCTGCCCGGGTTGGTCACGGCGACGGCGAACGCCAGCGGCTCGTCGGCGTGCGCCTTCGGCCGCGCGGGCCGCAGGCCGACCTGGAGTTCGGGCACCGGCACGGAGAACGCCAGGTTCTGCGCGAGGTAGGTGTCGCCGCTGGTGACGAAACCGAGCTTCGTGCTCGTCGCGCCGGCGGGAACGGTGTCGACGTTGAACGACTTGGCGTCCACGCTGAAGTTGTTCTTCACGCCCGGCGCGGCGGCGTTGTCCGCGTTGGAGATGAAGAAGTTCGACGTCCCGCCGGTCGCGGGCTCGGCGGCCGGGGTGCCGTCGATCAGGAACTGGTCGCCGGAGCCACCCCAGTCGCCGTCGTAGGCGGTGACGCCGATGTGCGCGTCGGCAGCCGCCGCGCGGAAGCCGGTGATCGTCGTTTCGGTGGGGGCGCCGACGTCCTGGTGGACGTGCCCGTCGTCGATGACGACCTTTCGCTTGTTCGGCGCGAAGTCCGGGTTGCGTTCCGGGTAGGCGTAGACCAGGGCGATCGACCAGCCGCCGACGCAGTCGAAACCCTTGGGGGCCCAGACGTTGCCGACGGTCACGTCGAGCGGGGCGCCGGTCGGCGCGCCCGCGAACCGGCTGGTCACGTCGGCGTGCGCGGAGTAGTACGGGCCGTCTTCGGCGAACGCGGCCGGGGCGACGTCGACGGGTTTCGCGCTGCCCACCGAAAGCCGGACGTTCTGCGTGGCGGGGTTCCCGGGCGGCGGGATCGCGGGGACGCCCTCGCGGAACCCGCACGTCTTGCCGGTCGTGTTGCCCGCCCAGTTCAGCCGGGCGAAGACGATCCGGGCGCCGGGCGGGATGCGGACGGACGCGCTCGCCGAGTCGAACGTGCCGGGGTCGGCGTCGACGTCCGCCCACTGCATGAAGAAGTCGTCGTTGACCAGGGTGTCCTTGCGGTCCGCGGTGTTGGCGCAGGCCGCGGGCGTGTCGACCGGGCCGGCGGTCGGCGCGTGGTCGGCGGCGAGCGGGCAGCGGAGGACGCCGTTGCCCGCGTACAGGAAGTCGCCGTAGACGACGTCGTCGTAGCCCACCGCGAACGGTGGACCGGCCGCCGCGCCGGCCGACGGCATCAGCGCCGAGACCGAAATGATCATTGCCAGAACGAGAACCAAGCGAAGCGGCCTATCGGGCAACCGCATTCCTCGCTACCTCCGGGGGCCGGGACGACCTTTCGGAGCCTGGCACGGAAGAGGGGTTTACGCGCCGGTTCTCACCCGTCCGTGGCGCCGGTCAGCTTCGCCGTCGACTCGTGGGTGAGCTCCGTGGCCGCCTCGACGAAGCCGATCACCGTGCGGAGCTCGTCGTCGGTGTAGCGGTCGCACAGCTCGTACATGCGCTTGACCAGGTGGTCCCACAGGTGCACGCCGCTGGCGATGGCCTGCTCGTCAAGCGCGATGAGGACGCGGCGGCGGTCGTCCGGGTGCGGGCGGCGGCCGACGATGCCCTTGCGCTCCAGCCGGTCGATCATCGCGGTCACCGACGCGGGCGCCAGCCCGGACAGCCGCACGAGGTCCTTCGGCGTCTGCGGCCCGAACCGCGCGAGGTAGTCGAGGACCTTCGTGTCGACCGCGGAGAGCCCGCGCGTCTCGGCGATCGCGGTGTGGAACATGACCGTCTCGGTCGACAGCTCCCGCGACCTGAACAGGACTTCTTCGACCAGCTGCGCACGTTCGCTTGACACAGCCACCAGCTTAGCCCACTCTTTAGTTCGACAGAACGAATTAGTTTCTAAGATATTCGAGGGGACGAACGACATGACCAAGGCGCTGATCATCGGGGGCGGCATCGCGGGCACGATCACGGCCATCGCCCTGCACGAAGCCGGGCACGAACCGGTGCTGTTCGAGGCGTACGACCGGGGCGCCGAGGGCGTCGGCGCGTTCCTCACTCTGGCGGTGAACGGCCTGGACGCCCTGCTGCCGCTGGGCCTCAAGGACGTCGTCAAGGGCGCGGGCTTCGACTCGCCGCGTATGTCGATCGGGCTCGGCAACGGCACCCGGCTGGCCGAGTTCTCCCTGGGCGGCACGCTGCCGGACGGCACGGTGAGCCAGACCGTCCTGCGCTCCGACCTCTACGTCGCCCTGCGCGACGAGGCCGCCCGGCGCGGGATCCACGCCGAGTACGGCAAACGCCTGATCGGCGCGAGCCAGACGTCCGGCCAGGTCAGAGCCGAGTTCGCGGACGGCTCCCACGAAACCGGCGACCTGCTGATCGGCGCCGACGGGCTCCGGTCGCGCGTCCGCACGATCATCGACCCGGACGCGCCGGCGCCGCGGTACGTGCCGCTGCTCAACACCGGCGGGTTCGCCGAAGGCCTTTCCCTGCCCGACGAGCCCGGCGTGCTGAACATGGTGTTCGGCAAGCGGGTGTTCTTCTGCCACGTCGTCAGCCCGGACGGCCGCGTCTGGTGGTTCGCGAACCCGGCGCGCAAGTCCGAGCCGACCGCGTCCGAGCTGGCGACGCTGGCCGGTGAGAAGCTGCGCGCCGAACTGCTGCACCTGGTGGCGCCCGACCGGACGCCGGCGACGGAGATCATCCGCGCGACCCGCGAGGTCTACCCGGCGTGGCCGACGTTCGACTTCCCGTCGGTCCCGGTCTGGCACCGCGGCCGCATGGTGATCATCGGCGACGCGGCGCACGCGACGTCACCGGCGGCGGGCCAGGGTGCGTCGATGGCCATCGAAGACGCTGTCACGCTGGGCAAGTGCCTGCGTGACGTGCCGGACGTCGAGCAGGCGCTCGCCACCTACGAGCGGTTGCGGCGCGAGCGCGTCGAGGCCGTGGTCGCGGCCGGCAAGCGCAACGGCGACCAGAAGGTGATCGGCCCGGTCGGGCGCGTCGTCCGCGACTTCTTCATCAAGCGGGCGTTCGCGAAGCCGTTCGACGAGGACCCGAACGCCTTCATGTGGAACCACCACATCGACTGGGACGAGAAGATCGCGGCCGCTTAGCGCCAGGTGTCGACGCGGTGGAAGTTCTTGTACGCCCGGCTCGGGGTCGGACCGCGCTGCCCCTGGTAGCGGGACCCGGCCTCGCTCGAGCCGTACGGGAACTCGGCCGAGCTGGAGAGCCGGAAGATGCAGAGCTGGCCGATCTTCATGCCCGGCCAGAGCGTGATCGGCAGGTTGGCGACGTTCGACAGCTCGAGCGTGATGTGCCCGGAAAAGCCCGGGTCGATGAAGCCGGCGGTCGAGTGCGTCAGCAGCCCGAGGCGGCCGAGCGACGACTTGCCCTCGAGGCGGCCGGCGAGGTCGTCGGCCAGGGTGACGAGTTCGAACGTCGAGCCGAGGACGAACTCGCCCGGGTGCAGCACGAAGGGCTCGTCGCCCTCCTTCTCGACGAGCGAGGTCAGCTCGTCCTGCTGCAGCTGCGGGTCGATGTGGGTGTACTTGCTGTTGTCGAAGACGCGGAAGAAGCGGTCGAGCCGGACGTCGATGCTCGACGGCTGGACCATGCCGGCATCGAAGGGGTCGATGCCGAGCCGGCCGGCGTCGAGCTCTTTGCGGAGGTCACGGTCACTGAGCAGCACGCCCGGCAGCCTATCCGGTGGAGTCAGGCGACCCGCATGTGCTGCGCGTAGGACGTGTCGGGCGCGAAGATCTTCTCGAGCCGCTTCACGTACCCGCGGCGCCCGGCCTCGCCGATCCGCTCCTGCAGCGCGGTGGCGCCGGGGATGAACCGCCGCACGGTCTCGGCGGCGAAGTTCACCCCGGCGACGGCGACGATCGCGGCCTGCGCGACGGGATCGTTCGGCAGCCCGAGGAAGTCGGCGTTGGTCTTCCCGAGCACGAGCCGGCTGATCGACGAATGCACGGCGACGGAGACGTGCGACAGCACCTTCCCGACGGCGCCGCGTCCCTCACCGACGGCGGCGTTGGCCTCGATGAGCGCCTTCGCGAGCCGCTTCGAGTCGGCGTCCGGGATGAACTCGGTGGCGGCGAGCAGCCAGAGCAGGCGCCAGGCGTCCTCTTCGGAGGTGGGGAGCAGCTCGTCGTCGACGCCCATGAGCCAGCCGATGTACCGCCAGAGGTGCAGGATGTCGCCGCGTTCGCGCGCGGAGTAGCGCAGGCCGAGCAGCTGCGTGCCGAAGACGTAGACGAGGGAGAAGAGCAGGAGGGTGCCGGCGGTCTGCACCTGGTTGACGGGCCGGTCCCAGGCTTCGTAGTCCCAGTCGTCCCGCCGGTTCATCGCGGCGCGCACGTGGGCGTGCACGAGCCGGATCCGGAGGGCGGAGGCGTAACCCTTTTCGCCGTGCTTGAGGGCGCCGGGGGTGGTGACGTCGATCCACCAGGCGGCGGTCTCGACGAGCCGCCGCGTGGCCTGGTATTCGATCTCCCCGGTTCCGACCAGGGATTTCGTGGCGCGCGAGGCGAGGTAACCGCCCATCAGCGACATGTCCCCGAGCGGGAAGAGCCCGAGCAGCCCGGCCCGGGTGATGGCTTTGGCACCGCGGTCGAGCCGGTCGTCATCGACCCAGTAGGGCTTGGCGTCGACCTCGTCGAAGAAGTCCTTGAGCGGCCCTTCCGCGGCGGCGCGGTTGCGCAGCGCCTCTTCGAAGAGCCGCCGCCCTTCCCCTTTGGGCTGCCGCGCCATCCACGCGACGACGTCGTCGGCCCGCTGGTCCTGAACCTGCGCGAACTCCCGGATGCGCGCGACCTGCCGCTCGTCCCCCCGGATGTCCCCGTCGATGAACAGCCGCTGAGCCAGCCGGAACCCACCTTGCCGAAAGAGCTCGGGCTCATCCATGGCGCTCACCTCCGAGGTCGACAACAAGTGTTGTCACTTGAGGCGGAGGAGTCAAGGAGGGAGGGGTCTGGACATGGGGATCACGGCGCCGTGTATGCTGGCGACGCACTGCGGATGTAGTTCAATGGTAGAACATCAGCTTCCCAAGCTGAATACGCGGGTTCGATTCCCGTCATCCGCTCTCAGCGAAAAGCCCCGGATGCGAATCCGGGGCTTTTCGCATTTCTTTCAGGCCCAGAAATTGTCGTCCGCGGCCTCGTCGCTCGAAACGTCCGTCAGTTCCGTGGCCTTGCCGTCGCGCATGCGGAAGACCAGGGCGTGGCGGGTGTCCAGCTGTTTGCCGTCGCGGGTGCCCGTCGAGTGGTAGACCGTGATCACTTCCTCGTCGTTCGCGTAGACCTCTTCCAGTTCCACTCGCAGCGTTCCGCCGCTTCTCTCGGCGAGCCGCCCGTACATCGCGAGGATCGCGTCGCGGCCTTTGTGGTCGCCGGAGAACGTGTTGTGGCCGGGCATGTGCTGCACGGCGTCCGGGGCGAGGAGCTCCGACAGCGCGGCGACATCGCCCGCGGAAAACGCCTCGTAGCCCCGGCGGATGAGTGTGGCGTTCTGGTGTTCGGCCATGGTTGGCCTCCTCGGGTAGGACGTCCGTTCATCGAACGCGCCCGTCCGGACCACGGTCAAGACCCCGGTTTTTCACCGGCCGGTAAGGAAAACACCCACCGGCCAGTGAGTCTACTGTGGACTCAACCGCCGGCGCAGGTGAGCCGCGTGGGCGGCGGGCAGACCGGTTTCCTCCGCGCGCTCCAAAGCGTCGGCCGCCGCCGGGGAACCCAGACGGTGCAACAACTCCGCACGCGACGCGTGCCACCACGGGTAGTCGTCCAGACCGGGCAACGCGTCCACCAAAGCCAGCCCCGCCGCCGGTCCGTCCCTTTCCGCCACCGCCGCCGCGCGGTTCAGGCGCACCACCGCCGTGTCCTGGATCGACAACAGCACGTCGTACCAGGAGATCACCGCGTCCCAGTTCGTTTCCGAATACGACGGCGCCAGGTCGTGGCACGCCGCGATCGCCGCCTGGACCACGTACGGATTCGGCGTCGACGGTGTCCGGCGCAACCCCGTCCCCACCAGCTCGACGCCCTCCTTGATCAGCGCGAAGTCCCACGCCGAACGGTCCTGGTCCGCCAGCAGAACCGGCACCCCGCCGGAAAACCTGGCCGCGCGGCGGGCGTCCTGCAGCAGCACCAGCGCCAGCAACCCCAGCGCCGTCGGCTCGTCCGGCATCAGCGACGCCAGCAACCGGGCCAAGCGGACTCCCTCGACCAGGAGCGACTCACGGCCCGTGTAGCCCTCGTTGAAGATCAAGTACACCGTCGACGCGACGCCGGCCAGCCGCGACGGCAGCTCTTCGGCGGGAGGTACCCGGTACGGGATCCGCGCCTGGGCGATCTTCTGCTTCGCCCGCGTCAAGCGCTTCGCCATCGTCGCCTCGGGGAGGAGCAGGGCGCGCGCCACCTCCGCGGTCGACAAGCCGCCCAACGTGCGAAGCGCCAAAGCCACCTGCGCGTCCAGCGACAACGCCGGGTGGCAGCACGTGAAGACCAGCCGGAGCAGGTCGTCGCGGACGGAGACCGGGTCCGGGTGCGGGTCGACGGCCGGCATCGCGTCCGCCTCCTTCCCGAGCCGCTTCGCTTCGCGGCGGACGACGTCGACCGCGCGGCGGCGGGCCGCCACCAGGAGCCAGCCGCGCGGGTTGTCCGGGACGCCGTCGCGCGGCCACGTCTCGAGTGCGCGCACGACGGCGTCCTGGACCGCGTCCTCGGCCCGGTCGACGCTGCCGGTGACGCGGACCAGCGTGGCCAGTACCCGGGTGCCCTCGTCCCGGACCAGCCGCGCGACCGCGTCCCCGGCGTGGGTCACTGGCCGAAGTCGACGACCGGCCGGACCTCGATCGCGCCGTCCCACGCGCTCGGGATCCGCGCCGCGACCTTGACGGCTTCGTCCAGGTCGGCGCACTCGAGCAGGTAGAAGCCGGTCAGGACTTCCTTCGTCTCCGCGTACGGGCCGTCGCTGGTCACGATGTCGCCGCCCTTGCCGCCGGTGACGCGGACCGTCGTCGCGGTCGCGGTCGGGTACAGCGCCGCGCCGCCGCGGATCACGGCCTGGGCGCCGTCGTGGAACTCGCCGTAGTCCTTCATCATGTCCGCGGCTTCGGGCTTGGTCGGGTCGATGTCGGCGGAGTAGATGATCGCGGCGTACTGGGGCATGGCTGCTCCTCACAGGTCCTGACCGGCGCCGATCGCCGGCTCTCACTGTAAGGACGAACGGCGCGGACGTCTCCGGGACAACCGCGCCGGAAAAACTTCAGCCTTCGACGAGCTCCCAGTCGGAGTCCGGGGTCGCGCGGTCGTACACCTGGCCGGGCGCGGCCTTCAGCACCGTGCGGATGTCCGGGTACAGGCCCGCGACGTGCTCCAGCTCCAGGCCCTCGACCTCGAAGTCCTCCGCCTCGGGGACCTCGAAGCCGACGAACAGCCACGTGCCGTCCTGCTCGCGGACCACCTGGCGGACCGCGCGGACCGGCTGCTGCGGGCCCGTCGGGATCTCCGTCAGGCCGCTGCTGATCTGGGCCTCGTCGTCCGGCGAGCCCTCGAACTCCCAGGCCTCGCGACGCTGGGTCAGCAGACGGATGTCCTCGTCCTCGTCGTCGGAACCGGTCACCGACGACAGCAGCCACGTGCGGCGCTCGGGGTCCCAGTCCGCGGCCATGCCCGTCGGCATACCGGCGAGAGCGGTCAGCTGCGGCAGCAGTTCGACGGCTTCGCGCAGCGACATCTTCCGGAAGCTCTCGCGGTTGACCAGCACGTCGTCGGACAGCTCGGTGCCGTCGCTGATGAACCAGTCGTCCTCGTCGTCCAGCACGACGAAGCCCAGCGCGTCCGGGTCGTTCACCAGGGCCAGCGCGATGATGACCGGCCCTTCCGGGTCCTGGCGCAGCGGCCATTCGGTCGACATGCGCCATATCCCACCATCGGGCGATCCGGCGGCCGGAGCCGGGGTCACCGCTCGATTAATTCATCATGCGTTGATATTGTGGCAGTCATGGTGCTGCCCAAGGGACTCGCCCGCTTCAACCGCGTGGTGACCAACCGGATCAACAAGTACTTCGTGAACTGGGCGCCGGGTTTCGGCCTGCTCGTCCACAAAGGACGGAAATCCGGCAAGGAGTACCGGACGCCGCTGAACGTCTTCCGCAGCGATGACGGATTCGTCGTCGCGCTCACCTACGGTCCCGACACCGACTGGGTGAAGAACGTGCTGGCCGCGGAGAGTTGCACCATCATCACCCAGCGGAAAAATTACCGCGTGCACTCGCCCGAGCTCGTGCATGATGAGTCGCGCCGAGCGATGCCGACGCCCATACGCCAGTTCCTCGGCCTGCTGAACGTCCACGACTTCCTGCTGCTGAAGCGGGACTAGGGGGAGAAATGCTGCTCGAGGGGGAGCTCGTCCGGCTGCGCGCGCTCGAACCGGAGGACGCCGAGCGGATCCACGGGTTCGTGACCGACCCCGAGGTCGGCCGCTGGATGGAGAACGGTCACCCGCTTTCCCTCGCCCAGGTGCGCAAGCGCTGCGAAGAGCGCGCGGTCAACACGTACGAAAAAGTCGTCCTCGGCATCGAGGCCAAGGCCGAGCGGAAGCTCATCGGCATCGTCGACCTGCGTGACGCCGAGCCCGAGGTCGGCGAGGCCTACCTCGACATCTACATCGGCGACGCCGAATACCGCCAGGGCGGCGGCTACGGCACCGAAGCGCTGCGCCTGATGTGCCGCTACGGCTTCGACAACATGCGCCTGCACCAGATCACGCTCTGGGTCGTCGCCGAGAACGAGGTCGCCCGGCACGTCTACCGGAAGGTCGGGTTCGTCGAGGAGGGCCGGCATCGCGAGTCCTTCGTCGGCCAGAACGGCGAACGCCACGACATGATCCTCATGAGCATGCTCAAGGGCGAGCTCACCTGGTGAGCCGGGGCGGCGCCTTCATCCGCCACGCCTCTTCGAGCAGCTCGCGCAGCTGATCGACGTCGACCTTCTCCAGGTCGACGATGATCGAGCCGTGCCCGTCGTAGTGCGGGGTCGTGAAGAAGGCCGCGTCGCCGGACTCCAGCAACGCGGCCTTCTCGTCGAGCCCGCACATCACGACCAGGCCGCCCTCGGCCTCGGTGCGCAGCCGCGCGAACCCCTTGCCCGCCACCTTCAGCGCGGGCGTGCGGTACCAGGTCGACGCCTCGGCCTCGGGGAGTCCCGAGGCCAGGCGTACGACGTCTTCCCAAGTCGGCATGAGTCCATTGTCGGGCCACCGTCTTGGAAAAACCGGATCACGGCAGCTGGGTCACCCGGTCCGCCGCGGGCGGGGCCAGGTTCGGGTGGGCGCCCAGGAACGCGACCAGCGCGTCCAGGTCCACCGGGCCGCCGGCCAGGTTGGTGCCCTTGGTGAACTCGGTGAAGCCGTCCCCGCCGGCGGCGAGGAAGTTGTTCACCGACACGCGGTACGTCGCCGCCGGGTCGACCGGCGTGCCGTTGACCGTGATGTTCGAGACCCGCGAGCCCTGCGCCGCGGACGCCGACCAGCTGTAGTGCAGCGAGCTCGAGATCTGCAGGAACTTCGGGTTCACGCCCGGCGCCCACTGCTGCTCCAGCACGTTCTTGAGGTTCGCGCCGGTCAGCGTGATCGTCTGCATGATGTTCGAGAACGGCTGGACGGTGAACGCCTCGCCGTAGGTCACCACGCCGTCACCTTCGCCGGCCGACGACGACGCGTAGTTCAGGTCGGCGCGGATGCCACCCGGGTTGGTCATCGCGATGACCGCGCTGTTCGACTGCGTGCCCGCGAGCTGCGCGTCGGCGATGACGTCGCCGAGCGCCGACTCGCCGGCCGCGTTGCCCGCCGCCTTCAGGTCCTGGGTGATGGTGCCGATCTGCTTGTTCGCGATCGGGCCGGACTTCGCCACGGCGTCGGCGACGAGCGCCGCCACGGCCGGGTCCGGCGTGACCGTCCGCGTGACGATCTCGTTGAACGCCTTGGTCTGCGACCGCACGACGTCGCGCGTCTTCAGGCTGATCTTGAAGTCGACGACCGACAGCAGCCGGCCGAAGGACGCGCCCTGGATGACCGGGCGCGGCTGGCCGGCCGGGTCGTTGATCACGCAGTTGTACTGCTGGTGGCTGTGGCCGGTGAAGATCGCGTCGACCTTCGGGGTCACCGCCTTCGCGATGGCGCTGGCCGGGCCCGGCAGGACCTTGCAGTCGTTCGGGCCCTCGAGCTCGGTGCTGTCACCCTGGTGCAGCAGCACGATCTGGGCCTTGACCCCGAAGAAGTCGAGCAGGTCCGCGGTGCGGTTGATCGCTTCGACCTCGTCGCCGAACTTGAGGCCCTTGATCGCCTCCGGCGTGACGACCGACGGCAGGTCCTTCAGCGTGGCGCCGATGACGCCGATCGGCACGCCGCCCTCGAACTTGACGGTGAACGGCAACAACGCGGGCAGGCCGTTGGTGAAGTACACATTGGACCCGAGGAACGGGAACTTCGCACCGCCGAAGGTCTTCTCGAACTGGCACCCGTCGGTCGGGTGGCAGCCGCCGAACTGCATGCGCTGCAGCTCCTTGTAGCCCTCGTCGAACTCGTGGTTCCCGACCACGGAGCCGTTGACGCCCAGCATGTTCAGGAAGTCGATGGTCGGCTCGTCGTGGAACAGCGCCGAGGTCAGCGGCGACGCGCCGATGTTGTCGCCGGCGGACACGACGAACGAGTTGCGCACCTGCGAGCGAAGCTGCTTCACGTGCGTCGCCAGGTAAGCGGCGCCGCCGGCGTCCACAGTAGTCCCGTCGGACTGCCGGACGCGGCCGCCGGAGCCGGCCGGCGGCTCGAGGTTGCCGTGCAGGTCGTTGAACCCGATGATCCGGACGTCGGTGGTGGGGTCCGGGCGCTGGCCCGCGGACGCGGGCGCGGTGGTGACCGCGGTCGTCGCCAGCGCGGCCGCGGCGAGCACCGCGAGCCGGGTTGAAAGCCTCATGCGTGTTTCCTCCGATTCGCGCCCAACGTCCCCAACGGGCGCACGGCGGAGGATTCTGCCTCGTGAAGCAGTCACCTACCAGGGTCAAAAGACGGACGTAAAGCGAATGTCATCTAACGGCTTCCGTCGAGCAACACCCGCGCGACGAGTCCGGGGTCGTCGTTCATCGGCACGTGCCCGCAGCCGGGCAGCAGCCGGAACGTCCCGTTCGGAGCGACCTTCCGCAGGTCGGCGACGCGGGGACGGGCGAGGATCCGGTCGTGCTCGGCCCAGGCGATCGTCACCGGGACGCCGGTGACCGGCCCGGTGAAGCGGAAGTCCCCGCGCGACTGCGCGGCGGTGGGCTCGAAGCCCGGCGCGGTCGCGAGCGCGTGGGCGTCCTCGACGACGTCGTCCGGGGTCAGCAGCGCCGGCTTCCCGACGATCATCCCGGTCAGCGCCTTGCGCCCGGCCGGGGTCGCGGCGATGCGGCGCACGACGTGCGGTGGCGTGCGCTGGGCGAGCGTGCGGTGGGCCTTGAGCGTGGCGATCGCGTACATCTTCTGCGTGCGGTTCCACAGCCCGGCCGGCGACAACGCCGTGACGCTGCGGACGAGCCCGGCCTGCCCGAGCGCGAGCGACAGCAGGCCGCCGAGGGAGTTGCCGGCGACGTGCGGCCGGTCGAGGCCCAGCTCGGTGAACAGCTCCTTGAACATCACCAGCGCCGGCTCGACGCCGTACCCGCCGGACGGCTCGGGCGACTCCCCGAAGCCCGGCAGGTCCACGGCGATGACGTCGCGATGCGGCGTGAGCAGCGGAAACACCGGCGCCCAGGCCTGACGCCGATGCCCGATGCCGTGGATCAGCACCAGCGGCTCGCCCCGGCCCGCGCGGTCGTAGACAACGTCGTCCATCACCCGAGAGTAAGTCCGGGACGAACGGAAAGCTACAACCGCCGGTAACAGTTACTCTGCGTCCGGGTGAATCCGCGTCCCGGTGTCGGCCGACCGCTGGACGGCGTCAAGCACTCGGTGCACGCCCAGCGCGTGCGCGAAGTCCGGCAGGTCGCCCTTCAGGTGCCGCGCGTAGGCGTGCGCGACGTTGTACGACGGCTCCGCGCTGCGCCCGGCCAGCTGCGGGAGCTCGTAGCGGGCGGGCACGGTGAGCTTCTCCAGCGTGCCGGTCCGGCTGCCGCGCAGCGTCAGCTTCGCGATCCAGAACAGCGGGTCCGCGGCGGTGACGAGCAGGGTGCCCTCGGTGCCGTTGATCTCCCAGTGGAAGTCCGTGGCGGGCGACGACCCGCCGCGCAGGTGCAGCGACGCGACGGCGCCGCCCTTCAGCACGCCGTTGACGGCGATCTGGTCCGGCGCGGTCATCGGGACCGAGTCGCCGGTGACCTCGTCGCGCACCCGCGGCCGGACGGTCGCCATCGTCGCCGACAGCTCGGCGAACCGGCCGAGCACCATGTCGAAGGCGTCGACGGTGTGCGCGAACGGGATCGTCAGCATGGTCGCCCCGCCTTCGGGGTGCAGCTGGTAGTCGCGCCCGGCCCGGACCGACGGCCCCCAGTTGCCGCCTGAGCCGATGAGCGACGTCGAGAGCACGCGGCCGACGTAACCGTCCTTGATGAGGTCGCGCAGGTAGCGCAACGCGGGCGCGGACCGGCCCTGCAGGCCAACCGCGGTCTGCCTTCCGCGAGCGGCTTCGACCAGCGCGTCGGTCTCGGCGAGGCTCGCGCCGAGCGGCCACTCGCTGAGCACCTGCTTGCCCGCGGCCAGCGCGGGCTCGATCAGCGCGCGGTGCTCGGACACCTTCACCGCGACGACGACCAGGTCGACCTCCGGGTGCCGCGCCAGCTCCCCGGCGTCGCCGAAGGTCAGCGGCACGCCGTACTTCTCCCCGGCCACCCGCGCCGTCTCGGCGCTGCTCCCGCTGAGCGCGCGGAGTTCGTAGCCGTCCACCGCGGCCAGCGCGGGCACGTGCGCGGTGGCGGCCCAGCCGCCGTTCGCGCTGAGCCCGACGATGCCGACCCGGACCGGTGCCATGAGCGTTCCCTTTCGTTGCCCTGCACAAGACTTCGACGTGCCGAGCGTCGTGGTCATTCCCGGGTGAGCGCAAGCCGCATCCGGTTACGTCTGCCTTTTCCGGTTATGACCTCGGACTCGCCGGTGTGGACGAACCCGAGTCGTTCGTAGACGCGCCGCGCGCGGTCGTTCCCCTCGAAGACGTGCAGGCCGATCGCGTCCGCACCGGCTTCTTCGGCCGCTTCGCGAACGGCGTCCATGAGCCGGACGGCGACTCCGCGGCCGCGCGCCTGTGGCGCAACCCACATCGAGAAGACGAGCCATTCCGGCTCGACGGGCCGGCCGCAGACGAGCGCGACGGCGTCTTCGTCCTCGTCGAAGGCGGCGAACCAGGCGCTGTCGCGCAGCCAGTCACGCCACTCGCCGTCCGGCTTCGCGCGTTCGACGGCGACGAGCGAGCCGAAGTTCTCGGGGGTGTCCGCGAGCGCGCGAAGCCGGATTTCGCGCAGCACCGGGACATCGTCGGGCGTCAGCCGTCGCACGTGGACCATGCGCGCAGGTTCGCACGCGCGCCGGGTCCGGTAACAGCCATTAACTCGGACGCGATGAGCCGGGCACTACGACGTGTGGGGGACGTATGGGCATCGAGGTCGTACTCGTGGTGCTGGCCGTCGTCGTGCTGCTGATCGGCGGCACGGTGTTCAGCGCGTGGCGGTCCGAGCGCTCCGAGGACAGCGAAGACGACTGACCGATCGGCCCGGCGTCGGTCGGCCGACTGGCCGATGCGGTCGGGCTCTTCGACCGAAGTACTCGCAGGGCAAGATCCATAGCGTCGGTGGCATGACGAACGCACAGGTCACCGCCCTGCAGTACGGGTTCATCGGCTTCCTGGCGCTGTGGACCGTGGTGCTGGTGCCGCAGCTGATCACGCAGCTCGCGCGCTACGGCGGCCTGCGCGTCCGGGGCCTGCTGACGACCGCCGCGGTGCTGTTGTACGGGTGCATGACCCTGGCGGTCGTCTTCCTGCCGCTGCCCGGGCCGGGCACGCGCCGGCTGAGCCAGACCGTGCAGCTGCACCCGTTCCAGTGGATCACCGACATCCACACGGAGGTGCTCAAGCACGGGTCGCAGTGGTTCACGACGCAGACGTTCCAGCAGGCGTGCCTCAACGTGCTGCTGTTCGTCCCGCTGGGGGTGTTCGCGCGGGTGCTGTGGCGCCGCGGCCTGATCGGGACGCTCCTGATCGGCTTCACGGCGTCGCTGCTGATCGAGCTCACGCAGCTGACGGCCAACTTCGGGACGGCACCGTACGCCTACCGCATCTTCGACGTGGACGACCTCATGAACAACACGACCGGCGCGGGGCTCGGCTGGGTGTTCGGGGCGCTGCTGCTGGCGGTCCTGCGTTCACCGGTCGGCGTGCAGCCGGCCCGGAGCGAGCGGGTCCACTTCGCCGAGACGCGCTAGCCGAGCTTTCCGCTGCAGAGCGGCCCGCTTGGCAGCGCGACGATCTTCGAGGACGACAACGAGAGCGGCGACGGCGATGACCAGCGCGACCAGCCCGAGGATGAGCGGAAGCTGCACGAAATCCTCCTCGGTACGGCGCTGTGCGGGAGATCACACAGGGTACGCAGGTCAGTGGTGAATCCGCTACCCCCCGCGACGAAGGCGGGCGGTGAACCAGGTCCGGCCAGGTTTCGCGGGCCGGATTCGCCGAGGTCAGAGAGTGTCCGACGGTCGGGACGGCACAAGGTGAACTCTCGATTTCCGCAGCGCGGACCGGGCGATCGAACGCGGCCCGCCGAGCTGCTGCCCCTCCAGCCCCTCACCCTCACCGGACAGCCCCCGCCCGTCCCTGGGGGGCGTCCCCGCTCCAGCGTATCGGCGGCCCCCGACAAAACCCTCGAAAAAGCGAGCGGGCGGCCGAGTTGTCCACAACCGCGGCAGCCTGTGGACAAGATCGCGAAGTCAGCCGGCTCGGTTGGCACGCTCCTCGCAATACGGCCCGTCCGAAACCCGAGCGGTAAACCAGGTCCGGTCCGCGGTCAGCCACCGCTCGAAGACCAGATCAGCCGAGGTCAGGACGCTCTCGAGCGCAAGACGGCGGCAGGTGAACTCTTGGCTCCACCGCCGTCCCCGCGCCGAATACCGGACGGTCGCCGACAGCAGATCGCCGTCCCGGACCACGTCGGCCAGCGAGATCGCGACCTCCCCGAGCCGCCCGCCCTGCCCAGACGCGACCGCGTCGAACCACTCCGGCGGGTGCCACTCGACGATCAGCCGCCCCGAGGGCGCGAGGTGCCGCCGCGCGGCGGCGAGCATCGCGCGGCGGTCGGCGTCCACCGCTGTGTTGATCAGATGGCTCCCCAGCAGCACCGCGTCGAACGTCCGCCCGAGGTCCAGGTCCCCGATCCGCGCGCACACCGTCGGAGCCCGGACGTGCGCGAGCATCGCCGGCGAATCGTCCACAGCAACCACGGCGTGCCCCAGCGACAGCAACGGATGCGTCACCCGCCCCGCCCCGCACCCCAGCTCCAGGATCGACGCCCCCGGTGGCAAAGCCGCGTGCACGAGCTCCGGCTCACCGGCGGCCGGCAACAGCAGGTAGACCTCGACGGGACACCCGTCCGCGGTGACTTCCACCAGACGAGCATGCCGGAAACTGGGCACGTGAGACCCACCAAGGACCAGCTGGCCGCCGCGCGGGACACGACCATCCCGGACGTCATCGCGCCCGGTCTCGACGTCCTCTTCTGCGGCATCAACCCCGGCCTCTACTCCGGCGCGCTGAAACAGCACTTCGCCCGCCCCGGCAACCGCTTCTGGCCCGCCCTCCACAACGGCGGCTTCACGCCCCGCCTGTACAAACCCGCGGAACAAGACCAGCTGCTCGACCTCAAGCTCGGCATCACGAACGTCGTCGCGAGAACGACCGCCCGCGCCGACGAGCTCACCGCCGACGAGTTCCGCGAAGGTGGCAAGCTCCTCCACGCCAAGGTCGAGAAGTACCGGCCGCGGTGGCTCGCCGTCGTCGGGATCACCGCCTACCGGACCGCGTTCGGCTTCCCGAAGGCGCGCGTCGGGCGGCAAGAACACCGGATCGGGGACACCCACGTGTGGGTGCTGCCGAACCCGAGCGGGCTCAACGCGCACTGGACGCCGGCCGGGCTCGCTGCCGAGTTCGCGGAGCTGCGCGCCGCATCCGATGACTGTCGAAATCGTTGAATACGGCGCGAGCCACCCTCAGTAGCGCCAACCGCCCCTTCGGGTCCTCCCCGACCCGGCCGAACCGTCGCTTCAAGATCGTCTTCTACTCAAAGTTTGCTGTGACCGGCGGATTGGGCCATGAGGGGTAATTGACGTCATGAGCTGCGCAATCGCGACTCGTACCAAGCAGGAGGAGTCACTTTTGGCCGGTCCCGGCAGGGGGGACCGGACGACGCCGGGAGGCGTCCCCAGGAGCGACGGCGCAGAGACGGAGGCCCACGATGCACGGCATCGAGCCCACCCGCAGGCCCATCGGGCCGGCCGGACCCGGCGGGCGCAGTCTCGGCGTGGCGGTCGTCGATCCGGTCCCGATCTTCCGCGACGGCCTCGCCGCGCTCGTCCACCGCAGCCAGGGGCTGCACTGGGCGGGCCAGGCGGCCAGCCACCACGCCGCGCTGCAGCTGTGCGAGCAGGTCAAGCCGGACGTCGTCGTGCTCGATTCGGCGCTCGACCCGAACTGCCACCTGACGAAGCTGCTCAACGCCGGCGACCCGGCGCTGATCCTGGTCACGCTCATCCGGGACACGAACCGCACGCAGCAGTACCTCGCGGCCGCGATCGCCGCCGGTACGCACGCGATCGTGCCGCGGTCGATCGATTCGCGACGGCTCGCCGAAGCGATCCGCCGCGCCCACACCGAGCGCCGGTACATCGATCCGGCGCTGGCCGCGCTCACCGCCCGGCCGAAGCGGGCGACCGTCCCCAAGGGCGACCTCGCCCACGACAGCCCACCGGCGCCGCGCGGCGGGATGCCGCTGTCCCGGCGCGAGTACCAGGTGCTCCAGCTGGTCGCCGAGGGTCTCGAGAACTCCGCGATCGCGAAGCTGCTGTTCCTGTCCGTCGAAACGGTCCGGACCCACGTCAAGAGCATCCTGCGCAAGCTGTCCGCGCGGGACCGCACGCACGCCGTCACCATCGCCTTCCGCGGCGGGATCCTCGTCGCCCGGGCGGAGGACGGCCACGTGCCGGTGACTGCCGACACAACGGCGCTCCCGGGCCAGCGCTGACCCCTCGAACACCCGGATTTCCGCACTCGGAAGTGCGGATCTGCTTGCTCTGGTTACCCGCAGGTAATATCCTGAAGTTACCGGCGAGTAAGGCGAATATGTGCCCGGCCGGGGAGCCGAACACATTGGAGTGACGACATGGGCCACTACAAGAGCAACGTCCGAGACCTGGAGTTCAACCTCTTCGAGGTCCTGGGCGTGCAGGAGCGCCTGGGCAAGGGTGTGCTCGCCGAGTCCGACGAGGAGACCGCCCGCGGGGTGCTGTCCGAGCTGAACAAGCTCGCGACCGGCCCGCTCGCCGAGTCCTTCGCCGACGCCGACCGCAACCCGCCCGTGTACGACCCGAAGACCTTCAGCGTCAAGATCCCCGAGTCGTTCAAGAAGAGCTACCAGCAGCTCCTCGACGGCGAGTGGTGGCGCTTGGGCCTGACCAACGACCTCGGCGGCTTCGGCCTGCCCCCCACGGTCCAGTGGGCCGCGTCCGAGCTGATCCTCGGCGCCAACGCCCCGCTGTTCATGTACCTGGCGGGCCCGAACTTCGCGATGATCGTGAACAAGAACGGCACCGAAGAGCAGAAGCACTGGGCCCAGATCATGATCGACCGGGCCTGGGGCGCCACGATGGTGCTGACCGAGCCGGACGCCGGCTCCGACGTCGGCGCGGGCCGCACCAAGGCCACCAAGCAGGAGGACGGCTCCTGGCACATCGACGGCGTGAAGCGGTTCATCACCTCGGCCGAGCACGACATGAGCGAAAACATCATGCACCTCGTGCTGGCGCGCCCCGAGGGTCCCGGCATCGAGACCAAGCCGGGCACCAAGGGCCTGTCGCTGTTCCTCGTGCCGAAGTTCCACTTCGACTCGAAGACCGGTGAGCTGGGCGAGCGCAACGGCGCCTTCGTCACGAACGTCGAGCACAAGATGGGCATCAAGGCCTCGACGACGTGCGAGCTGACCTTCGGCCAGCACGGCACCCCGGCCAAGGGCTGGCTGCTCGGCGAGGTGCACGACGGCATCGCGCAGATGTTCCAGGTCATCGAGTACGCCCGGATGATGGTCGGCACCAAGGCCATCGCGACGCTGTCGACCGGTTACCTCAACGCGCTCGAGTACGCCAAGGAGCGCGTCCAGGGCGCCGACCTGCCGAACATGCTGAACAAGGCCGCCCCGCGCGTCACCATCACGCACCACCCGGACGTCCGCCGCTCGCTGATGCTCCAGAAGGCGTACGCCGAGGGCCTCCGCGCGGTCTACCTGTACACCGCGTCCTTCCAGGACCAGCTGTGGACCGGCGAGGGTGACCAGAAGGTCGCGCACGGCGTGAACGACCTGCTGCTGCCGATCGTCAAGGGCGTCGGCTCCGAGCGCGCCACCGAGCAGCTCGTGCAGTCGCTGCAGACCCTGGGCGGTTCCGGCTTCCTGCAGGACTACCCGATCGAGCAGTACATCCGCGACGCCAAGATCGACTCGCTGTACGAGGGCACCACGGCGATCCAGTCGCTGGACTTCTTCTTCCGCAAGATCGTCCGCGACAAGGGCCAGTCGCTGGCCTTCGTCGCCGGCGAGATCACGAAGTTCATCGAGTCCGAGGCGGGCAACGGCCGGCTCAAGAACGAGCGCGGGCTGCTCAAGCAGGCCCTCGAGGACACCCAGGGCATGCTGGGCTCGCTGATCGGCTACCTGACCGCGTCGCAGGAGGACCCGCAGAACATCAACAAGGTCGGCCAGCACACGGTCCGGCTGCTGATGTCGGTCGGCGACCTGCTCATCGGCTGGCAGCTGCTCAAGCACGCCGAGGTCGCCATCGGCAAGCTCGACGCGGGCGCGTCCGCCAAGGACGTCCCGTTCTACGAGGGCAAGATCGCCGTGGCGTCGTTCTTCGCGAAGCAGGTGCTGCCGGAGCTGACCTCCCGCCGCGCCATCGTGGAGGCCGCCGACAACGCGCTGATGGAGCTGGACGAAGCCGCATTCTGATAGTCACGAAACGGGCTCTCCTCGCGTGAGGAGGGCCCGTTTCGTGTTTCAGGACCGGACAGTGCGGGCATTCCGCTCACCGAGTCCGACGGACCCGAGTGGCCGGGTTCGCGGATCCTTGAGAGGAGAAAGTGATGACTGTCGCCGGCATCGTCAGCGCACTCATCGTCGGGCTGATCATCGGTGTTCTGGGCCGGCTGGTCGCACCCGGCAAGCAGAGCATCCCGATCTGGCTGACCATCGTGATCGGTATCATCGCCGCCTTCATCGGCACGGCCATCGCCCGCGGTCTCGGCTACGCCGACACCCCCGGCATCGACTGGCTGGAAATCCTGACCCAGGTTGTCCTCGCCGCGATCGGTGTCAGCATCGCCGCCGGCGCGTACGGACGCCGAGGCGTGACCAGGTAAGCAGTACTTCCCAAGACCCGGCCCGGTCCGGTCCGCTGTCGGGGGCGGACCGGGCCGGGTCTTTTCGTACCATCACCTCATCGGGGGTCAGCGCGCGCGAGGCGGCGGGATCGATGCCACCGTGGCGCTTATTGCGCTATCCGAGGAGGCAACCGTGCTCGGCGGACTTTGGGGCATCATCTCGACGATCATCGTGGGCCTGATCCTGGGCGTGCTCGGCCGTTTGCTCGCCCCGGGCGACCAGAAGATCCCGATCTGGCTGACGATCGTCGTCGGCATCGTGGCCGCGTTCATCGGCAACTGGCTCGCCGGGGTGTTCGGCGTCCGCGACACGTCCGGCATCGACTGGATCCGGCACATCTTCCAGGTCGTCGCGGCCATCGTCGGCGTCATCGCGGCTTCGGCGATCTACGCCAGGGTCAAGGGCGGCCACCGCACTACCGCCTGAGCGAGAGGCCTGCGCCGACGAGCAGCAGCACGGCGGCGCAGGTCATCGCGGTGCTGAGGGCGGTCGCGGACGACGTCACGGCCAGAGTGAGGAACAGGCTGCCGAACGTGGCCACGCCGACCACCTGGCCCAGCTGCAGCGTGGTGGTCAGCAGGCCGCTGACGTCCGCCGCGCGCTCGAGCGGGACGTGCGTCAGCGCGTTCACCATCAGCGAGCCGAACGCGGGTCCCATCGACAGCCCGAACAGCAAGAGGGCCACGAAGAACAGCGTCCCGCCGTCCCGGCCCAGCCCGAGCAGCGCGTAGGCGACCGCGGATCCCGCGTAGCCGCACGGGGTCAGCCAGGCGTGCACCCGCCGCGGCAGCCGGTTCCAGAAGAACCCGCACAGGCCGAAGACGACGCCACCCGGCGCCATCGCCAGCCCGGCGGCCATCGCCGTCTTGCCGAGGCCCGACTGCAGGTGCAGCGACACGCAGAAGAGGAACCCGCCGTAGGACGCGACTCCCGCCGCGAGCGTCGCCAAGCCCGGGGCCACCCCGCGGATCTTGAGGACGGCGAGGTCGACGAGCGGGTCGGCCACCCGGCGTTCGACGACCACGAACAGCACGGCCAGCAGCGCGCCCACCGCGATCGAAACGAACGTCCAGGCCGGCCAGCCCGTCTCGTGCCCGAGCACCAGCGGCAGCACGACGAGCACCACCGACGGCACCGCGATCGCGAGCCCGGCGAGGTCGAGCCGACGGCCCGCCTTCGCGATGCCGCCGGGCACCAGCCTGGCGGCGAGGACGGCCACGAGCACACCGAGCGGGACGTTGACCAGGAAGATCGGCCGCCAGCCCGTCCCGAACAGGTCCGCGCCGACGAGGACGCCGCCGAGCACCTGGCCGGCCACGAACGCGACCGAGATGACCGCGGTGTACGCGCTGAGCGCCTTGGCCCGCGCGGCGCCCGTGAACCGCGCCTGGATGAGGCTGATGACCTGCGGCATCATCAACGCGGCGCCGGCGCCTTGGGCGATCCGAGCGGCGATGAGGATCTTTTCGTCCGGCGCCAGGCCGCAGAGCGCGGAGCAGACGGTGAAGGCGATCGTGCCGGTGACGAACAGCCGGCGCCGGCCGTAGAGCTCGCCGAGGCGGGCGCCGGTGATGAGCAGCATCGCGTAGCCCACGGTGTAGCCGGAAACGACGAGCTGCAGCGCGGCGCCGGACGCGTGCAGGTCGGTGCGGATGTCGGTCATGGCGACGTTCACGACGGTGACGTCGAGCAGCGCCATGAACTGGCCGAGCAGCAGGACGGCCAGCATGAACCACGGCCGCCGGTCCGGCCGGGCTTCCCGGTCCGTGGCCGGGGCAGGGGTGGTCAGAGTCATGGCACTGACCTTGGAGTTCTTCGGTTGTTTTCGGAGAGAGCCTGCGGATGCTGGTGCTGGGAGTACCTGCTTCGCCGAGAATTGTCGTACCCCTCGGGCACGATGTCGGCATGACCCGGACACCGGTCCACACCAGCCGCCGAGAGGAACTCGGCCAGTTCCTCAAGGCGTGCCGGGCGCGGATCGGCCCAGCGGAGGTCGGGCTCGCGCCCGGCCCACGCCGTCGGCTCAGCGGGTTGCGCCGCGAGGAGGTGGCGCTGCTCGCCGGCGTCGGCGTCACTTGGTACACGTGGCTGGAGCAGGGGCGGCCGATCAACGCGAGCTCGCAGGTGCTCGACGCCGTGGCGCGCACGCTGCGGATGGAAGCCCCGGAGCGGGAACACCTTTACCGGCTGGCGGAGCTGACGCCGTCACGGCTGCCGTCGACGGTGGAAACGGTGCCGGACACCGTGCGCGAGGTGCTGCGCGCGCTCGACCCGCTGCCCGCCACGGTGGTCAACGGCCGGTTCGACATCCTGGAGTCGAACGCGGCCCAGGAGGAGCTGTTCTGGGAGTGGCACAGCTTGCCGTGCCTGCACAAGAACCTGCTGTGGTGCTGCGTGACCGAGCCGAACGCGCGGCGGTTCTTCGTGAACTACGACGAGGAGGTTCCCTACATGGTCGCGCGGATGCGCGCCGAGTACGGCAGGCACGTCGGCGACCCGTCGTGGGAAGAGGACATCCGCCGGTTGTCGGCGCTGAGCCCGGAGTTCGCGGAGCTGTGGGCCCGGCACGAGGTCGCCGAACCCCAGGCCCGGCTGCGGCGGATCAACCACCCGCAAGCCGGCCGGATGGACCTCCGGCTGACCGAGCTGGCGGTGTCCGAGGCGCCGGGCCTGCGGATCCAAGTGTCCACTCCGGACGACGCGCGCAGCTGGGCGTCGCTGCCCCGGACCAGGCGGCCGTCATGACGTCAGTGGAGCTGAGCGGCCAGGGGCTGACTTCGGTGCCTTCGCTGCCCCCTGGGGTGACGCGGCTGGATCTGTACAAGAACTCGCTTACGGCGGTGCCTTCTTCGCTGTGGACGCACACCGGCCTGGAGGTGCTCAACCTGGCGGCGAACCGGCTTTCGTCGCTCCCACCTGGCATTTCGGCGCTGACGTCGTTGCACACGCTCGACTTGGGGCACAACGAGTTCGACTCGCTGCCGGACGAGCTGGGCGACCTGGCCGGGCTCACCGAGTACCTGTACGTCAGCGACAACCGGCTGACGTCGTTCCCGGCGGCTTGGTGCCGGTTGAGCCGGTTGCGGTACCTGGGCTGCACGGACAACCGGCTCGGCTCGCTTCCCGCGGATCTGTCGGGTTTCGCTGCACTGCGCGAACTCCGGCTGTACCGCAACGAGCTGGCGGCGCTGCCGGAGTCGATCGGTGCGCTCGGCGCGTTGCGGGAGCTGCACCTGCGGGGCAACCGGTTGACGGCGCTGCCTTCGTCGATCGGGTCCCTCGGCGAGCTGCGTCAGCTCGACCTGCGGGAGAACCTGCTTGCGACGCTTCCGTCGTCGATCGCTCAGCTGTCCAAATTGGACAAGCTGGATCTGCGGTGGAACAAGCACTTCCGGGAGCCGTCGTGGCTGCGTGACTTCGAGGAGGCGGGGTGCATGGTCCTTCGCTGACAACTCAACAGAGGATGGTCGGACGCGGACCGTAGGTCGCCGTGTGCGACGTCCGGCGGACCTCGGCGCCGCTCGCGACGTCGTAGAGCACGCGCGTGTCGGTGACGCTGAAGCCGGACGTGCCGATCGACGGCTGGCACGGGGTGGTGCCGCCGAACTGGACCGGCGGGGGATCCCCGGGGGTTTGCGCGCCGGTTTGGCTCTCGACGCGGTAGTGGCGGGTGCCCCAGATCCGGACGGTCACGGAGTCGCCGGAAACCGTGGCCTGGATGGCGAACCCGGTCGGCGAGTCGTTGGTCAGCTTGAGCTCGACGGCGCTGCCGTCGGCGTTGACGGCCTTGGCGTCGCGGCCGGCGGGGTAGCGGTCGAGGTAGTGGTCGTGCTCGAGGTGACCGCCGTCGGTCAGGCCCGCGAGGTAGCCCGCGTTGTACAAAGTGGACGCGAGCTGCGAGACGCCACCACCGACGACTTCGGCGCCGGTGCCGTCTTCGTCGACGGGGGCGGACACGTAGCCGGCGTCGGCGGTGCGCGCGCCGGAGCGGGCGCTGAGGCTGAAGGTCTCGCCGGGCTTGACGATCGTGCCGGACACGCGGTCGGCGAGCGTCCGGTTGTTCGTCGCGGCGGGGCCGGCCAGGCCACCGGTGGTGAACTGGCCGATGACCTCCTTGATGCCGAGCGCGCTGGCGGCGTCGGTGGTCACGCTGGGGCTCGACGCGCTGTAGACGACGGGGAGGTCGCGGCCGTCGGTCTTCTTGAGCACGTCGATGAGCGGCAGGAAGGTCTTGTCCCAGTTGACCTTCCGGGCGTCCTCGGACGGCTCGACGGCGGGCTGGTCGCCGGTGAAGACGATCTGGGCGTCCTTGCCGTCGGTCTCGGTGCTCGCGAGGGCGTCCTTGAGCGCGGCCTGCAGCTTGCCCTGGTCGATCCGGACCTCGACGGCCCCACCCTCGACGGCGGCGAACTGGAACGACGACGCGATGGTGGCGGGCGTGAGCGGCACGTCCTTGCCCTGCCCGTGCACAACGACGGGCTTGGCGACGGCGGGCACGACGATCTGCTGGAAGGCCGCCTGCACCCCGGCGGCGGTGGCCTTCACGGGCGTGATCGCCATGCCGAGCTTGACGCCACCGGGGTCGAGCCAGTGGTCGGTAACGGTGCGCACGGCGCCGCCGAGGTCGGCCAGCTGCTGTCCCTGCCGCGGCAGGATCGGGTAGGGGGTGACGCCGCCACCGCTGCCGCCGACGGCCATGAACCCGACCGAGCCTTCGGTGGCGGGGTGGTTCAGCTTGCCGTCGGCCAGTTCGCGCACGGCCTGGGCGATCTGGTTCGGATCGGTTTGCGTGGCGACCCCGACCTCGCGGCTGCTGAAGAAGGACATGATCCGCGTGATCGGACTGAGCGGCTGGTGTCCGGCGAGCCCGAGGGTGTTCGGCCAGTCGAGCCCGAGCCCGGACTTCGAGGGCACGAGCTCGGCCTGGACATCCCCGGCGTGGACGACGACGGGCTTGGTCAGCCGCGGTTCGAGTTCCTTGCGCAGCTTGGCTTCGGCTTCGGCATGGGTGAGCCCCCCGACCTCGATCCCGGCAACGGTCACCCCGCGCGGCACATCCCCGGCGCTGGCGATCAGGTCGATGGCGTAGAGGATGACGAACAGCCCGAGCGCGATCCCGATGGACATCATGGTCCGGGCCAGGCCCTTGCGAAGCTTCCGAGCGGGAGTCTCGGGCGCGGGCGGCGGGGCGGGGGTTTCGAGGAGCTCGCCGAGGAGATCATCGGAAAAGAGATCTGTGGTGACGGCGGCTTCATCAACGGCGGGGACTGCGGCGGGCGGCGCCAAAGCGGGTTCGAGCGCAGCGGTCGACGATTCCGCGGGCTCGGCGGCCGCCGCATGTGCCTCGGCAGCGGGCTCCTCTGCGGGCGTTCCCGCTGCGGTTAGACCCGTGGTCCCGGCTTCGGGCGCGGCGGGCAGCTCCCCTGCGAGCGCGGCCGCCTCGACCCGCTCCTCCGCCTCCGGCTCGGCGCGCTCGCGCTGGTTGTCGTCTGCCACGCCCCCTGCCCCTCTGCGGGAGCCGGCCTACAGGTAGAGCCCCGTGCCGTGCTCGGTCCGCTCCATCGCCACCGCGTGGATGTCGCGTTCGCGCATCACCAGGTGCCCTTCGCCCTGGATCTCGACCTCGAGCTGGTCGTCCGGGTTGAAGAGCACGCGGTCGCCGGTCTTGACGTTCCGCACACTGTTGCCGACGCCCAGTACATCACCCCACGCGAGCCGCCGCGCGACCTGCGCCGTCGCGGGGATCACGATGCCGCCGCTGCTGCGGCGCTCGCCTTCTTCCGGCGACAGCCGCACGAGGACGCGGTCGTGCAGCATCTGGATCTCGAGTTTCGGCCCGTCAGACACGGTTGGCATGCTACTCGGCGGGCGCGCCCGCCATGACCAGGCTCAGCTCACTCGCCCCGTCCGCCGCCAGGCGCACCGGCACGCCCCAGTCCTGCCGGGTGATCCGGCACGCCGGGTGCTCGCCACCGTCGTCGCAGCTCGCGGCCTGCGCGACGACCTGCAGCACGCCCTCGGTCACCCCGTCGGCGAGCCGGATCGTGCGCTTGAGATCCGTGCCGGTGCCGCCGCCCTCAGCCAGCAGCGAAGGCGGCGACGCGCTGATCTCCAGCCGGGTCGACGGGCCGAAGCGGTCGTCGAGCTTCTCGCCCGGCGGCGCCGCGAAGACGACCGAAAAGTCGATTTCGCCCGGCGCGAGCACGGTCGGTGGCCGGCGGACGGCGTGCGCGTCACCCGCGACGACCGTCGGCGCCGAGGACGAGTCCAGCGGGCCGATGCGGTTGGCCGCCGACTCGACGACCAGCAGCTCGCCCTCGTGCAGCAGCAGCCCCTGCGGTTCCGAAAGCCCGGTGGCGATCGTGGTCACTTGGCGCGTGAAGACGTCGAAGCGGCGTACGGCGCCGTTGTAGGTGTCCGCGATCGCGACCTTGTCGCCGGGCAGCACCGCCAGGCCGAGCGGGTGCTGCAGCAGCGCCTGGTCGGCCGGGCCGTCGGTGTGGCCGAACGAAAAGAGGTCGACGCCGATCGCCGTGTGCACGCTGAACGACTCGCCGTCGGGCTCGATCCAGCGCAGCGCCGACGTCTCGGCGTCGGCGAGCCACAGCTTGTCGCCGTCCGGCGCGAGACCCGACGTCTGGGCGAAGAACGCTTCGCTGACGTCGCCGTCTCGCAGGCCTTCGACGGTCGTCCCCGCGAAACGGCGGATGGTGCCGGAGATCGGGTCGAACACGCTCAGCGTGTGGTTGCCCGCCATCGCGACGACGACCCCGCCCGCCGCGCCGTACCAGGCGACGTCCCACGGGCTCGTCAGGTCGACCTCGACGCCCTTGCCCGAGTCCGGCCCGCTGCGCCACTGCGCGCCGGTGCCGGCGACCGTCGTCACCTCGCCGGTGATCAGGTCCAGGCCGCGCAGCCGGTGACCGGCCGTGTCGGCGACGACGGCGTGGTAGCCGGCGCGCTCGGCGACCTCGTACGGCAGCAGCGCGATGCCCGACGGCTCGGCGAAGGTCGCGACGTCGAACGGCCCGTCCTGGCCGCCGCGTTCCCCGCTGCCGAAGCGCCGGATGACGGTCTCGCCGTCCGACGCGAACTCGACGATCGCGTGGTGCCCGGTGTCCGCGACGAGGACGCGTCCCTCGGCCGTCGCGACGGCCTTGCTCGGGAACCGCAGCTCGCTGGCCTGCTCTTCGACCGGGACGTACGGGCTGCCGCCGCGGCGAAGCGTCCCCTTCGCTTCGTGCTTCGTGACGAGCTCCGCGATGACGCGGCGAAGCGCCTCTTCGTGCCCTTCGCCCGCGGCGACGTGCACGACGTACCCCTCGGGGTCGACGACCGCGAGCGTCGGCCACGCGCGGACCGCGTACTGCGACCACAGCTCCATCTTCGGGTCGTTGACCACGGGGTGGTGCACGTCGTAGCGCCGGACGGCGGCTTCGATCGACGCGCGCTCGCCCTCGTGCAGGAACTTCGGCGAGTGGACGCCGATTGTCACGAGCACGTCCGCGAACTCGGCCTCGAGGGGACGCAGCTCGTCGAGGACGTGCAGGCAGTTGACGCAGCCGCTGGTCCAGAAGTCCAGCAGGACGATGCGGCCGCGCAGCCCGGCGAGGGTCAGCGGGCGGCCGCCGGTGTTCAGCCAGAGGTCGCCGCGCAGCTCGGGGGCGCGCACGCGGGCCTGCGGTCGGGGTGAAGTCACGGCAAGAGTGAACTACACGCGTTCACGCTCTGTTCCGAAGTCCAGCCGATGAGAGAACAAACTCACCCCATGGGGGTGCCCCGTGAAGACGGCGGAAAAGAACGCGCGGCGGGGTGAGCCGCCGCTTAGGCTCGGCACATGACCCCCGTCCAGCCGGCCGGCGCCCTCACCTTCGAGGAGGCACGGCACCTGCAGGAGAACCTCCGGGAACCCGTGCGTCCCGGGCTGACCGGACCCGAGCTCGACGACGTCGAGCGCCGCTTCGGTTTTCGCTTCGCCGCGGACCACCGCACGTTCCTGTCCGCCGGCGTCCCGATCGGCGACCGCTGGCCGGACTGGCGCTGCGGCAACCCCGAGCAGCTGCGCAAACGGTTGGCCTGGCCGGTCGACGGCGTCCTCTACGACGTCGAGCACAACGGCTTCTGGCTCCCGGACTGGGGCACCCGCCCGGTCGGCCCGGAGGACGCGGTCCGCGAAGCCCGCCGGCGCCTGGCGGACGTGCCGCAGCTGGTGCCGGTCTGCGGGCACCGGTACCTGCCGGGAATCCCCGGCTCGACCGGCTACCCGGTGCTGTCGGTGTACCAGACGGACATCATCGTTTACGGCTGTGACCTGCGGGATTACCTGCACCGCGAGTTCGCGACGGGCGGCATCAGCACGGCCCCACCGGACGGCCCGAGGTACATAGAGTTCTGGTCCCGCTTCATCGACTAACGAACTCTGGCGTTTTCTAGCACCAACGCTAGAAAGCCGAAGAGAGATCAATTCTCCCGGCGCAGCATCCGGCTCACACCGGCCGCCACGGTCGTCGCCAGAATCCAGCCCGACGCCGTGAACCCCGCCGCCACCCAGTTGTCCGTTCCGTGCATGTACCAGCGGCTCTTGTTGCCGAAGTCCACGATCGGCACCAGCAGGTCCGCCGTGTAGATCACCGGGTTCCACTGCAGCCCCGTGTCCTGCTGGTTCACCACACACCGCGGGCCGTTCGCGATGATCTCGTGCGCCGGATTCGTAGGATGCTGACTCACGCAGTCGTCCGTGCCCAGGCCGAACCACAGGCTGCCCAGCACCAGCAGCGTAAACAGCCACCCCAGCGCGCGGACCGGGCGGTAGCCGTAGCCCACCATCGACCGCTGCAGCCAGCTCCACAGCCTGACTCCCGGGCCGAAGAACTTGAAGCCGCGCGCCAACGCTTCGTACCTGAACTGCTGTTTGCGCAACGCCACCGTCGACGCGTGCTCTTCGTTGCCCGCCGCGCGGAGCATGTGGGCCAGCTGGTCGTACGGGCCTGGGCGGTAGCCGCGCATTGCCCTGCGGAGGAGCTCGATGCGGCGGTCGAGGGCCTTGTCGTCGTCGAGCGGGATTCCTCTGCCCAAGGCGTCGTAGCGGAAGTCCTCCAGCTCGATCCCGCCCGATGCCGCCCAGAACTCGTCGTTGTCCGTCAACGTCCCGCAGTGCGCGCGGCGCAGGACCACCCGGCCCGCCGGGGGCACGTTCGGCGTCAACGTGAACTCGTCCGCCGCGACGTCGCCCGCGTCGAGGGCCACGCTGAACGGTGGCAGCGACCTCAGCTCCGAACCCCGCAGGTCCACGCGCCGGGCGACCTGCGCGCCGTCGAGGTTGACGCCGCCCTCCGCGACGAACGGGCGGCTGTTGTTGTCCCGCAGTGTCAGGTCGCGGCCGATCCGGCCCGTGCGGATGTCCAGCGAAAAACTGCTGGTCGCACGCAGTCCCGGCTCGGTCAACCGCGTTCCCGCGAGGTTGATCGAGCCGCCGACCTCGACGCCCTGCAGGCGCAGCGTGCCGTGGATCGTCGCGTCCGTGAGCTGGAAGTTGCCCGCGATCCGGGACCGGCGCGCCGAGAACACGTCCCGGCCCGGGTGGCGGAACATCGAGTTCCAGGCCAGGAAGTTGCCGCCGACCGTGACGTCGGCCAGGCGCAGCTGACCGGCCGGGACACGCAGGCTCGTCGCCTCGATGTCGCCGCCGATCTCCGTGCCGTCCAGGTGCAGCGCGCGGTCGTAGTACGGCTGGGACTTGCCGCGCACCACGCTGACCTCGGCGCCGGCCAGCCGCAGCGAGCCGCCGATCCGGGCGTTGACCATGCGCAGCGTGCCGAGCGCCTGCAGGCCGTCGGACAGCTCGACGTTGCCGTCGACGCGCATCCGGTCGGCCACCAGCGCCGGCCGCGGGTCGAGGTACGGGTCGTTGGACTTCCACGCGTCGACGGCGATCGGGCCCTGCTGGGACACCGTCAGCTTGGCCTCGCGCAGCGAGATGTCGCTGTCCACCGTGGCGCTCGGCAGGTACATGATCCCGGTGGCGGAGAAGCGCTTCCGCTGGCTGGCCGGCCCGTAGTTGTCCACCTCGCACAAGAGACTTCCGCCGATGTGCAGGCCGTTGCCGTTGAGCGCGAAGCCGTCCGGGTTGTTCAGCGTGGCACCCGAAAAGTTGACGTTACCGCCGGTCCGCAGGCCGGGGAGGCGGACTTCGCCGTTCGCGACCATCCGGTAGGCCAGCAGCGCGCCGGTCAGCACGAGCCGGTCGGCCTGGATCGCCTTGCCGTGCGGGTGCGAGATCACCGTGCGGGTCAGCACCATCGACCCCTCGATGACGGCGTCGGTGAGGTTGACCGCGGCGTTCGGCATCCCGCGTTCGCGGTCGTCGCCGCGCTGGACGGTCGTCTCCTCGATCTCGCGGTCGGCGCCGTCGACCTGCACGACGCTGCGGATCAGCCGGACGTCGTTGCGGCTGCGCATGTTGCGGGCCTTGAGCCCGGGCAGCCAGCACTTGCGGAACACCAGGCCCAGCAGGTTCGCCTCACGCACGTCCGGCGGCTGCTCGAACCGGCAGCGCTCGAACCGGAACAGGTACTTCAGGTCCGCGGCGCGCAGGTCGAGCGTGCCGGTGATGTAGGCGTCCTCGACGTAGACGATCGGCGCGTTCGTGGCCGTCCGGCGCCAGCGCAGCAGGCCGCCGTTGCCGGGTTTCAGCAGGTCGGACGCCTTGACTTCGTACCGGCGGTCGGGGATGCCCGCGAAGGGGTCGAGGGGTGGCAGCGCGTTTTCGGTCGTCACGGACTGCCCCCTCCCTCACCCACTTTCAAAGTAGCGAACGCGAACGGAATTCGCAGGCGTTTCAGTCTTCGAGGCTGTGCGTCGGATCGAGAACCCGCTTCAGGAACGACTTCGTGCGCTCGTGCTGCGGGTCGCCGATCACCTGGCTCGGCGGGCCCTGCTCGACCACGACGCCGCCGTCCATGAACAGCACGCTGTCGGCCACTTCGCGGGCGAACTGCATCTCGTGCGTCACGACCAGCATCGTCATGCCCTCTTCGGCCAGCTTCCGCATGACGGCGAGCACGTCGCCGACCAGCTCGGGGTCCAGCGCGGACGTCGGCTCGTCGAACAGCATGACGTCCGGGTTCATCGACAGCGCCCGCGCGATCGCGACGCGCTGCTGCTGCCCGCCGGAGAGCTGGCCGGGCAGCGAGGTCTCCTTCTCGCTCAGCCCGACCTTCTCGAGGTTCTCGCGCGCGACGCGCTCGGCCTCTTCCTTGCCGCGCTTGAGGACCTTGCGCTGCGCGACAGTCAGGTTGTCCAGGACCGTCAGGTGCGCGAAGAGGTTGAAGCCCTGGAAGACCATGCCGATCTTGCGCCGGGCGGCGTCGATGTCGACGTCCTCGTGGGTGATCTCGTTGCCGTTCACCACGATCTTGCCCTGCTGCGGCTCCTCGAGGAGGTTCACGCAGCGCAACAAGGTGGACTTGCCGGAACCGGACGGCCCGATGATGCAGACGACCTGGCCGCGCTCGACCTGCAGCTCGATGCCCTTGAGCACCTCGAGCGGGCCGAACGCCTTGTGCAGGCCGGTAATTTCGACGATCACGTCGCTCACTTGGTACCCCCGGCCACTCCGGCCCCGTATTTCTTCTCCAGCCGCTGCTGCAGGATCGACAGCGGGATGGTGATGACCAGATAGCAGAGGCCCGCGACGACGATCGGGGTCAGGCCCTTCGCCTCCAGCAGCGCCTGCCGGCTGAACTGCGCGAGCTCCTGCTGCGCCGGCGTCGTGCCGAGCAGGAACGCCAGCGACGAGTCCTTCGTCAGCATGATCAGCTCGTTCGCCAGCGGCGGCAGCACGATCCGGAACGCCTGCGGGATGACGATGGTGATCATCGACCGCGTCGGCGACATGCCGAGCGAGCGGGCGGCCTCGACCTGCCCGCGCGGGACGGCCTGGATGCCGGCCCGGATCGTCTCGGCCATGTAGGCCGAGGACACGATGCCGAGCGCGATCATGATGGAGATGTTGCGCGGCAGGTGGGTGTCCGGGAAGGCGATCGGGACACCGACGCCGACCGCCAGGAAGATGAGCAGCGCGGGCAGGCCGCGGAAGAACTCGATGTAGGCGCGCGCGAACCACCGGTACGGCCCCACCGAGGACAGCCGCATCAGGGCGAGCACGAGGCCGAGGCCCAGGCCCAGCGCGAAGCCGAGCGCGGTGAAGATGATGGTGTTCTTCAGCGCCACGGTGATGACTTCGGGGAACTGCTTCGCCGCGACGTCGAGGTCGAAGAACGCCCGGCCGATCTGGCCCCAGTTGGCCAGGAAGGCGAGCACGACGACGATCACGAGCAACAGGACGTACTGCGCACCCCGGAACGCCGATCGTCGCTGGCGTCGGCTCAGTGCCATTTCACTCCTCGAGCAGGCCCGGAAAGGGCATTCAAGACACCACTGGAAACGCCGCTGTGGCCGGTGCCGAAGCACCGGCCACAGGCGGGGGTCTTACTGGGTCGGGCTACCCGGCAACCAAGTCGGCGCCTTGCCGAACCACTTCTGGTAGATCTGCGCGTAGGTGCCGTCCGACACCGAGGCCTTCAACGTGTCGTTGATCGTCGTGACCAGGGCGGAGTTGCCCTGCTTGACGCCGATGCCGTAGAACTCGTTCGTCTTGAACTCGGTCGCGACGGCGGTGTCCGGGTTCGTCTTCACGAAGTCGTACAGCACGCCGTTGTCGTTGACGCCCGCGTCGACCGTGCCGTTCTTGACCGCCTGCTCCTCGAGGGCGAGGTCGTCGAACGTGACGATCTCGGCGCCCTTCGCGTGTTCCTTGGCGTAGTCGGCGCCGGTCGTGGCCGACTGGACGCCGATCTTCTTGCCGGCGACGTTGCTGAAGTCCTTGATCGGCGAGCCCGACTTGACCAGCAGTGCCTGCGTGGCCTCGAAGTAGGGCTGCGAGAAGTCGAACTTCTGCTTGCGCTTGTCGGTGATCGTCATGCCCGCCGCGGCCAGGTCACACTGGCCGGAGTTCATGGCCTCGCCCGATTCGATGTTCTCGAACGCGATGTCCACGATGTTCTGCGTGACCGAAAGCTTCTTCGCGACCAAGTCGACGAGGTCGACGTCGAAGCCGACGATCTTGTCGCCCTGCTTGACCTGGAAGGGCTGGTAGGGAAGGTGCGTGCAGGTCGTGAGCTTGCCCGCGGCGATGAGCTGGACACCACCGGCGGCGGTGCCGCCGCTGTCGCCCCCGCACGCGGCCAGGGCACCGGCCGCCAGGGCGAGAGCCGGGATCAGGGCGAGCGCCTTGAGTTGGGGTACTCGGGCCACGTCGTCACTCCTTGTAGTTCTCAGGTTCTGAGAGCACGCATATTGCCACTCATCCATACCAAAGCACAGCACTGTCGAGTTACGGCGACGTTTCGCCCCGCGCCCACCTGAACGAGAGTGTCGCGCACGAAGGGGCACGTGGGTGAGGATGTCGTTCATGAACGCGACCCCGCCCCGGCTGCCCCCGTCCGGTCGACGCGCGAGGAGGGCGACGACCCGCCGGATCACCCGGCCGGGGGCGCGGTTCGAGGGGTACCTCTCCCCGGAACGCCCGCACGCCGGCGCCTACGACGAGATGTTCGCCCCCGACGGCACGGTCCGCGGCCCGTACCGCGCGCTGTACGAGTCGATCGCCGCGCTCGACGCGCACGACCTGAACTCGCGGTCGCAGGCGCTGGACCGGGCGATGGTCGACCAGGGCATCACGTTCTCGCTGTCCGGGCAGGAGCGGCCGTTCCCGCTGGACCTGGTGCCGCGGGTGATCCAGGCGGCGGAGTGGACCAAGCTCGAGCGCGGGGTAGCCCAGCGCGTCCGCGCGCTCGAGGCGTTCCTCGCCGACATCTACGGCGACCGGCAGATCCTGCGCGACGGCGTGCTGCCGCGGCGGCTGATCACCTCGTGCGAGCACTTCCAGCGGGAGGCGTTCGGCATCAACCCGCCGAACGGCGTGCGCCTCCACGTGTCCGGAGTGGACCTGGTGCGCGACGAAGAGGGCACGTTCCGGGTGCTGGAGGACAACCTCCGCAACCCGTCCGGGGTGTCGTACGTGATGGAGAACCGGCGGACGATGGCGCGGGTCTTCCCGGACCTGTTCGCCCAGCACCGGGTCCGCCCGGTCGGTGACTACGCGTCACACCTGCTGCGGGCGCTGCGGGCGGCGGCCGCGGCGAACGTGGCCGACCCGATGGTCGTCGTGCTGACCCCGGGCGTCTACAACTCGGCCTACTTCGAGCACTCGCTGCTCGCGCGGCTGATGGGCGTCGAGCTGGTCGAAGGCCGGGACATGTTCTGCCGCGACAACGTCGTCTACCTGCGGACGACCGAGGGCGAGCGCCAGGTCGACGTCATCTACCGGCGCATCGACGACGAGTTCCTCGACCCGGTGCACTACCGGCCGGACTCGGTGCTCGGCATCGCCGGCGTCCTCAACGCGGCGCGCGCGGGCAACGTCGTGGTCGCGAACGCCATCGGCAACGGCGTCGGCGACGACAAGCTCGTCTACACCTACGTGCCCGAGATGGTGCGGTACTACCTGAACGAGAAGCCGCTGCTGCCCAACGTGGACACGTTCCGGTGCTGGCTGCCGGACGAGTTCGACCACGTCATGGCCCACCTGGACGAGCTGGTCGTCAAGCCGGTCGAAGGGTCGGGCGGCTACGGGATCGTCTTCGGCCCCGAGGCGACCCCGGCGGAACTGGCGACGCTGCGGCGGAAGGTGCGCGCGAACCGGCGCGGCTGGATCGCGCAGCCGGTGGTCCAGCTCTCGACCGTGCCGGCCAAGGTGGACGACCGGCTCGCGCCGCGGCACGTCGACCTGCGGCCGTTCGCGGTCAACGACGGCAAGGACATCTTCGTCCTGCCCGGCGGCCTGACGCGGGTGGCGCTGCCCGAGGGCAGCCTGGTCGTCAACTCGTCGCAGGGCGGCGGCTCGAAGGACACGTGGGTGCTGGCTTCGCGCGCGTCCAGTGTCGAACGGGAGCTGGAACAGCCCGCCCTCGGTGCGATGTCCACTGTGGACGGGCTGGTCGCCGAGCAGGGGCCCGAGCTGACGTCGTCCCAGCAACAACAGCAACAACAGAGCTAGGGAGGTTCGGATGCTGGCACGCAACGCGGAGTCGCTGTACTGGATCGGCCGGTACGTCGAACGCGCCGACGACACCTCCCGGATCCTCAACGTCTCGGTCCACCAGCTGCTCGAGGACGCGACCGTCGACCCGGACCACGCGAGCCGCCAGCTCCTGGCCGTCCTGGGCATCGACCCGGCGGGCGCGGAGTCCCTGGACGTGTGGAAGCTGACCGAGCTGGTGGCGTACGGGAAGGACAACCCCGCGTCGATCGTCGGCTCGATCAACTCGGCGCGCGAGAACACCCGCGGCGCCCGTGAAGTCGTCTCGACCGAGCTGTGGGAATGCCTGAACGCGACGTGGAACGCGGTGCCCGACCGGCAGCGGTACGCCCGGCGCGCCGGGCCGCACGCGTTCCTGTCCTTCGTCGAGGAACGCGCGGCGATGTTCGCCGGGCTGGCCGACTCGACGATGAGCCGCGACGACGGCTGGCTGTTCATGGTGCTGGGCCGCTCGATCGAACGCGCCGACATGGTGGTGCGGCTGCTGCTATCCCGGGTCGCGGACCGCGCGTCCTCGCCGGGCTGGATCACCGTGCTGCGCTCGGCCGGCGCGCAGGACACCTACCTGCGCACCTACCGCGGCGCGCTGGACGCCGGCCGCGTCGTGCAGTTCCTGTTGCGCGACACGCTGTTCCCGCGCTCGGTGTTCCACGCGCTGCGCCAGGCGGAGGAGTGCCTGCAGCGGCTCGACCCGGGCGGCGGCGCGCGCACCAACGAGAAGTCCGAGGCCCTGCGAGAGCTCGGCCGGGCCCGCAGCGAGCTGGAGTTCCTCCGCCCGTCGGAGCTGCTCACCGACCTGCCGCGGCGGCTCGCGGCGTTGCAGACGTCGATCAAGGAGATCGGGGAAGCGGTGTCCTTGCAGTACTTCAGCACGTCCCCGTGGGTGGCGTGGAGCGGTGCGGAGGTTTCGCTGTGACGTGGCAGCTGCGGGTGGCGCACCGGACGGGGTACCGGTACGCGACGCCGGCGACGCAGTCCTACAACGAGGCGCGGCTGACCCCGCGCTCGGACCGCCGCCAGACGACCGTCGCGACGCGCATCGAGACGACCCCGGCGACCCGCGCCTACCGGTACACCGACTACTGGGGCACGGTCGTGACGTCGTTCGACCTCCACGCGCCGCACACCGAGTTCACGGTCCTGGCGACCTCGGTGGTCGAGACGGCGGACGAAGCCGAGCCGATCCGCACCGCGACCTGGAAGGACCTGCGGTCCGAGACCGTCGTCGACCACCGCACCGAGTACCTGACGCCGACCGACTACACCCCGCGCGACGCCACACTGGCGCGCGAGGCCCGCGAGCTGCGGACCGGCCTCGACCCGGCGGACGCGGTCCTGGCGGTGTGCGAGTGGGTGAACAAGCAGCTCAAGTACCAGCCGGGCACGACCGGCGTCCACTCGACGGCGACGGACGCCTGGCAGGCGCGGGAAGGCGTCTGCCAGGACTTCGCGCACGTCACGCTGGTGATGCTGCGGGCGATCGGCGTCCCGGCGCGGTACGTCTCGGGGTACCTCCACACCAAGCCGGACGCCAAGCTCGGCGAGGTGGTCGAGGGCGAGTCGCACGCCTGGGTCGACGTCTGGACCGGCGGCTGGTGGGCGTACGACCCGACGAACGCGATCCCGGTCGGCCCCCGGCACGTGTGGGTGGCGATGGGCCGGGACTACGCGGACGTGGCGCCGTTGAAGGGCATCTTCACCGGCGGCGGTCAGTCCACTTTGGACGTCTCGGTCCACCTGACCCGGCTCGCCTAGAGCAGGAACGTCCCGCCCGCGGCTTCGGCGAGTTCGGCGCCGAGCACGGCCGCCGGTGTTCCGGTGCCGGGCTTGGCTTCGCCGCGGGCGAGCCGGGCCGCCGCTTCGGCCACGGTCGCGGCGGTGAAGTCCATGGCCTCGCCCGCGCGGAGCCAGCCTTCGCGCGTCGTGCCGTCCGGCCAGGTGACGACCGCGTGGCCCCAGGAGTGCGTGCGGGGGCGCGGGGCGGCCTTCGTGCGGACCGCGGCGAGCCGCCGGACGGCGAACCGGCGCACGGCCGGGATCGCCACCAGCCTGCTGAGCAGCGGCACCAGCGCCCGGACCACCGGGGAGACCGGCGCGAGTCCGGAGTAGACCGTGACGTCCGATGTGCCGCTCGCGCGCTGAGCGGCGATCAGCTCACCCGAGGGAGCACCCGCCGCCGTCATCGACTCGCCGTCCGGCAGGGCGATGGTCCTCGGGGCCGCGCCGGACGTGGCCGTGGTCAGGGCGTCGACGATGCTGGCGGCCAGCGCGACCCCCACGGCGCCTTCCTCGACGGCGACGGACGCCAGCGCGTCGACCCGCACGGAGGCCGGCGTCGGCCGCCCTTCGCACAGCTTCACCACGACCGCCTCGGTGGCCAGGACGCCGAAGCCCACCCCGGTCAGGAAGGTGCTGCCGCCGGCCTGGGCCTCTTCATACAGGTCGAGCAGCCGCGGGATGGCGACGAGGTCCGCGGCCAGGTCGAGGTAGTGACCCCCGGGCAGGCACGCGCGGGCGATCGCCGGGGCCGTCGCCGCGTACTCGCCGATCGTGTTGACGACGACCGCCGGCTGACGACGCCGGATTTCGGCCGCGATGGCGTCGGCACCGTCGGCGACGACGAACTTCCCGCCGAGCGCCTCCAGCCGTGTCCGGTCGCGCCCGACCAGCACAGCCTCCAGCCCGCGTTCGGCCAGCGCGGCGGTGACGGCTCGGCCGGTGCGCCCGGACGCGCCCAGGACCCAGATCTCCATGTCGGCTCCTCAGTGACGTCTCAGTGTGTCATCACTGAGGCTAGCACGCCACGACACAGTGAGACGTCACTTGTAGGCTGGGGTCGTGGCCAGATGGGATCCCGGGACCGCGGACCGGCTGCGGAAAGCCGCGCTAGAGCTGTTCGCCGAGCACGGGTACGACGCCGTGACCGTGACGCAGATCGCCGAGCGCGCCGGGATCACCCGCCGCTCGTACTTCCGCTATTTCCCCGACAAGCGCGAAGTCCTCTTCGCCGGCGCGGAGCAGCTACCGCCTGCGGTCGCCGAAGCCGTCCTCGCCGCCGAAGAGGCGGAGTCGCCGCTTCGCACGGCCCTCGGCGCGCTCGTCGAGGTGGGCACGCAGGTCACGCGGCTCGTCGACCCGTCGCCGGAACGCCGGGCCGTGATCGCTTCGAGCGCCGAGCTCCGCGAACGCGAGCGCAGCAAGGGCGCGGCGATCACGGCCGCGATCCGGGACGCCCTCCAGCGGCGCGGAACGCCGCCCGAGCTGGCGAAACCGGCGGCGGAGGTCGCGGCGATCATCCTCGGCGACGCCTTCGACCGCTGGATCGACTCGGGCGGCGACCAGGAGTTCCCGGCGTGCCTGGAGACGGCCGCCGCGACCTTGCGCGATGCCTGCCGCTAGCCGCGGGCGTGCGCGTCCAGGATGTGCGCGACGGCCTCGGTGACCCGCTGCGCGTAGTCCAGGTGCAGCCACTCGTCCGGCACGTGGATGTTCGAGTCGGACCCGCACGCGCCGGTGACCAGGAACTGCGCCTCCGGGTACTTGCGCGAGAGCAGGCCCATGAACGGGATCGACCCGCCCATGCCGGCCGCCCGGTGCGGCTGGCCGAAGACCTCGTCGCTGACCGTGCGCAGGGCGCTGGTCAGCCACGGCGCCTCGGTCGGCGCGTTCCAGCCGTCCTCCGCCTGCGGGTTGTGGCCGAAGGTGACCTTCGCGCCGTACGGGACGTCGGTGGTCAGGGCCTTCTTGACGGCTTCGAGGCCCTTCTCGGCGTCGGCCGTCGGCGGGAGCCGGAAGCTCAGGGTCAGCGTGGTGCTTTCGCGCAGCACGTTGCCGGCGTCGGCGGGCTTCGGGAAGCCGTCGGCGCCGATCACCGAGAGCGTCGGCCGCCAAGTGTTGTTCAGCGCCAGCTCCAGCGCGTCTTCCGACATCACGCGGCCGCCTTCGACCAGCGGGAACGCCGTCGCCAGCGCCTCGGGGAAGTCCTGCGAGACGGCCTTGAGCTCGGCCAGCCGGTTCGCCGGGACGTCGACCTTGAGCTCGTCGAGCAGCAGTTCCCCGGTGGCGCTGTCCTCGAGCCGCTCGAGCAGCTTCCGCAGGACGCGGAACGAGCTGGCGACGACACCCGACGCGACGCCGGAGTGCTGCGCCGAGCCCAGCAGCTGCACGGTGACGTCCAGGTGCAGCATCCCGCGCAGGCTCGTAACCAGCCACAACCGCTCGTAGTCGCTGCCGCCGGCGTCCAGGCAGACCACCAGCGAGACCTCGCCGATCCGGTCGGCCAGGTGCTCGACGTACGCGGGGAGGTCGGGGCTGCCCGACTCCTCGCCGGTCTCCAGCAGCACGACGATGCGGGCGTGCTCGCCGCCGGCCGCGTGCACGGCCTGGATCGCCGACGTCGCCGCGTAGCCGGAGTAGCCGTCGTCGACGGACCCGCGGCCGTACAGCCGGCCGTCGCGGATCACCGGCGTCCACGGGCCGAGGCCCTCGGACCAGCCACCGACGGGCGGCTGCTTGTCGAGGTGGCCGTACATCAGGACGGTGCCCTTGCCCGCCGCGCCCGGGGTCGCCGGGACGTCGACGAGCAGCAGGGGCGTGCGGCCTTCGAGCTGCACGACGTCGAGGGTCGCGCCGGGCAGGCCGCGCGCGGCGATCCACTCCCGGACGTGGTCGACGGCGGCGGCCAGGTGCCCGGTGTTCGCCCAGTCGGCGTCGAAGGCCGGGGACAGGGCGGGGATGGCCACCAGCCCGGACAGGCTCGGGATGACGTCGTCGGTCCACGACGTCACGACGGATTCACGAACGGATTTCTGCTCCACGCCGCCATCGTGCCACGGGGTCCTAGCGTGCGGCACATCACAAGGTCGTCCCCGGAGTGGGTGAACACGGCGCGTCCGGTGCGCGTGGTGACGCGGCCACGCCTGGTGAGCGCGCGCGTCGATTCCCTACTCTCGTAGGTCCGATGCTCGGGCTTCCAAGCGTTTTCCCTGTTCAGAGCCCCTTTCTCAGCAACAAATCAGCATCCGTCACTCACCAAAACGCAGACCTTCGTGCCAGGATGGCGGCGAGAACCGTCAACGCCGACGGTGACCGAGCGCTTCGGACCCGATGCGCTGGTCCCCGCCGGTGCAGTCGCTGTGGTCGCCACAAGCGGCCGCCAGAGGCACCGACACCGAGGAGAACTGCGCATGCCGTCCGAACAGTGGACGCACCCGGAGCCTGGAGACGGGCCGGCCGCCGTCGCGGCCCAGCCGTCCCCCGAGCAGGTGATCGCCGGATTGCGGGCAACCAGCGAAGGTGGCGCTGAGCTGACTCAGCTGCTCACCCCCGAAGGCGAACGGGTCCCCTCGCCCCAGTTCGACAAGTACGTCGAGGACATCGACGCCGAAGCGCTGCGCGGCCTCTACCGCGACATGGTGCTGGTGCGGCGGGCCGACCGCGAAGCCAACGCCATGCAGCGCCAGGGCCAGCTCGGCATCTGGGTCCCGCTGCTCGGGCAGGAAGCCGCGCAGATCGGCTCCGGCCGGGCGCTGAAGAAGAACGACATGGCGTTCCCCAGCTACCGCGAGCACGGCGTCGCGTACGCGCGCGGGGTCGACATGAAGGACCTGCTGGGCATCTTCCGGTGCACCGACCACAGTGGCTGGGACTACCAGGGCACCGGGTTCCACCCGTACACCATCGTGATCGGCAACCAGGTGCTCAACGCCGCCGGGTACGCGATGGGCCAGAAGTTCGAGGGCAAGGTCGGGGACGACGACGGCGAAGCGACCATCTGCTACTTCGGCGACGGCGCCACCTCGCAGGGTGACGTCCACGAAGGATTCGTCTGGGCCGCCGTCTACGACGCGCCGCTGGTGTTCTTCTGCCAGAACAACCAGTGGGCGATCTCCGAGCCGACCGAGCGCCAGTCGCGCCTGCCGCTGTACCAGCGCGCCCGCGGCTACGGCTTCCCCGGCATCCGCGTCGACGGCAACGACGTCCTGGCCTGCCTCGCGGTGTCGCGCTGGGCGCTCGACGAGTGCCGGCACGGCAACGGACCCGTCCTGATCGAGGCGTTCACCTACCGGATGGACGCGCACACGACGACCGACGACCCGACCCGCTACCGCCTCTCCGACGAGCTGGAGGAGTGGAAGCTCAAGGACCCGATCGAGCGCGTCCGGGCGTTCCTGGCCCGCGGCGGCTACGCCGACCAGGCCTACTTCGACAGCGTCCAGGCCGACGCGGACGCCTTCGCCGCCGACCTGCGCGAATACACGTTCAACATGCCGGAGCCCCCGCCGGAGCGGATCTTCAGCAACGTCTACGCCGAGGGCAACCCGGTGCTGGACGCGCAGCGCGAAGAGTTCCTGTCCTACCTCGACGGCTTCGTATCGGCGGGTGAGCACTGATGTCCGACCTCCAGAAACTCACCATCGGCAAGGCGCTCAACCTCGGTCTGCGCCGCGCGATGGAAGAAGACCCCAAGGTCCTGATCATGGGCGAGGACGTCGGCAAGCTCGGCGGCGTCTTCCGGATCACCGACGGCCTGCAGAAGGACTTCGGCGAGCAGCGCGTGCTCGACACGCCGCTCGCGGAGTCCGGCATCATCGGCACCGCGGTCGGCCTGGCCGTGCGCGGCTTCCGGCCGGTGTGCGAGATCCAGTTCGAGGGCTTCATCTTCCCGGGCTTCGACCAGATCTCCTCGCAGCTGGCGAAGCTGCACTACCGGACGCAGGGCAAGGTCAAGATGCCCGTCGTGATCCGGGTGCCGTTCGGCGGCGGGATCGGCGCGGTCGAGCACCACTCGGAGTCGCCGGAGTCGCTGTTCGCGCACATCCCGGGCCTCAAGGTCGTGTCCATTTCGAACGCCGTCGACGCCTACTGGGGCATCCAGGAAGCGATCAAGTCGGACGACCCGATCCTGTTCTTCGAGCCGAAGCGCCTGTACCACTCGGGTGCGCTGCGAGCCGAAATCGACGTCGCGGGCACGCCGCAGAAGATGTTCTCCTCGCAGGTCGTGCGCGAAGGCACGACGGCGACGGTCGTCGCGTACGGCCCGTCCGTGAAGGTCGCGCTCGACGCGGCCGCCGCGGCGGAGGACGAGGGCAAGTCGCTCGAGGTCATCGACCTGCGCACGCTCTCGCCGCTGGACCTCGGCCCGGTGTTCGAGTCGGTGCGCAAGACCGGCCGCCTGATCGCGCTGTCCGAGGCGCCGTCCGAGTCGTCGCTGACGTCGGAGATCGCCGCGCGCGTCCAGCAGGAGTGCTTCTACTCGCTGGAAGCGCCCGTCCTCCGGGTGACCGGGTTCGACACGCCGTACCCGCCCGCCAAGCTCGAGGAGCACTACCTCCCCGACCTGGACCGGGTGCTGCACGCCGTCGACCGCTCGCTCGCCTGGTAAGGGGGATCTCCGCGCAATGCCTACGTACAAACAGTTCCCCCTGGCCGATACCGCCGAGGGGCTGACCGAAGCCGACATCCTGAACTGGCACGTGAAGCCGGGCGACACGGTGACGGTCAACCAGATCGTCGTCGAGATCGAGACCGCGAAGGCCGCCGTCGAGCTGCCGATCCCGTGGGCCGGGGTCGTCACGGAGCTGCTCGTCGAGCCGGGGCAGACGGTGGAGGTCGGCACGCCGATCCTCACCATCGACGTCGACCCGGGTGGCGCTTCGGCTCCGGCCGCGGCCCCGGTTGCCGCCGCGCCGGTCGAAGAAGAAGAGATGAAGCCGCTGGTCGGCTACGGCTCCAAGGCCGTCGTCACGCAGCGGCGGGCCCGCAAGGGTTCGGAACCTGCGCCGGCCGTTGCCGTCGCCGCGCCTCCGGCGCCCGCTCCCGCTGCTCCGGTTGCCCCGGCTGCTCCGGCTGCTCCGCGCGGCGGGTACGTCCCGCTGGCGAAGCCGCCGGTGCGGAAGCTGGCGAAGGACCTCGGCGTCGACCTGCACGCGCTGACCGGCACCGCGTCGGGCGGCGTGATCACCCGCGAGGACGTCGAGCGGGCGGCCAACGGCACACCGGTCGTCGAGTCCGTTGTGGACAGCGGCTCCCGTGAGCGGCGCGTGCCGATCAAGGGCGTCCGCAAGATGACCGCGGCCGCGATGGTGCAGAGCGCGTACACCGCTCCGCACGTCACGGAGTTCCTGACCATCGACGTCACGCCGATGATGGAGTTCCTCGAGAAGCTGAAGAAGTCGCGGGAGTTCGCGGGCGTGAAGGTGACGCCGCTGACGTTCGCGGCGAAGGCCGTGTGCCTGGCGGCGAAGCGCACCCCGGACGTCAACGCGGTCTGGGACGAAGCGGCGCAGGAGATCGTCTACAAGGACTACGTGCACCTCGGCATCGCGGCGGCGACCCCGCGCGGCCTGATCGTGCCGAAGGTCCGCGACGCCGACTCGATGTCCCTGAAGGAGCTGGCGATCGCGCTGACCGAGCTGACGGAGGTCGCTCGTCAGGGCAAGACGTCGCCGGCGGACATGGCGAACGGCACGATCACGATCACCAACGTGGGCGTGTTCGGCGTCGACACGGGAACGCCGATCATCAACCCGGGCGAGTCCGCGATCCTGTGCCTCGGCGCGATCAAGGACCAGCCGTGGGTGGTGGACGGCGAGATCAAGGTCCGCAAGGTGCTGCAGCTGTCGCTGAGCTTCGACCACCGCGTGGTCGACGGCCAGCAGGGCTCGGAGTTCCTGGCCGACGTCGGCGCCCTGCTGGCCGACCCGGCCATGGCGATGACGTACTGAGTTTCCGCAGGTGAGGGCCGTCTTCGGGCGGCCCTCACTTTTACTCATTTGACTGAGTGAGCACTCACTCCGCACAATGGCAGCATGACCCCAGCACCCGAAACCCGGCGCAGAGCGCCGAGCATGAGCGCCGAAGACCGGCGCGCCATGATCGTGCACGCGGTGCTGCCGCTCCTCATGGAGCACGGCACCGCGGTCACGACCAGCCAGATCGCCCGCGCCGCCGGCATCGGCGAGGGCACCATCTTCCGCGCGTTCAAGGACAAGGACGAGCTGTTCGACGCCTGCACCGCCGAGGTGCTGCGCCCCGACCACGTCCTCGACGCGATCGCCGAGATCCCCGTCGAGCAGCCCCTGGCGGACCGGCTCGTCGAGGCCGCCGACGCGCTCGGCGCCCACTTCGAGCGGATGGGCGCGCTGATGGGCGCCCTGCACGCGTCCGGCCGCGTCCGGCACCGCGACCCGGAGCAGCGCGCGAAGAGCCGCTCGATGAAGGGCGGCCGCGGCGAGTCGATGACCGCCATGCGCGGCGCGATCACCGAACTGTTCGAACCCGACAAGGACCGGCTGCGGCTGACCCCCGAGCAGCTCGCCGCCCTGTTCCTGACCCTGCTGTTCGGCGGCCGCCGGATGGCGCCGATCGACGACGCCCCCACCACGCGCCAGGTGGTCGACGTCTTCCTCCACGGCGCCGTGGAGGCCCCGTGATCCCGGGCGGTGGGGGCGGCATGGAGTTCATGCTGGCCCGGCGCGGTCGCCGGCGGCACGCGACGACGGTGCCGGAGAGCGGGCTCACCGGGCCCGTCGACATTCCCGAACCGAAGCCGGAGGACCAGCCGAAGGACCTGCGTTCGCGGCTCAAGCGGGCGAGGACGTCGGTGGCGGGGACGGTCCGCGGCCTGCCGAAGGTCGTCAAGCTGACGTGGCAGGCCAGCCCGATCCTGACGATCCTCCTGGCGCTGATCACGCTGTTGTCCGGCCTGCTGCCGACCGTGACCGCGTACGTCGCGAAGCTGCTGCTCGACTCGGTCGTCGCGGCGATCCAGCACCGCGGCACGACGGCCGACATCGTGAACGTCGCGTTGTTCCAGTTCGGCGTGCTCGCCGCGACCGCGATCAGCAGCGCGATGACGTCGATCGCGCAGTCGCTGCTGCAGGAGCGCATGACGCTGACCATCCGCCACCAGGTGATGGCGCACGCCAGCGAGCTGCACCTCGCGTACTTCGAGGGCTCGACGTCGTACGACATGCTGCGCCAGGCCGCGCAAGAGGCGCCGACGCGGCCGCTGTCGATGATGAACTCCGCGTTGGGGCTCGTCCGGACGCTCATCACGTTCGGCAGCATGGTCGCGCTGCTCGTCGCGATCAGCCCGCTGCTCGCGCTGGTCGCGCTGCTGGCGCCGATCCCGGCGTTCATCTCGCAGTCGAAGTACGGCTCGCGCGCGTTCTGGCTGACGTTCCTGATGTCGCCGATCAAGCGCCGGATGGATTATCTGTCCTCTTTGGTCACAACGGACACGTACGCCAAGGAGACGAAGCTGTTCGGGCTCGGCCCGTACTTCGTCGACCGGTTCCGCCGGCTCGGGCTCGTGTCGTACGAGCGGCAGCGGAAGCTGACGATCAACCGCAACATCAGTTCGACGTCCTGGGGGCTGCTGAGCACGTTCGTGGGCTCGGCGATCGCGCTGTACATCGCGCTGGAGGCGGTCGGCGGGCGGTTGACGCTCGGCGATCTGGCGCTGTACACGGCCGCGGCCACTTCGGTGCAGACGTCGGTGTCCGGGCTGTTCACGGCGTTTTCGGGGATGTACGAGAACAACCTGTACCTGGACACGCTGTACCGCTTCCTGGACACGAAACCGGAGATCACGGCGCCTCCCACGCCCCGCCCTTTCCCGTCCACTGTGGAGGGTCACATCGAGTTCGAGTCGGTGACCTTCGCGTACCCGGGTGCGGAGGAGCCGGCGCTGGACAACGTCAGCTTCGAGATCCAGCCGGGCGAGACGGTGGCGGTGGTCGGCCGCAACGGCGCGGGCAAGTCGACGCTGTTCAAGCTCCTCTGCCGGCTGTACGACCCGACCGGCGGCCGGATCCTGCTGGACGGCGTCGACATCCGCGAGTACGACCCGGTGGAGCTGCGGACGCGGATCAGCGCGATGTTCCAGGACTACGTGACGTACCAGGGCACGGCGGCGGAGAACATCGGCTTGGGCGATCTTTCGCGGTTGGAAGATCGGCCGCACATCGAGGACTCGGCGCGCCGAGCGGGCGCGGACGAGCGCATCGAGCGCCTGCCCAGCGGTTACGACAGCCCGTTGGGCCGCTGGTTCGACCAGGGCGTTTCGCTTTCCGGTGGCGAGTGGCAGAAGATCGCGCTGGCCCGGGCGTTCCAGCGGGAGGCGCCGCTGCTGATCCTGGACGAGCCGACGTCGGCATTGGACGCGCAGGCCGAGCACGACTTGTTCTCACGGCTGCGCGAGCTGTCCGAGGGCCGGACGACGCTGTACATCTCGCACCGGTTCTCGACGGTGCGCCAGGCGGAGCGGATCCTCCTGCTGGACCACGGAAAGGTGGCGGAGTACGGAACGCACGAGGAGCTGATGGCGGCAAACGCGGGCTACGCAGAGCTGTTCACCCTCCAAGCGCGCGCGTACCTCGACGAGGTGCCGAGCTAGGGCGTCACGTAATGGCTGGGCAGCGAGGTGCCACCGCGCAGCTCGTTGCCCGGCCACGGGTGCGTCCGCCGATGTTCCTGGGCGTCGGCGATGGTCACGGTGTCGAGCACGCAGTCAGCGAGCTTGACCCCGTGGCCACTCCGGCCCAGCTCGATCCGGCACCGTTCGAACCGGCAGTTCTCGGCGAGCAGCGGCACCACGAAGGGCGGCTGGGCCTCGAGGCCGAGTGAGAGGTCGAGTTCGAGGTCCGCGAAGTCGCACCGGTCGAACACCACCCGGCCGAAGGTGAAGTCCAGCTTCGAGAAGTCGACGACGGGCGCCCGGAAGCGGCAACGGAAGAAGGCCACTGACGAGGAGCGCAGGTACCCATCGGCGAAATCGACCTTTTCGCCGGCGAACTCCGCACCGACGAATTCGGCCTTGCCGCCGGTGATGGTCATTCCGCCGAAGTTCGTTTCGGCGGCGGAGAAGCGGGTGCCGTGGCAGCTCAGCTTCCCGAACTCGGCGCCGGCGAAGGAGGCCACGCCACCGACGAACTCCGCGCCGTCGAACAGGACTTCGCCGCTGAACTTGCGACGCGCGAAATCGGCGTTCTCGATGGTGATGCCGGTGAAGTCGAAGTCGAGCGCGGACCAGGACAGTTCCCCGCTCTGGCGGGTGCGGTCGCGGATCACGCGCAGGATCGCCTCCCGCACCTCGACCTCGCCGCCGGCTTCCTCGCGGATGATCCGGAGGTAGCCGCACAGGACATCGACGCAGACCTGACGCTTGTCGGCCCAGTCGTCGGCGAGACCGGCCATGGCGTAGACCCCGGCCAGCCGGACGGCCGGGCTGTCGTGCGCAAGCTGCTCGGCCGCGCTGCCGAACCGTTCGTTGAACTTCTGGACGACCTCGCGATCCGCCCGCTGGATGGCCAGGTCGTGCTCGTCTTCGGCGACGCGCTGCTTCCGGTAGTTGACGGCGAGCAGCACCACCCCACCGAACCCGGCAACGACCGACAGGGCGATCTTCAGCAGGTCGAGCACCTGGGAGACGTCGAACTGACCGGCGGCCGGCAGCCGCGGCCAGCCGAGGAATCAGAGCAGGCCACCGCCGGTGGCCCCGGCGACGACCAGGGCCACAGCCAACCAGCCGAGAACGGAGACGACCATCCCGCGCCGGCGGCGTTCCCGCTTCCGCCGCGTCCAGGTGAGCCCGGGGAAGAACGCCCTCCGCTGACGACGCCCGCGCCAGAGCACGAGCAAGCCCGCGACCAGGCACAGCGCGATCAAGAGCCAGCGGAGCCAGTCGGACACGAGGGGTGAGACTAGCCCCTGCTCCGGGGGCCCGGGAGCAAATCGGACAGGTCGTTCGTTGACCGGGTATGGCTGTCGCGTTCCTGCTCTACGTCATCGCCGAGATCGCCGCGATCTGGGCGGTCGGCTCGGCCGTCGGCGTCCTCGGCACGCTGGGCCTCCTCCTGGCCGGCGCGTTCCTGGGGTCGTGGCTGGCCCGCCGCGAGGGCGGCAAGGCAATGCGGGCGTTCATGTCCGCGGCCCGCGCCGGGCAACCGGCGGAGAAGGAACTGACCGACGGGATGCTCGTCGCGCTCGGCGGGGTGTTGATCCTGGTCCCGGGCTTCGTGAGCGACATCCTGGGGCTGCTGTTGATGCTGCCGCCGTCACGCGCGGTGGCTCGTCGGTGGTGGTTGCGGCGGATGGAGAAGCGGGCGGTCCGGTTCGCCAACCAGCGCCGGGGGCCGGTGATGGTGGTGGACAGCGAGGTCGTGCCGCCAGGGGAGCCGCGCCGCGACCAGCCGACGGTCATCGAAGGCCGGGTCATCGAGGGCTAGTCACGCTGGGCACGGAGCCTGTCCCCTTGCCACAATGAGCGCGTGGAGCGTCTGAAGACCACGTCCGCGGTGCGCATTCGGATGAGCAAGCAGAAGTCCCGGAACACCGGGATCGAGATGGCCCTGCGCAGACTCCTCCACAGCGCCGGCTTCCGCTACCGAGTGCACCGGCGACCGGTCAATGGAGTGCGCCGGGAGGCGGACCTGGTATTCGGCCCCGCCCGCGTCGCGGTCTTCGTCGACGGATGTTTCTGGCACGGGTGCCCGGAGCACGCGACCTGGCCGAAGAACAACGCGGAATTCTGGCGCGAGAAGATCGAAACCAACCGCAGGCGTGACGCCGACACCGACGCTCGCCTCGACGATGCGGGGTGGTTGTCGATCCGCGTGTGGGAGCACGAAACTGCGGAGACGGCGGCGGACCGGGTGATCACCGCGATCCGCGAGCGCCGCGCGACGGGCTAGGCCGTGGTCGGTTTGGGGATGTCGAAGTAGCTCGAGAACCTCACCGCTGGGGCGTACTCGCCCTTCACCTTCACCCGGCCCGTTACGAACATCGCCGCCACCGCCGCGTTGCCCGTTGCCATCCTGATGAAGTCGTCCACCGACAACGTGATCGTCGTGTCCGGGGTTCGGGACAGGTCCGTTGAGGAAACGCACACCCCGTCCTCGATCACCGTCTGGAAACGGTCGTAACCATCCTCGCCCGTTCCCTCGGAAAAGCGCCAAGAAACCACGAAGTCCACGTGACGCGCGCGCTCGGGGGCGAAATGTTCGGACATTCGGCGGAAAATCTCGTCGAGGAACACCGCTCGCAGCTCTGGGTGGTCTGCGATCGCCTTCAGCTGGTCGCGGGACGCTCGGCGGACCACGTCCACCAGGACGTCCGTTGACAGCGAACTCAGCTCGATGCCCGCGCCGGCGGAGCCCAGCATGTGCAGGGTTTCCAGGACCTGGATGAACTGCGCGGGTGTCAGATTGGCGATGACCAGCTTGTCCGCGAACGCGTTGACCGCGTGGCCGGCGCGCACTCCGCGGGGCCGGGAAAGGCGCCACTTCGCTTTTCGGGGCACAGCGACGGACTATACGGGGTGCGGGAGGTCGAAGTATCCGATCAGGCCCGCCGCGAACGCCAAATCGCCCTTGACCTTGATTCTTCCCGTGACGAACAACACCGCCGGCGTCGCCTGGTGGGTGATGAGGCGGAAGAAGTCCGGCGGTGCGATGGTGATCGTGACCCGCGGGGCCGAGTGCATGTCCCGGCTCACCGTGCACGAGCCGTGGGAAATCACCGTCTCGTAGCGGTCGTAGCCGCCTTCGCCGATGCCGCCCGACAGGCGCCAGTGGACCACCGCGTGCAGGTCGCGGGCCCGGTCCGGCCGGATGTGCGCGCCCATGCGGGCGAAGATCTCCTCGAGCACCCGCTCACGCAGGGGGCGCTCCGCGACGACGCTCTCCAGCTGCGCGCGCGATGCCGAAGCCACCAGGGACGCGAAACGCGCCGGGTCGACCTTGCTCAAGTCGAACGCCGGTGCGCGGGCGGCCAGCCTCAGGAGCGCGTTCAAGAGTCTTCGGAAGTCGTCCTTGCCGAGGTCGCGTGGGTTGACCGCGTCGGCGAGGGCGTTCACGTCGAGGGCGTGCGCCTCGGGGCTCAGCGGGTCGAGCCGCTCCAGGGCGTCCAGCAGCGCCGCCCCACGGAGCCCCGCGACCTGATCGGCGCTGGTCATCCCGGCGTTGTCGGCCATGGTCACTCCTCTGCTGTTACTCACGCGTAAGGCTACCCGCCAGTAGGTAGGCGGGCAAGCGTGCCGAAATCACCCTGCCGGGGCAGCGCCCGGTACCGTCTCTCGGCAGCAACAGGGAGGTCCAGCGTGTCAGAGGATGATCAGCGTCCGCCCGAACGGGCCAGGCGGCTGCCGCGCGCGGTGCGCGAGCGGCAGATCCTGGACGCCGCCGTCCAGGTTTTCTCGCGCCACGGCTACCACGCGGCCTCGATGGACGAGATCTCCGACGTCGCCGGCGTCTCGAAGCCGATGATCTACACCTACCTCGGGTCCAAAGAGGACCTGTTCGGTGCGTGCATCCGCCGCGAGGCGACGCGGCTGCTCGAGGCCATCCAGGCCGGCGTCCAGCCCGACCTGCCACCGGACATGCAGCTCTGGCACGGCCTGCGGTCGTTCTACCGGTTCGTCGCGGAGTACCGCGAGTCGTGGACGGTGCTGCACCGCCAGGCCCTCACCGTCGGCGGGACGTTCGCCGCGGAGGTCACCGACATGCGGGCGCGGGCGATCCAGCTGGTCGCGGCCCTGGTCGTGTCGGCGGGCACCCGCAAGGGCGTCGGCGAGCAGGCCGAGTTCTCCGGCGAAGGCCTGTCCGCGGCCTTGGTCGGGGCGGCCGAGTCGCTGGCCGACTGGGCCCTCGACCACCCCGACATCTCCGACGGCGTCCTGGCGTCCTGGCTGATGAACCTCGTCTGGCTGGGCTTCAACGACCTCATCGAGGGCGAGGTCTGGAAGCCCTCATAGTGAGGTGATCGTGCCCTCCAGGTGCGGCTTCGACTTGCTCCACAGCTCGAACGCCCGGCCCTCCGGGGTGGCCCACGACGTGAAACCCGCCTTGGCCGGCAGCAGCACCGGCTGCTTGAACTTGACGTCGATCGTGACCGCCGCGGGCAGCCGTCCTTCGAACGCCGCCAGCGCGTGGGCCTTCGTCCACATGCCGTGGGCGATCGCGCGCGGGAAGCCGAACAGGCGGGCCGTCAGCGGGTGCAGGTGGATCGGGTTGCGGTCGCCGGAGACCTCCGCGTAGCGGCGGCCGATGTCGCCCGGGACCCGCCAGATCGCGTCCGGCGTCGGCGGGGCCAGCTGCTCGCGACGCCCCGACGAACCCGAAGAAGAACCGCGGCGCAGATATGTGCTGACGTCGACCCACACCAGGTCATCCCCGGCCCAAGCTTCGCTGACGACGTCGAACTGCCGGCCCTTTTCGTGCGGACGCAGGTTCTCCGCGCGCACCCGGATCGTCAACGCCTCACCCAGCCGCAGCGCGCGGTGCTGGGTGATCCGGTTCGCCACGTGCACCATGCCGAGCAGCGGGAACGGGAACCCCGGCTCGGTCATCAGCGCCATCTGCAGCGGGAACGCCAGCATGTGCGGGTACGTCGCCGGCAGCTCGTCGCTCAGCCGGAACCCGCAGACCGTGTTGTACGCGGCGAGGTGCGCCGGGTCGACGACGACACCCGTGCGCACCAGCTCGGTGTCGGGCAGCGATGAGCCCGTTTTGCGAAAGCCGAGCAGCGCCTTCGGGTACAGCGTCGCCAGGCTCGGCGTGCTGTCGAGTTCGCGGATCACCACGTCAGGCCCCCAGCAGGGCCTGGCCGCAGACGCGGACCACGTTGCCGTTCACCGCGGCCGACGCCGGGTTCGCGTACCAGGCGATCGTCTCGGCGACGTCGACCGGCAGGCCGCCCTGGCCGAGGCTCGACAGCCGCCGGCCGGCCTCGCGGATGAACAGCGGGACGGCCGCCGTCATCTTGGTCTCGATGAACCCGGGCGCGACGGCGTTGATCGTGCCGCCATACGCGGCGAGCTGCGGCGCGCCGACGTTCACCATGCCGATCACGCCCGCCTTGGACGTCGCGTAGTTCGTCTGGCCGACGTTGCCGGCGATGCCCGCGATCGACGAGACACCGATGATCCGGCCGTTCTCGTTCAGCACGCGGTCGCCGAGCAGCTTGTCGTTCACCGCGAGCTGCGAAACGAGGTTGACGGCGATCACCGAGTCCCACGCGCTCTCGCTCATGTTGCCCAGCGTCTTGTCGCGGGTGATACCCGCGTTGTGGACAACGACGTCGACGCCGCCGTGGCGCTCCTTCAGGTACTCCGCGAGCTTCGCGGGCGCGCTCGGCGAAGTGATGTCGAGCTGCAGCGACGACCCGCCGATCTTGTTGGCCGCCTTCGACAGGTCGCCGCCCTGCGCGGGGATGTCGAGCGCGACGACGTGCGCGCCGTCGCGGGCCAGCACCTCGGCGATCGCCGCGCCGATGCCGCGGGACGCGCCGGTCACCAGCGCGACCTTGCCGTCGAGGGGCTTCTCCCAGTTCGCCGGCGCGGACGCCGTCTTGCCCTCGGCGCCGATCCGGATGACCTGCGCGTCGACGAACGCCGACTTCGCGGAGAGCAGGAAGCGCAGCGTCGACTCCGTCGCCTCTTCGGCACCTTCGGCGACGTACACGAGCTGCGCCGTCGCGCCGCGCTTCAGCTCCTTGCCGACCGAGCGCACGAAGCCCTCGAGAGCGCGTTGCGCGATCCGCTCGCGGCCTTCGACCTGCTCCGGCGGCGTGCCGAGGACGACGACCCGGCCGGACGGCCCGACGCTGCGGATCAACGGGTGGAAGAAGTCGTAGACCTCACGCAGGCGCGAAGGGTCGGTGACGCCGGTGGCGTCGAAGACGAGCGCCGCGTGCCGATCACCCGAAGTGGTGACGACGTCGATGCCGGCGTCGGCCAGCTGGTCACGGACGGTTTTTTCGAGCCGCCCGCCAGGCGCGGCGCCGAGAAGTGCGGGACCCTCGAGGGCAGGTTGCCCGGGCTTGTACCGGCGCAGCGTGGCGGGGTTGGGCAGGCCGAGCTTCGGCACCACGAACTTCCCCACCGGGCTTTTCGTGAACTGCTGGTACCTGTCAGCCATCGGTTGCCTCCCGTGCAGTCTGCGTCACGTCGCAGTCTAACCTACTCGCTAGTAGGTTACAGTGTGAGGGACACGACCAGAGAGGTGAAGTCATGCCGCCGAGGAAAACTCCCGCTGTACGCAAGGTCGCGATCATCGGGGGCAACCGGATCCCCTTCGCGCGGTCCAACGGCCCGTACGCGAAGGCGTCGAACCAGGACATGTTCACCGCCGCGCTCGACGGTCTGGTCAGCCGCTTCTCACTGCAGGGCGAGGTGATCGGCGAGGTCGCGGCCGGCGCCGTGCTCAAGCACTCGAAGGACTTCAACCTGGCCCGCGAGAGCGTGCTGGGCAGCAAGCTCTCGCCCGCGACGCCCGCGTCCGACGTCCAGATGGCGTGCGGCACCGGTCTGCAGGCCATCGTCAACGTCGCCAACAAGATCGCGCTCGGCCAGATCGACTCGGCCATCGCGGGTGGCGTCGACACCACGAGCGACGCGCCGCTGGCCGTCAACGAGGACCTGCGCCAGATCCTCATCCAGCTCAACGCCGCGAAGACGCTCGGCGAACGCCTCAAGCTCGTCGCGAAGATCCGGCCGGGCCACATCGTCCCGGCGATCCCGCGCAACGAGGAGCCGCGCACCGGCCTCTCGATGGGCGAGCACGCGGCGCTCACCGCGAAGATCTGGGAGATCACGCGCGAGGCGCAGGACGAGCTGGCCGCGAGCAGCCACCAGAAGCTCGCCGCCGCGTACGACCGCGGGTTCTTCGACGACCTCGTGACGCCGTTCCTCAAGCTCGCGCGCGACCAGAACCTGCGCGCGGACTCGACCGCGGAGAAGCTCGCCAAGCTCAAGCCGGCGTTCGGGGGTCCGGACGGCACGATGACCGCGGGCAACTCGACGCCGCTGACCGACGGCGCGTCGACCGTTCTGCTCGCGACCGACGAGTGGGCGAAGGCGCACAAGCTGCCGGTGCTCGCGTACCTGACGTTCTCGCAGACCGCGGCCGTCGACTACGTCCACGGCGAAGAGGGCCTGCTGATGGCGCCCGCGTACGCCGTGCCGCGGATGCTCGCCCGCGCCGGGCTCTCGCTGCAGGACTTCGACTTCTACGAGATCCACGAGGCGTTCGCGTCGCAGGTGCTGGCCACGCTCAAGGCGTGGGAGGACCCGGCGTTCGCCAAGGAGAAGCTGGACCTGGACGAGCCGCTCGGCGCGATCGACCGGGCGAAGCTGAACGTCAACGGCTCGTCGCTGGCGGCCGGGCACCCGTTCGCCGCGACCGGCGGCCGGATCGTCGCGACGCTGGCGAAGCTGCTGCACGAGAAGGGGTCCGGCCGCGGCCTGATCTCGATCTGCGCGGCCGGCGGCCAGGGCGTCACCGCGATCCTGGAGAAGTAACCGCACGAAAAAGGGCCGCCCCTCGCTGGGGGCGGCCCTTTTTCGCGTTCTAGTTGGGGAGCGCCTTCTGGGCCCGCTTGGCGAGCTTGTTCGCGCGCTTCTCGGCCTTGCGGCTCAGCTTCCCGGCCGCGGCACTGACGTCCTTCGCGGCGTGACGCGCGCGCCAGGCCGCCGACGGCTTGCCGTGCGTGTCGCTGACCGCGAGCAGCAGGCCGCCGGCCAGGCTCGCGTTCTTGAAGAACTGGATCTGCTGCTGCTGGCGCTCGCCCGGGTCCTTGATGGTCCAGAAGCTGTGCGTCGAGAGCGTCGTCGGCACGAGACTGCCGAGCAGCAGCCCGGCCGCGAGCCGCGGGGCCTTGCCGGCCGCGAGCGCGAGACCGGCGCCGATCTTCACGGCGGCGTCGATGCGGACGAGCGTCACCGCGTCGCGCGGAACCTGCGCCGGCACGACGTCGCCAACCTTCTCGAACGCGCTGTTGAGGAAGGGTTCCGCCGCCTTCGCGTGCCCTTCGGCGTGCCTCAGCGCATTGATTCCGCCCGTCACGAAGATCGTGGCGAGCAGGGGACGTGCCACTCGACGGAGTATCACGGTCGTTTGCCTTCCTCGTACGGGCCACTGCCTGGTCGAACCTACTCCGTGGGTGCCCGCTCGTCCCGCCGTCGAATCCTCATCGGGGTTTCTGCGGAAATATCGTGTCATTACTAGATGAGGCTATAAAGCTTTAGCAGTTGACCTTGACGCTGCGTCAACTTCTATCGTCGTCGGCATGGAGTGGTCGATCCAGGACCTCGCCCGCTCGGCGGGGACGACGAGCCGGACCCTGCGCCACTACGGCGCGGTCGGCCTGCTCGAGCCCAGCCGCGTCGGCGGCAACGGCTACCGCTACTACGACGAGCAGGCGCTCGTCCGGCTGCAGCGGATCCTGCTGCTGCGCGAACTGGGCCTCGGGCTCCCGGCGATCGCGGAGGTCCTCGACGGGCACCGCGACAGCGCCGCGGCGCTCGAGACGCACCTGGAGCTGCTCGAACAGGAGCGGCGACGGATCGGCCGGCAGATCGAGTCGGTCCGGACCACTTTGCGGAAACTGAAGGGAGGTGAACGACTGATGGCAGAAGAAGTTTTCGACGGCTTCGACCACACGCAGTACGAGGAGGAGGTCACGCGCCGCTGGGGCGCGGACGCGTACCGGCGCGGTGACCAGTGGTGGAGTTCGTTGTCGGCCGACGAGAAGAAGGCCCACCAGCAGGAGCAGGTGGACATCGCGGCGGCGTTCGGCACGGCTCACGCTTCGGGCTCGACGCCGGATTCGGACGAGGTCCAGGCGATCGCGCGGCGGCTGCATGAGTGGCTCCGGCCGGCGGTTTCGTCGGTGTCCGCGGGGTACTTCGCGGGGCTCGGGCAGCTGTACGTCGACGACCCGCGTTACGGGTTCGAAGGCGGCGGAGCGGAATTCGTCCGCGACGCGATGAAGATCTACGCGGAACGGAACCTCGGCGAGTAGTGCTACGTCGTAGTGCGCGCTGGGGGTAGGGACGAGCAGGGCTGCAGACCTGTTCGTCTCTATGTACGGCCATCCGGTCGAACTCCGGCGACACGCCCTAGCTGTCTATGGCGGAATATCGGGCTCGCGCTAGATACGTCGATAACTTGGCAGAGTGGACCCCATCCGCAACCCCTTCGCGCCGGGCGCCGGGCAGCGGCCGCCCGAGCTGGCCGGGCGCGAGCGTGAGCTCAAGGCCTTCGAGGTCGTGCTCGAACGGGTTGCGCGGGGGAGACCCGAACGCAGTCTCGTCCTCACCGGGCTGCGGGGCGTCGGGAAGACCGTCCTCCTCGGGGAGCTGCGGGCGATGGCCGTGCGGCACAAGTGGGGGGCCGGGAAGATCGAAGCCCGGCCGGACGCCGAGCTGCGGCGGCCGCTGTCGGCCGCGCTGCACCGGGCCATCCGGGACCTCGCCGTGCGGCACCGCGCTCCGGACCGCGTCGAAGAGGTGCTCGGCGTGCTCAAGGCCTTCGCGCTGCGGGCCAACAAAGCCGACGCCAAGCTGCGTGACCGCTGGCAGCCGGGCATCGACGTGCCCGCCGCGCAGGGGCGGGCCGACTCCGGGGACATCGAGATCGACCTCGTCGAGCTCTTCACCGACGTCGCCGAGCTGGCCGCGGACGTCGGGACCGGCGTCGCGCTGCTCATCGACGAGATCCAGGACCTGCAGCCCGACGACGTCTCCGCGTTGTGCGCCGCCTGTCACGAGCTCTCGCAGTCCGGGGCGCCGCTCGTCGTCGTCGGGGCGGGGCTGCCGCACGTGCCCGCCGTGCTCTCGGCGTCGAAGTCCTACTCCGAGCGGCTCTTCCGGTACGCGCGGATCGACCGGCTCGACCGCGCGGACGCCGACTACGCCGTGATGGCGCCGATCGAGCGCGAGGACGCCGGCATCGAGCCGGAAGCCCTCGACGCGCTCTTCGACGCGTCCGGCGGCTACCCGTACTTCATCCAGGCCTACGGCAAGGCGGCCTGGGACGCGGCGCCGTCCGACCCGATCACCGTCAAGGACGTCCAGGTCGCCGCGCCCGAAGCCGAGTCCGAGCTGGCCGTCGGCTTCTTCGGCTCGCGCTACGACCGCGCGACGCCGGCCGAGCGCGAGTACCTGCAGGCGATGGCGTCGCTGACCCAGGGCCGCGACGAGCCGGCCGGCACCGCCGACGTCGCCGTGTTCCTCGGGCGGAAGCCGTCTTCGCTGTCGCCGGCGCGCGACAGCCTGATGAAGAAAGGCCTGGTCTACTCCGCCGAGCGGGGCCAGATCGCCTTCACCGTGCCGCACTTCGGCCACTACCTGCTCGGCCGCGACTGACCCTATCCACATTCCTAAGGCTTTCTAGTTCCTGCGCTAGAGAGCCTTAGAAACATGTAGCGGGTTGCCTCGCCGTGACCGCCGCCACCCACGATCTCTCCGGCGCATACCCAAGTTTGCCGATGATTCATCGGCGAGTGCGCCAAGTCACCGGACATTCGTTGGATTCCTTGTGAAAAAAGGTGCATACTAGAGGCACAAGCCACCAAGACCCTCGAAGGGGATGCAGAACACGATGAACAACATCGCCGCCAAGCTCCGTGCCCGTCGCGCCGAGGTTCGCACTCGCCGGGCGCTGAACCGGGCGATCGACACCGCCGCGACCGCGACGGTCCGTCAGGAACTCATCGCGATCGCGCAGGCTCGCTCGGGCTACATGCGCTGACCTCTGTTCCACCCCGTGGCAGTCGCCCATTCGAGTGACCTATGCCACAAAGTGCTGAACATGTAACGACACCCAAAGTGCTGTCGATACCCCCTACGACCCCGTGATGCTGGCGGACCCCCGACCTGGCAGCATCGCGGGGTTTCCCATGTCCCCGGTAAATCCCTTGCCCGGGCCGGCCTGTCGAGTAATCTTTGACTTCGTCAACGAACTTGTTGAGGTGGTCAATGAACGACGTTCAGCTGGCCGGTCGCGTGGCCGCGGTCCGGGCCTTCAACCGGCTCTACACCGGGGTCATCGGGGTGCTCGACGAGGGACCGGCCGACGCCGAGTACTCGCTGCCGGAAGCCCGCGTGCTCTTCGAGCTCGCGCACCAGGACCCGCTGCCGGTCACCGAGCTGCGCAAACGCCTCGATCTGGACGCCGGGTACGCCAGCAGGCTGCTCGCCCGGCTCGAGTCGCGCGGGCTGATCGCGCGCGAACGGTCCGAGGAAGACGCCCGGCGCCAGCTCGTGCGCCCGACGGCCGCGGGCCGGGACGCGTTCGCCGTGCTGAACGCCCGGTCCACCGAGCAGATCGGCGGGCTGCTGCGCCGGTTCGCCGACGAAGACCAGCAGCGGCTGCTGACTGCGATGCGCACGATCGGCGACCTGGTCGGCGACCGCCGTCGCGACCCGGCGCTCGTGCTGCGGCCGCCACGACCGGGTGACCTCGGCTGGGTGGTGGAACGCCACGGCGCGCTCTACGGCCGCGAGTACGGCTTCGGCGCCCGGTTCGAGGGCTTGGTCGCCCGCATCGTCGCCGACTTCACCGAAAGCCGCGAAGATCCGCGGCAGGCGTTCTGGATCGCCGAGCTCGACGACGAACGCGTCGGCAGCATCGCGTGCACCCGCGGCCCGGACGAGGACACCGCGAAGCTGCGGTTGCTCCTGCTCGAGCCGTCGGCCCGGGGCCACGGCGTCGGCAAGCGGCTGGTCACCGAGTGCGTCGAGTTCGCCCGCGCGCACGGCTACCAGGCGATGGAGCTGTCGACGGTCTCGATCTTGACCGCCGCGCGTTCGATCTACCGCGCGGCCGGCTTCGAGCTCGTCCGCGAAGAAGACTTCGACGACTGGGGCCCGAAGCTGACCGACGAGACCTGGCGCTTGGAGTTCTACCGCGGCACGCGGCCGAGCAGGTAGAACTCCGGGTTCGGGCGCAGCGCGGTCAAGTGGGCGAGGCGGTTCGACATCGCGAACAACGCCGTGATCGCGCCGACGTCCCAGATCTCGTCGTCGGTGAGGCCGGCGTCGCGCGCGGCTTCGAGGTCGCCTTCGCCGAACAACGCCGAGTCCTGGGCCAGGGCGAGCGCGAGGTCGACGATCGCGCGGCCGCGCTCGTCGAGCTCCACCTGCCACGGGTTGCTCGACACGCGGTCGGCCAGCTCGGGGTCCTTGGCGCGGATGCGCAGGATGGCCCCGTGCGCGACGACGCAGTAGGTGCAGTGGTTCGCGCCGGACGTGGCGACGACGACCAGCTCGCGCTCGGCCTTGGTGAGTCCGCCGGGGCGTTCCATCAGGGCGTCGTGGTAGTCGAGGAAGGCGCGCAGCTCGGCGGGCCGGTGGCCGAGGGCGCGGAAGATGTTCGGGACGAACCCCGACTTCTCGGCGATCGCGCCGACGCGCTCGCGCAGGTCGTAGGGCAGGTCTTCGAGGTCCACCACCGGGAACCGGCTCACGTCGCTCATACTCCGCACGCTAGTCGTGGTTGGCTGTGTTCGTGACGGACTACGTCGACGGGTACTGCGAACGCGTCGCGCCCGGGCTCTGGGGTGAGCCGCTCAACAGCCTCAGCAACCTCGCCTTCCTCCTCGCCGCCGTTCTCGTGTGGCGACTGGCGAAGGGGGATCGGACCGGACGGCTGCTGGCCCTGCTCATCGGGCTGGTTTTCGTCGCCAGCAGCGTTTTCCACCTGCTCGCGACGCGGTGGGCGGGCGCCGCGGACTCGCTGGCCATCCTCGTCTTCGTGCTGGTGTACGCCGTGGTGTTCGTACGGAAGTACTGGAGCCAGCGGTGGGCTTGGGTTGCCGTGCCGGGGTTTCTCGCGCTCACCGTGGTCACCGCGTTGCTGGGCGGCGGGCTTTACCTCGCCCCGCTGATCGGGCTGTTCGCCTTCGCCGCGGTGCTCGCCATCCAGCGTGACACCGCCTGGACGCGCTTCGCCGTCGCCGGCGCGGTTTTCGCGCTTTCCCTGTCCCTGCGCACGCTCGACCGGGACGTCTGTGACTACGTCCCGGTCGGCACGCACTTCCTCTGGCACCTGCTCAACGGCCTGGTGCTCTACCTCGTCTCCCGAGCGGCCATCCGTCCTTAGTGGACACCGATCGGGCGGAGGTCCTTGTCGTTCTCGTCGGCGTGGTAGTCCTCGGCGTTGGTGTCGTCCGTGCCGTTGAACACCTTCATCTGGCGGGCGATCACCGTGACGATCACCGTGACCACCAGGTTGGCGACCAGGGCCACGAAACCGACGTAGATCTGGACCGCCGAGCCCGCGAACGGGTGCCAGCCGAAGATCGACATGTTGCCCAGCGCCAGCGCCGAACCACCGAAGTGCTGCTTGCCGTTGGCCGGGTTGGGGATGCCGTACAGCATGATCAGGCCCCAGCCGATGCCGACGACCCAGCCCGCGATCAGGCCCCAGCGGTGGAACCAGCGCGTGTACAGCGCCAGTGCGACCGCCGGCAGCGTCTGCAGGATCAGGACGCCGCCGATGAGCTGGAGGTCGATCGAGAACTGCGGGTCGATCAGGATGATCACAGCCACCGCGCCGAGCTTCACGACCAGCGAAGCGAGCTTCGCCTGCTTCGCTTCTTCCTGCGGCGTCGCGTTCTTGCGGATGTACTCCTTGTAGATGTTGCGGGTCCACAGGTTGGCCGCAGCGATCGACATGATCGCGGCCGGCACCAGGGCGCCGATGCCGATCGCGGCGAACGCGATGCCGGCGAACCACGACGAGAACTGGCTGTCGAACAGCACCGGGACGATCGTGTTGCCGTCCGCCTTGCCGGTCGCCGCGTTCGTCAGCGGTTTGACGCCGGCGGTGATCGCGACGTACCCGAGCAGCGCCAGCAGGCCGAGCACCAGCGAGTACGCCGGCAGCGCGACCATGTTCCGCTTGATCACGTTGCGGCCGCGCGAAGCCAGCACGCTGGTCAGCGAGTGCGGGTACAGGAACAGCGCGAGCGCCGAACCCAGGGCCAGCGTCGCGTACTGCAGCTGGTTGTTGGCGGTCAGCAGGATCGAGCCGGCCGGCTTGCCGGTGGCCGGGCTCGGCGTGCCGAGCTTCTTCGCCGCCGCGTCGAAGATGTGCGACCAGCCGCCCAGCTTCGAGGGCAGGTAGATGATCGCCACCAGGATCACGATGTAGATCAGGATGTCCTTGACGAACGCGATCAGCGCGGGCGCCCGCAGGCCGGACTGGTAGGTGTAGAAGGCCAGGATGACGAAGGCGACCAGCAGCGGCAGGTGGCCGACGATGCCGGAGCCGTTGATGCCCATCGTCCGCAGCACGGCTTCGAGGCCGACCAGCTGCAGCGCGATGTACGGCATGGTCGCGACGATGCCGGTGATCGCCACCAGCAGCGCGAGGATCGGCGAGCCGAAGCGGCCGCGCACGAAGTCGGCCGGGGTCACGTAGCCGCGGACCCGCGAGACCGACCACATCCGCAACGCCGGGAGCAACACGATCGGGTAGACGACGATCGTGTACGGCAGCGCGTACAGGCCGAGCGCGCCGGCGCTGAACACCAACGCGGGCACCGCGACGAACGTGTACGCCGTGTAGAGGTCACCGCCGAGCAGGAACCAGGTGATCCACGAGCCGAACTTGCGGCCGCCGAGACCCCATTCGTCCAGGTGGTCGAGCGTGCTGCCGCGCTGCCAGCGCGCCGCCATGAAGCCGAGGACCGTCACCAGCGCGAACAGGATCGTGAAGATGATCAGCTCGGGCCACTGCAGGTTGCTCATCGAGCGTCCCCCTCGTCCAGGTCCTCGACGCTCAGCCGGTCCGGCGCGTCAACGGTCGGCTTCTCCCGCGTCATCAGGTAGACGATCCAGGTGCTGAGCACCCCGACCGCCACCATGAGGAACTGGAACCAGTAGAAGAACGGCATCCCGAACAACCGTGGACCGTCCATGTTGAACAGTGGCGTGACCAGGACCAGCAGCGGGACGATCAGGAGCAGGTTCCACGGGTTGAACCGCAGCCCGCGCACCTTCCCGTCGTGCTTCACAGTCGACATCGGACCTCACCTAACACTCCCGTAACCGACCGCCTGACCTTAGAACCTGGGTGACAGGGAGTCACGTCTGTCCGATATCGATTTGATCGCCGCGATCCGCGATGCCGACCAACGTCGGTTGCCCCGCCCCCACCCGGCCGATAGGAATAGCCGGACTCGCACGCGAAAACCCGATAAGGGGCAACCGTATGACACGACTCCGCTACGCGGTGGTGATCCCGGCCATCGCCGGCACCCTGCTGGCCGGGTTCACCCCTGCGTTCGCAGGCCAGGATGCCGCGGCCGGCAAGCAGCCGCTGAACTCCACGAACATCCCGGCGCAGTACGCGAACCAGAAACTGGACTGGCACAAGTGCGCTGTCCCCTCCGAGCTGCCGACGGCGCCGCCCGCGGGTGCCGAGGACATGGAGTGCGCGACCTACAAGACGCCGCGCAACTGGTACCAGGCGAACGCCCAGATCGACCTGACCATCGCGGTCAGCCGGCTGAAGGCGACCAAGGACGCGACGGCCAGCGTCGTCACCAACCCGGGCGGCCCGGGGGCGCCCGGGCGCAACTTCCCGGCCCGCCTGCGCAACCAGCCCAAGCTGCGCGAGCACCAGGAGATCGTCGGGTTCGACCCGCGCGGCACCGGCAAGAGCACGAACATCACGTGCGGGGGCGCCATCGGCACCGGCTCGGACCTCGACCCGCGTGACCGCAGCAAGCAGAACCTGAACCTGATCCTCCAGGCGACGAAGTACGCGGCGCTGTCCTGCCAGCAGAAGTCCGGCGAGCTGGGCCCGCTGATCAACACCGACCAGACGGTCAAGGACATCGACCTGCTGCGCGTGCTGCTCGGCCGCGACAAGATCAACTGGGTCGGCTACTCGGCGGGCACGTGGATGGGCGCGCACTACGCGCAGGCCTACCCGACGCGCACCGGCCGGTTCGTCCTCGACTCCTCGACGGAGTTCACGACGACCTGGCAGAAGTCGTTCGACTGGCAGCCGCTCGGCTTCGAGCGCCGCTGGCGGCAGGACTTCCTCCCGTGGATGGCGAAGTACGACAAGCTCTACCACTTCGGCACCACCGGCGAGGCTGCCCGCCAGACCTACGAGCAGGTCCGCTACGCCCTGACCCAGGGCGCGGTCACCCTGCCCGACGGCTCGACCGTGTCGGCCAACGGCCTGGACTCCTTCATCGCCTCGAACATCTACTCGAAGCGCGCCTTCCCGGGCCTGGCCGACTACCTGGTCAGCGTCCGCACGCTGACCCAGGGCACCGCGTCCGCGCAGGCCAAGACGTCGGCCGCGCAGAAGGTCAAGGCCGCCGACAAGAGCACCGAGACCTCCGGCGCGCAGCCGCTCATGGTCCCGACCGACGGCGACGCCTACGACGCCTCCTTCTGGACGATCCCGTGCAACGAGGGGCCGTGGACCGGCTCGACCCAGAGCGCCATCAAGCAGTCGCAGAAGCTGATCGACCAGCAGCTGCCCCTGCTCGGCGCGGGCTGGTTCATCCAGCCGTGCCTGTTCTGGAAGAAGCCGCCGGCTCCGCTGCCGGTGCTCAACGGCAAGGGTGTCCCGCCGGTGCTGATCGTCGAGTCGGAGCACGACCCGGCGACGCCGATCGAGGGCGCGCGGCGCGCGCACCAGGCGTTCGACAACTCGCGGATGCTGACGATCACCGGTGAGGGTGACCACGGCATCTACGCCGGCGGCAACGCGGGTGTGGACAAGGTCGTGGAGGCCTACCTGGTCGACGGCGTCGTGCCGAACGACCAGAGCCTGCCCGGCATGCCACTTCCGGTGCCCGCGGGCGCCTGAAGGCACTAGATGTGGTGGGGCCCCGCCGAACTCCGGTTCGGCGGGGCCTTTTCCACACCTGTGCACAGAGTTGTCCACCACCTGTGGACAACTCTGGTATTAGTATTGGCGCCATGGTGCGGGTACCGCTAACGGACGAAGAGCGCGAACGGGGCGAACGCCTCGGCCAGGCGTTGCGGACGGCGCGGGCCGGCCGGAGCATGGTCGACGTCGCCGCGGAGGCCGGGATTTCGGTGGAAACACTCCGGAAGATCGAGACCGGACGGATCCCGACACCGGCGTTCTTCACGGTCACGGCCATCGCGGACGCCGTGGGCCTGCCGCTGGACGAGCTGCGCGCGGCCGTCGCGGCGACGGCGTCACCACCGCTTTCCCAGGCGAGCTGATCCCCGGACATGACCTGGCACCTCACCGAGGACATCGAAGACTTCCTCGCCCGGACCGAAGACTTCCTGCGCTCGCGGCCCGCGCTGCACACCTCGCAGCTGACCCGGCTCGAGAAGCTGCGGAAGCAGAAGGAAGAGGGCACGCTCTTCGGCCGGCTGGAGCAGCACGGCGAGGTCCGGGCGGTCTTCTACCGCCGCGCGTCGCAACGGCTCCTTCTCACCGCGGTCGAATCCGAGCAGGCCGACGCCCTTGCCGCGGAGCTGGCCGACCGGCCGTTGTCCGGGGTTACCGCGGAAGACGACTGCGCCGCCGCGTTCGCCGAGGCGTGGCAACGGCACACCGGCGCGGTCGCGGTGCCCGGCGTGCGGGTCCGGCTCCACCGGCTCGGCACGCTCGTTCCGCCGGAGCCGATGCCCGAAGGCCGCGCGGTGGACGCGCCGGACCGCGCGGAGGTGATCCGCTGGTGCAGCGAGTTCGCCACCGCGGTCGGGCAGGCGCCCTTCGCCGACGAGTCGTCCTGGGCCGCCTCGAACTTCGCCGACAAGCGGTTCACGTTCTGGGAGGCCGGCTCACTCGTCGCCATGGCGGGCTCCACCCCGGTGCTGGCGGGCATGGTCCGGGTCGACCCCGTCTACACCCCGGCCCGGTTCCGCGAGCGGGGCTACGCGGGTGCCGTGACGTTCGCCGTGAGCCAGGCCGCGCTGGCGGCGGGCGCGACGGACGTCGTCCTCTACACCGATCCCGCCAACGTCACGAGCAACGCCCTGTACCGGCGCCTCGGGTACGTCCCGATCGCCGCGTTCACCGGGTACGACTTCCGCTAGACCGGGCGGAGCTGGTTCAGGATGTGCTCGCGGTCGTTGAGGAACGCGCACGCCGGGACCGGCAGGTCGTAGCTGTTCAGCAGCCGCTCGAAGTCGGAGAACTCGTCCGTCGAGAAGCCGAAGCCGACCTTGACCGCGTGCGCGGCCAGGACGTCTGCCAGTTCTTCCCACTCGCCGGACCACAGCAGCGTCCGGTAGTGCGTGTAGTCCTCGGGGGACAGGCGGTCGGCCAGGTGCGTCAGAACGCTGTCGCCGAAGAAGCTGATCCGGTTCTCCTTGAGGTCCGCCACCGTCGGGTTCGCCGGGTCGCGGGCCGCGTCCGGGTTGCGGACCACGCCGGGGCCCGCCACCGGGTACGCCGTGTGGACGTGGCCGTTCTCCTCGACCAGCACGATCAGGTGCACGTTGTACCGCTCGCCCGCGCAGCGCCAGCGGCCGTTCGGCTGCCGCCGCCGGGCCTCGCTGGGGTCGTTCGCGACGTCCTTGACCACCGAGATGATGTGCTCGTCGCTCCAGCCGGGCGGGAACTCACTGGTCGCCCGCCGCCCGACGCCCGGTGCGTGTCCGCCGCCCACCGCTGCTCCCTTCGACGCAACGAGCGTAGGTCAAACGGCGGCCGACAGCACCACGATGCCGAGGACGAGCAGGTCGGGACCGCGGAACAGCTGCCGGGTCAGGTTGGCGGGCATCGGCCCGACCGGGGTGTCCACGAAACCCGGATTCGCGTAGTCAACGGCGGTCCGCGTGACCGTCCGCAGGATCGAGAGCACCGCCAGCGGCACCGCGAGCCAGGTGCCCAGGCCGAACGACGTCCCACCCGCGAGGGTGACCACGGCGAACACGCCCGCCCAGAGCAGACCGGTGCCGGCGAGCACCACGCCGTGCGCGACGACCAGGTCGCGGTTCGGCGAACCGAGCCAGCGGCGGCGGCCCGGGTTGCGCCACAGCTCGCCGAGCCCGGCGCCGAACGGCGTCAGCGCGACGTACGCGCCGAGGCCCGCCAGGACCGCGCCCGGCAGGGTCGGCAACGCGATGTGCGCGACGACGACCGCGAAGCCGACCAGCACCGCCGCCCCCGCGTACCGCGACCGGCCGAGCGTGCCCGCCACCGCCAGCCGCAGCGGGGTCGGCCGCCGGACCGAAAGCCCGATCGGCGCCGACGGCGGGAGCAGCATCATCGGGTCGAGGAAGGTGACGGCGACCGAGCGCAGCACCCGGCCGTCCCACCCGGCGAGCAGCGCGGACCGGCCCGCGCGCGAGACCGGTTCGCCGCCGAAGGCCAGCGGCAGGGCGGCGACCAGCACGCCCGCGGCGATGAGCTCGACGGTCAGCGGGCCGAGGCCGAAAGCGGCGATCGCCAGCCCGAGGACGGCCAGCACCAGCGGGCCGAACGCGTCGAACCGCAAGGACGTCCGCCGCGCGGACGCGAAGGCCACCACGGCGGTCGCGGCCACGACGGCGATGCCCGCGCGCCACTGGTCCAGCCCCGCGCCGCCGACGGCGAGCATCAGCGCGGCCAGGTAGCCGGTCACCGCCACGACGCCGGTCCAGGCACCGAGCAGCCGGAGCGTGACGACGCGGCCGCGGTCCACCGGCGCGAAGTCGAGCCAGGTCAGCTCGGCCGGCTCGACCCACGCGAACCCGCGGCGGAGCAGGCCGCGCCAGCCCACCGCGCAGCAGAGCGTGAGCAGGCCGAGCACGGCCGGGAAGTCGACGTGGGCCGAACCGTAGACGGCCTGGCGCCAGCCATCGACGTGGAAGAACGCGGTGAACAGGAACCCGAAGCCGAACAGGAAGACGAACGAGGCCGTGTCGCCGCTGAAGATCCCGCCGAACCGCTTGCGGCCCGGGATCCGCATCCGCCGCGGCGCGAGAGTCACCACAGCTCGAGAACGCTGTCCGCGGCTTCGAGCAGCGGCGGGTGGTGCGTGGCCACCACGACCGCCGCGCCGGCCGCCGTCGACCGGGCGATCAGCTCGACCAGCCATTCCTTGCCCTCGACGTCCAGCGCGCGTTCCGGCTCGTCGAGCAGCAGGAGCTTGTGCGGCCGCGCGGTGACGCCGAGCAGGAGCAAGCGCCGCCGCTGCCCCGCCGAGAAGTGCCCGGACGTGACGCGCATGCGGTCGCCCAGCCCCGCGTCCCGCAGCAGTTCCTCGTGGTCGCCGAGGTCGGCGCCGAACGAGCCGGACAGCAGTTCCAGGTGCTGCACCGGCGTCAGCTCGGCGAAGAAGTCGGAGTCGTCGAACAGCACGGACACCTTGCGGCGGAACTCGACGTCCCGCTCGTCCGGCGCCTTGCCGTCGATGAGCACGCGGCCCCGCTGCGGCTTCTGCATGCCGTAGAAGCAGCGCATCAAAGTCGACTTGCCGACCCCGTTCGGCCCGACGATCGCGGCGCACTCGCCGGGGTCGACCGAGAAGTCCAGGTCGTCGAACAGCCACAGCTCGCCGGCCTGGACCCCGATGCCCCGCGCGTCGATCATCGGAGGTGCTCGAGCACCGGGGCGAACTCGTCCGCGAACATCTCGAGGATGGTGAAGTAGGTGAACCCCCACCGCTCCCGGTGCCCGCGGATCTGGTCGGCGATCTGGGCCGGCGTGCCGACGAGCGCGATCGGCAGCTCCCCGATCTGCTCGGCGGTCATCCCGCCCGGGACGAGCCGCTCGATCTCGGCCAGGCCGGCCGCGCGGTCGTTCGTCACCTTCACGAACTGGCAGAGCAGGTTGAACTCCACTTCGGACGCTCGCTCGCCGAGCTTCGCCCGGACGAACGCCACCCGCTCGTCGACGCCCTCGGGCGGGGCCGCCGCGATGGGCGCGCCGTCCGGGGTCTTCGCCGTGCCGGTGAAGCCGATGATGTCGGCGTGCTCGACGGCCAGGCCGAGCACCCGGTCGCCGCGTCCGCCGAGCAGCAGCGGCGGCCCTTGGGGACGGACGGGCGACGGCTTGTGCTCGGGGTCGGCGTACAGCCGCTTCAGCTCGAGGATCGTGCGTTCGAGGTGGTCGACGCGCTCGCCGGCCGACGGGAACGGCATCCCGGCCGCTTCGAACTCCGCCTTGACGTACCCGGCGCCGAGCCCGAGCTCCAGCCGGCCGTCGGTGAACTGGTCGGTGCCGGTGACGTCCCGCGCCAGCAGCACGGGGTTGTAGAAGGGCGCGTTGAGCACGAAGGTGTTCAGCTTGACGCGGGAAGTGGCCTCGCCGGCGAGCACCAGCGACGGGAACGGCGTGGCCATGCCGAGGTGGTCGGCGACGGACAGCACGTCGTAGCCGAGGTCCTCGGCCTTGCGGCACTTCTCGACCCACGCGGCGCGGCTGTCCGGAACGACCATGTTGACACCGAAGCGGAATTCCCCAGTCATGATCCCCAAAATACTCACCGGTCGCGGAGGCGTTCGACCACCGGGGCCAGCCGGGGCAAGTCGTCTTCGATCACCGTGAAGTAGCTGATTCCGAGCCTCTCGCGGGTGCGCAGCAGCTGGTCGGCGACGGCGTCGGCGGATCCCACGAGGACGGTCGGGAGCTCGCCCAGCTCGTCCGGGGACAGGTCGGGCACCCGCCGGTGCACCGCTTCGAGCGTGCTTCGCCGGTCGTCGGTGATCCGCGTGACGTGCACCAGCAGGTTCAGCTCGACGTCCCGGCCGTCGAGCGCCTTGCGCGCGAACTCGACGCGTTCGGTGAGCTCGGCGGCGCCGGCCAGCGCCATCCGGCCTTCGGTCTTGGTCGCGGCGGTGCCGGTGAACCCGACGATGTCGGCGTGCTCGGCGGCCAGCTTGAGCACGCGGTCGCCGCGCCCGCCGAGCAGCAGCGGCGGGCCGGGCTTCTGCACCGGTTCCGGCTTGTGCGACGGGTCCGCGTAGAGCCGTTTCAGCTCCAGGACCGCGCGTTCGAGCCGGGCGAACCGCTGCCCGGGCGTGCCCCATTCGATGCCCGCCGCGTGGAACTCGTCCTCGACGTACCCCGCGCCGATGCCCAGCTCCAGGCGGCCGTCGGTGAACTGGTCGGTGCCCGTGACGTCGCGGGCGAGCAGCACCGGGTTGTGGAAGCAGGCGTTGATGACGAACGTGTTGAGCCGCACCCGCTCGGTCGCCTCGCCGGCCAGCACGAGCGCGGGGAACGGCGGCGCCATCCCGACGTGGTCGGCCGCGCCGACGACGTCGTAGCCGAGGTCCTCGGCCTTCCGGCACTTCTCCACCCACTCGGCCCGCGAGCCGGGCACCACCAGGTCCACGCCGAACCGGAACGGTCTCATGGTCGCGAAACTACCGGGAAAAGGTAGAAGGGGACGCCTCCCGGATGCGGCCGGGAAGCGTCCCCTTCTGTCTCAGGGAGCTCAGCTCAAGCGCTGGGCCAACGCGTCGAGCTCGTCACGCAGCGACGTCGGAACCCGGTCGCCGATCTTCTCGAACCACTCCTCGATCAGCGGCAGCTCCTCGCGCCACTCCTCGGGCTTGACGTCCAGGGCGGCCTGGATGTCCTCGATCGGCTCGGTCAGGCCCTCGGTGTCGAGGTCCTCGGCGCGCGGCACGAAGCCGACCGGCGTCTCGACGGCGTTGCCCTTGCCCTCGACGCGCTCGATGACCCACTTGAGGATCCGCGAGTTCTCGCCGAAGCCCGGCCACAGGAAGCGGCCGTCGTCGCCGCGGCGGAACCAGTTGACGTAGAAGATCTTCGGCAGCTTGTTCGCGTCGGCGTTCTTGCCCAGCGTCAGCCAGTGCTTGAAGTAGTCACCGGCGTGGTAGCCGAGGAACGGCAGCATCGCCATCGGGTCGCGGCGCACGTTGCCGACCGCGCCGGCCGCCGCGGCGGTGGTCTCCGACGACATCGTGGCGCCCATGAAGACGCCGTGCTGCCAGTCGCGGGCCTCGTTCACCAGCGGGACGGTGGTCTTGCGGCGGCCGCCGAACAGGATCGCCGAGATCGGCACGCCCTTCGGGTCGTCCCACTCCGGCGCGAGGATCGGGCACTGCGACATCGGCGTGCAGTAGCGCGAGTTCGGGTGGGCGGCCTTCTCGCCGGAGTCCGGCGTCCAGTCCTGGTGCTTCCACGAGGTCGCGTGCTCGGGCTTGTTCTCCATGCCCTCCCACCAGATGTCGCCGTCGTCGGTCAGGGCGACGTTCGTGAAGACCGTGTTGCCCTTCTCGATCGTGCGCATGGCGTTCGGGTTGGTGTGCCAGTCGGTGCCCGGCGCGACGCCGAAGAAGCCGAACTCGGGGTTGACCGCGTACAGGCGGCCGTCCTCGCCGAAGCGCATCCAGGCGATGTCGTCGCCCAGGGTCTCGGCGCGCCAGCCCGGGATGGTCGGCTGCAGCATGGCGAGGTTGGTCTTGCCGCAGGCGCTCGGGAACGCGGCCGCGACGTAGTGGACCTTGTCCTCGGGCGAGATCAGCTTGAGGATCAGCATGTGCTCGGCGAGCCAGCCCTCGTCGCGGGCCATGACCGAAGCGATGCGCAGCGAGTAGCACTTCTTGCCCAGCAGGGAGTTGCCGCCGTAACCCGAGCCGTAGCTCCAGATCGCGCGCTCCTCGGGGAAGTGCGAAATGTACTTCGTTTCGTTGCAGGGCCAGGAAACGTCCTGCTGACCCGGCTCGAGCGGCGCACCAACGGAGTGGAGGGCGGGCACGAATTCACGCTCGGTGCCATCCGGCGCGACGAACTTGTCGAGGGCCGCCTTGCCGGCGCGAGTCATCACGCGCATCGAAGCGACAACGTAGGCGAAATCGGTGATTTCGATACCCAGCTTGGGGTTCTCGTCAGCGAGCGGGCCCATGCAGAAGGGGATGACGTACATCGTGCGGCCGCGCATCGAGCCCCGGAAGAGCTCGGTCATGGTGGCCTTCATCTCGGCCGGGTCCATCCAGTTGTTCGTCGGGCCGGCGTCCTCGGGGCGCTCCGAACAGATGAAGGTGCGGTCCTCGACGCGGGCGACGTCGTTGGGGTCGGAAGTGGCCCAGAAGGAGTTGGGCTTGGACTTGAGCTGCACGAACGTCCCGGCCTCGACCAGCTCCTGGTTGATCCGGGCGGCTTCTTCGTCGGACCCGTCGACCCACACCACGCGGTCCGGGGTGGTCAGCTCGGCGACCTCCCGGACGAAGGACAGCACGCCAGTGTGCGTCGTCGGCGCGGTGTCCAGTCCGGGGATGGCGACTGCGGTCATCTCTACTCCTGACTTCCGACGACAAAAGAGCCCACACCGGAACGACGCTGTTCCGGCGCGGGCCACATTGCCGACGACCGAATGGCTTCGCACACCGGCTGGCGAACCGGTGTGCGTGATTTGGGATTCTTCGAGAGTAGCCGCATGACCGGCAGGTAACCGATAGCTGACGTGTACGTTCTCTCACAAGAACGATAAGGGAATCGATTCAGACGTCACCGGATCGGTGCATTCGCAGTAAATCTTCCGGTGACCGCGATCACGCCCGTGACCTGGTCGTTTTCATTTGCGACATGAAGAAAGCCCGGCGCTCGCGCACCGGGCTTTCAAACTGTGACCTGGGTTACTTTCAGTTGGGTGAGATCCACTGCCCCGTGCCGGAGTCGATGCGCGCGACGCCCTCCAGCGTCTGCGTGCCGGCGCCGCCCCATTCGGCGTCACCCGCCGGGTCGCCCTCGCTGCCGGAGTCCATCAGTCCACTGGAGACTTCGGTCCACTGGCCGTGGCCGGTGTGTTCGAACGTCGTGGTCGTGCCGTCCGCCTCGGTCTGCACGGCGATGTCCGCTTCGCCGTCGCCGTCCTTGTCGGTGAAGGCGATCGTGCCGCCGCTCTTCGTCTCGACGATGGCGGTGTCGTTGTGGCCGTCGTGGTCGGTGTCGATGGTCGCGGCACCCGCGTCGACCTCGCCGTCCGGCATGTCCGCGTGGATGTGGCCGCCGGAGCTGTCGTCGTGACCGCTCGTGCCGGAGTCGTCGTGACCACCGCCGGAGGACTCGACCCACTGCCCGCTGGCCTCGTCGTAGACGGCCTGCTCGACGACCTTGCCGTGGTCGTCCAGCACGGCGTACTGGTCGGCCTGACCGTCGTGGTTCGTGTCGATGAAGGCCTGGGCGGTGCCGTCGTCGTGCTCGATGATCGCGGTGTCGTCGACGCCGTCGCCGTTCGCGTCGTAGTTGACCTCGGCCTGGTACTCCTGGCCGTCGACGTGGACGGTCATCGCCTCGGCGCCGCTGGCATGGGTGTCGCTGCCGCCGCTCTCGTCGACCCACATGGGAACTGCCCCCTTTGAACCGGATAACGCCGTCTCTGACCTGCTGTCGGAGGGTATGACTCACCGTAGGCCCGTTCGGTTCCGCTCCACAACCGGGCGCGTGGTCAGACCGTCTTGTCCCGCAGTGCCCGGATCCGGGTGAGGAACGCTTCGGCGCGGTCACGGCCTTCGGAGACCTCTTTGAGCCGCTTCGACACGATGGCGATCTTCTTGGCGCGTTCCTGGGCACCCATCTTGATCGTCTTGTCGACTTCCTTCAGTTCGGCCTCGATGGCGTCGATGCGCCGGCCCAGCGCCTCGTCCAGGGCCATCGACAGCTGCTGCTCAGCCTCGATGAGCTGCTCGGCGACGAGCTGGTCGAGCGTCGAGCGGGCGTCCGCGATGGCCTCGACCAGCCACTGCTTCATGTGCTGCTTGTCGGCCGCGTGCTTGCGGGTGCGGGCCATCCACCAGCCGGCGCCGAGGCCGATGATGATCGTCGCGGGCAGGACGACGGGGTTGAGGATCGCGACGCCGGCCAGCGGCAACGCGGCGACCTTGCCCGCGCCGACGCCGCCCGAGATGCCCATGAAGACGAGCAGCTTGTCCTCGGCCGTCGGCGGCTTCTTGTCCGGCGGGCGCAGCACCACCGGCGGGCCGCCGGCCCGGGCGAACTGCGCGCGGATGACGTCGAGCTCTTCGGGCGAGAACAGCTCCGACAGGGAGACGTTGGTGACCTGGTTCAGGCGCTGCGAGAGCAGCATCGAAATGCGCTGCGACGTCGTCTGCAACGCGATGTCGACCTGCTGCGGCAGCGCGGCCAGCTCGTCGCGCTTGGCCGCGTCGATCAGCTGGCGGAAGTGGGTCTGCGCGTCCCGCATCTGCCGGGCGCTTTCGTGCCCGACCTCGACGCGGGTGCGCTGCACCTCGCCGCGCAGCTTCAGCTGCCAGCCGCGGGTCGACGTGCGGCGCTCGGCCTGCAGCTGGTCACGGCGTTCGCGCAGCTGCTCGGCCTCGGCCTCGCCCGCGGACAGCGCGCGGCTTTCGGCCTGCAGCTTCGCCTTCAGCTCGCCGAGCGCGCTGGACAGCGCACGCAGCGTGTTCGCCTCGCCGAGCATGGCCGAGCGGCCGACGAGGAGCTCCTGCAGCGCCGTCTGCACCGCGGCGACGCCGGACTTCTCCCGGAGCATCGCGGCCATCTGCTCGTTCGGCGCCTTCGAGGCCGTTTCGAACATCCGCGCCGACACCGGGTGGAAGACGGCGTCGGCGAAGCGGGGCGCGTGCTCGCGCAGCAGCTGCCGGTCGGCCTCCATGACCTCGCGCCAGCCGCGGAACATGTCCACCTTGGTCAGCGCGAACACGACGGTCTCGACGCGCTCGCCGACGTCGCGCAGGAACTGCAGCTCGGTCGAGGTGAACGGCGCCGAGGCGTCGACGACGAACAGCAGCGCGGTCGCGCCCGCGGCGGCTTCCTTGGCGAGCTCGCCGTGCAGCGAGTCGAGCCCGCCGACCCCCGGCGTGTCGACCAGCGAAAGCCGGTCCAGCAGCGGGACGGGCCCGGTGACCTCGACGTACCGCGGCGGGATCTGGCCGGGCGGCAGCTCGTGCGCGGCCGAGACCCAGTTGATCAGCTGGCCGAGGTCGATCGGCACCGACGCCAGCTGACCGGGGTAGCAGGCCTGCGCGCCCCACGTGTCGGCGTGGTCGAACACCAGGTAGGTGGCGGTGGCGACGTCGGCGTCCACAGGGGACAGTCCCGGCATCGCGAGCAGCGCGTTGACCAGCGAGCTCTTCCCGCGGTTCGTCTCGCCGACGACCACCACGGACGGCTTCTTCGGCCGAGCCCTCCGGACCTGGTCGACCCACTTGGCGGCCTCCGGGTCGGCGTCGCGGACGACGGTCAGCAGCTGGTCGCGGGCGGCCTGGACCTGCGCGGGCAGGCTCGGCGCGGTCGGTGCGCTCACGGGTTCTTCTTCGCGTAGACGGTGACGATCGGGGCGCGCAGCAGCCGGTCGTGGTCGGCGAAGCCGGTGACCTCGGTTTCCGCCACGACGCCGTCGAGCGCGGGATCGTCGGTCGGGACCGCGCCGCCGGCCTCGTGGCGGGCCGGGTCGAACCGCTCGCCGTCCGGCCGCAGGGCTTGCACCCCGATCGCGGCGAGGCCTTCTTCCAGGCGTTCGACGACGCCGCCGCTGCGGGCGCGGTCCAGGGCGTACAGGCACATCTGGATCAGCGCCTGGCGATCGGCGAGCGCACGCTCGAGGTCGGTCCCGACCTGCTGCTGCAAGGGGTGCACATCGGTGTCCGACGCGGTGGACCCGCCGCCGGTTCCGTCCTTGCGAAACCACGCCATGCGGACAGTTTGGCGGATGCGGCCCCACCGTGGGCGGAAGCCGCCGTCAGACGAGCTGGTCGATCACGTCGCGGAGCACGGCTTCGAGGCCGGGGCCGTCCTCGGCGAGCCGGGACGAGACGAGCAGCTGGTCCTCGGCCGTGCGCAGCCAGATCGAGCCGGCTACGGAGATCTCGATGACGTTCAGCCGGAACGGGTACGCGCGCCGGCCCAGCCGGACCTCGGCCTCGCGCACGAGCTGGCCGAGCCGCTCGCCGGCCACGATCTGGCGGCGGTAGAAGCCGGGTGCCCACGGCGTGCTGCCGGACGGCTCGCCCGCGCCGCGCAGGGCGGGCCCGCGCGCGTTGGCGAAGTGGCGGGCCGCGGCCGGGCCGAAGAACTCGAGCGCCTGGCGCATCGCCGAGCCCTGCGCGAGCGCGGGCCGGCCGTAGCGGGAGCGGGGGCTGCGCGGGTCCGGGTCCTCGCGGTTGCGCAGGAAGGCGAGCAGGTCGACCCACCAGTCGGCCCACTGCGCCTGGACGGCCGCGCGGTCGATCTCGGGTGGGACGTGCACCGGGACCCGCGGCTCCACCGGCGGGAGCACCTGCCCTTCGGAAACGGACAGCGCGAGGGCGTCACGGATGTACAGCGCGACGTCGATCTCGTTCTCGCTGCTCCAGCCCGCTCGCCACGATGTCGTGTTTTCTAGGCGCACGTCTCAACAGTACGCGGGAAACGGGCGCTGACCGGCGAAGTCGGCAAGCAGAAACAAACTCAAGCTTCGCGGACTTGTTGCCAGATCAGAAAGTACGCCCGGTGCACGACGTGCGCGACGCGGCTCTGCGCCGGCGTCGCGCCGAAGGACGCGAAGGAGCGCCACCACCCCGCGCGTTCGAGGGCGTGCGCGGCGAGCTCCGGCCGGGGCGCGCCGGGCTTGCCGAGCTGGGCGCCGATGTCGGCGTTGCTGCCGACGCGCAGGACCTCCTCGGACAGGTCCTCCGGCATGTCGACCGCGCCGGAGGCGACCAGCGTCAGCGCTTCGAGCAGCCGCAGCTGGTGGGCCTCGGGCTTCGCGAGCAGCACCTCGATGGCGTCGTGGACGCGCTGGCGTTCGGCCGGGTCGCCGGAGGCGTGCGCGAGCGCGGTGACCGACGCGAGCGCCGCGGCCGCCTTGATGCCGTCGGCGCGGGCGGCGAACACGATCGACAGCCGCTGCCGCACCGCTTCCAGGCCGGACGCGTCGAGCAGCGAGCGCCGCAGCGCGCCCGCCGTGATCTCCGGTTCCTTGCGGATGGCCTCGACCGCGTGGGAGACGCCGAACAGGTCGAGCTTCTCCAGCAGCCGCAGCCGGGTGCCCGACGGGACGTCGCACTCCCAGGTGGTGAAGATGTCGGCCGAGATCAGCATGGTCTGCAGGACGTCGTCGTCGAGGTCGGCGAGCCGGCGCAGCGCCTCGGCGTCGGCGGAGGTGAACCCGCCGGACTCGGCGGACTCGGCGATCAGCCCGATCACCGGCAGCACGTCGGCCACCCGCGGCTTCAGCGTCGACGCCTGCTTCTCCGACAGGATCGTCGCGGCCTTCCAGACGTCGCCGCCGGAGCCCTCGACCGACTCCGGCGCGATGGTGTCGGCCTTGTTCAGCACGGCGATGGCGTTGACCGGGCCCGCCTCGCGGCTCGCGGTGGCCGCGGTGAACGCGGCGAGGGCCTGCTGGTCGTCGGCTCGGACGCCCTGGGTCACGACGTAGAGCACGGCTTCGGCGCCGGCGACGGCGTTGCGCGAGGTGTCGTCCAGCTCGTCGGAGCCTTCGTCGTCCTCGGCGTGCTTCGCGGCGCCCAGCAGCTGCTCGGTCCGCGACACCGAAGCGGCGTCGAGGGAGCCGAGGCCAGGGGTGTCGATCACCGTCATGCCCTGCAGGACGGCGTTGGTCAGGTACGCCTCGATGTGCGACACCTGCTCGATGTCGACGCCCAGCTCGGCCGGGATCATGCCGTCGGCGGCGAAGGGGAGCACCTGCTTGCGGCCGTCGGTGAAGACGATCTCGACGCGGTCGACCGTGCCGTACTGGAACCGGGTCACCAGCCGCGTGCACTCGCCGATGTCCGTCGGCGCCACTCGGCGCCCGATCAGCGCGTTGACCAGCGTCGACTTGCCCGACTTGATCCGCCCGGCGACGGCCACCTGCAGCGGCGCGCCGAGCCGGCGCAGCACTTCGGCGAAGCCGGCCGCGGTGCGCGCGGAGACCTGGGACTGCAGGCGGTGGCACAGGTTGGCCACCGACATCGACAGCGGACCCGCGAGCCGGCCCTGCTCCGGTGACGTCACGGCCCCCAGCCCTCCCCGGTCGTACGGACAACCCCGTGAATCGTGCCATGGGGCTCATCCCGAGGTCGCACCGAAGGTGGTACCGGCGACCGACGCGCTTCCCCCGGCCCGCGACCTAGTGTTGTGTGGTGCGACGGCTGAGCCTCTGGATGCGTGCCCACCCCATGGCGGGCGACACGGTGCTCGCCGTCCTGCTCGGCTTGATCGACATGCTGCTGTTCGTCGCCGACCAGTTCGCCGAGCTGCCGGAGCTGCCGCCCTGGTACGTCGCCGTGCCGATCAACCTGGCGATGGTCGCGCCGCTGGTGTTCCGCCGGAAGTCGCCGCTGTGGTCGGCCTACGTCGTGCTGGTCGTCAGCATCGTGCACGCGACGCTGATGCTCGGCATCGCCAGCGCCGCCGGGCTGGCGATGAGCATCTACTCGGTCGTCGTCTACGCCGGGCGCCGGCAGGGCTTGATCTTCGTCGGCGCGGTCATCGTCTCGTCGGCCGTGCAGCTGGCGCTGACCCCGCCGGGCGACGAGCTCGTCCTCGCGATCGTGTTCCTCGCGTTCGGCATCGCCCTGTGCTGGACGCTCGGCGAGTTCGTCGGCGCCCGGCGCGCCTACGACGTGGAAGTGGAGGCCAGGTTGCACCTGCTCGAGACCGAACGGGACCAGGCCACCCGGATCGCGGTGGCGGAGGAGCGCGGCCGGATCGCGCGCGAGCTGCACGACGTCGTCGCGCACGCGGTGAGCGTGATGGTGGTGCAGGCTGACGGCGCATCCTACGCGATCGAGAGCAACCCCGAGCTCGCCCAGCGGGCCCTGCAAACGATTTCCGAGACCGGCCGCGGCGCGCTCGGCGAGCTGCGGCGCCTGCTCGACGTGCTCCGCAGCGACGACGCCGAGGGCGAACCCCGCGTGCCGCAGCCGGACGCGCACGCCCTCGCCGAGCTGGCCGACCGGATGCGCACCGCCGGCGTGCCGGTCGAGCTGGAGACCGACGAGCTCGGCGACCTGCCGGCCGGGGTCTCGCTCGGGGTCTACCGGATCGTGCAGGAGTCGCTGACCAACACGCTCAAGCACGCCGGCCGCGGCGCGACCGCGTCGGTGCGGGTGCACCGGACCGGCGACCTGGTGGAGGTGCTGGTGTCCGACGACGGCGCCGGGCGCGTCCCACAGCTGGCCGCGGCCGGCGCTTCCCAGCGGCTGCCCGGCGGGAACGGCTTGATCGGCATGCGCGAACGCGCGCACGTGTACGGCGGAACGCTCGACGTGGGCCCCGCTCCGGGCGGTGGGTGGCAGGTCCGCGCGGCCCTGCCGGTTAGGTTGGACAAGTGATCCGGGTGGTGGTCGTCGACGACCAGGAACTGATGCGCGTCGGGTTCCGGATGGTGCTGGGCGCGCAGGCCGACATCGACGTCGTCGGCGAGGCGGGCGACGGCGCGCAGGCGATCAAAATGGCCGAGGAGCTGCGTCCCGACGTCGTGCTGATGGACGTCCGGATGCCGGTGCTCGACGGTGTCGAGGCGACCAAGCGGATCGTCGCGGCCGGTACCGCGCGCGTGCTCGTGATGACGACGTTCGACCTCGACGAGTACGTCTACGCGGCGCTGCAGGGTGGCGCGAGCGGGTTCCTGCTCAAGGACACCCAGCCCGGCCACCTCGTGTCGGCGTTGCGGGCGGTCGCCTCGGGCGACGCGGTGGTGTCGCCGTCGGTGACCCGCCGGCTGCTCGACCGCTTCGTCGGCTCCGGCGGCGCGCCGATGCGCGACACCGCGGAGCTGGACGTGCTGACCGACCGCGAGCGCGAGGTGCTCGTGCTGATCGCCAAGGGCATGTCGAACCTGGAGATCGCGGAGGCGCTGTTCCTCTCGGAGGCAACGGTGAAGACGCACGTCGGGCGGATCCTGGCGAAGCTGGAGCTGCGGGACCGGGTGCAGGCCGTGGTTCTGGCCTACGAAACCGGTCTCGCGCGCCCCGGCTTGGCCTAGCGGTAGTCGTCCGGCGGGGTGGTCGCCGGGTCCTTGCCCGTGTTGCGGACCTCGGTGAGCCAGCGGCCGAAGTCCGGGCGGTCGCCGTCGATGTCCGTGTAGCCGTACTCCTTCATCAGCGTCCACGACGCCAGCGTCTGACCCGCGAAGCGCGCAACTTCCGGGTCCTGCGCCAGGGCCGCGACACCGCGCGCGAGCAGGTACGGCGTCTCGGAGATCTTGAAGTCGTCGGGAGCGAGCTTGCCGACCGCATCGCGCCAGTTGTCCTCGGTGACCTCGAAGTGGTCCAGCATCGACTCCGACCGCAGGAAGCCCGGCGTCACCGAGAGGCCGACGCAGTCGTTCTTCTTCAGCTCCACGCCCAGTGCCCGGCCGAGCGCGCGGATGCCGCACTTGGCCAGGTAGTAGGGGAGACCCGCGCCGACGTAGTCGTCGTTGTCGCCGTCGGTCACCTCCAGCACCAGGCCGCGCCGCGCGACCACCAGCGGCAGCAGCTTGTGCAGCGCGATGAGGTGGGTGTCGAGCGCGTTGTGCGTCAGGTTGAGCGCGTCTTCGAGCGGCGTCTCCCAGAACGGCGCGTCGAAGTGGAAGTACATGTCGCCGCCCCAGACGTCGTCGACCAGGATGTCGATTCCGTCCACTTCGGACTCGATGCGTGCCTTCAGCGCGTCCACATCGGACACTGACGTGAAGTCGCAGCGGACGACCACGGCCTTGCCGCCGGCCGCCTCCACCAGCTCACCGGTCTCTTCGATCGTCTCCGGACGCTTCAGCGGTGACGCCGTTTCGCGCGTCGTGCGGCCGGTGACGTACACCGTCGCGCCCGCGCGGCCCAGCTCCACCGCGATCGCGCGTCCGCACCCCCGGGTCGCCCCGGTGACCACGGCTACCTTGCCCTGCAAGCTCAGTGTTGAATTCGATTCGTTCGCAAGCTCACTCATGTTTCCTCCCGTCCCCGCCACGCGGTCAGCACCGCGTCGACGTCCTCCGCCAGCCGGTCGGCCAGCCGCCCGTGCGGCCGGATCGACCAGTCGATCGACACCCCGTTGATGACCCCGAGCACCGCCCGCGCGGCCCGCGGCACGCTCGGCGCGTGCGGCAGCGACGAAGCCGCGGCACGCACGAGCCGCCGCAGCTCCTCTTCGACCGCCGTGAAGTGCTCGCCCAGCAGCGACCGCAGCACCGGGTCGCCGATGTCCACGCCGAGCTGGCCCAGGTGGTTCGCCGCTTCTTCGGCGTCACCCAGCACCGCGTAGACCGACACCGCCGCGGCGCGCAGGCCCTCGACCGGGTCGTCCGCCTCCTCGGCGCACGCCCGCATGTGCTCGACCGCCCGCCGCGTAGCCCGCCGGCTCATCTCCTGCAGCAGGCCGCTCTTCGAACCGAACCGCTGCGCGACCGTGCCGACCGAGACGGTCGCTTCCGCGGCCACCTGCGCGAGCGTGAAACCGGGGCCACACCTGCCGATCACGGTCTCCGCCGCACCCAGCAGCCGCTCGTCGGTGATGCTCCTCGGCCGGGCCACGGCATTATTGAACCACAGTTCATTAATGCCGTCGAATCAGGGTCGCCTCAGGGTCATCACGGATCGCGCATCGGCCGAAGAGCCAGCAAGGTACTACTCAGGTAGGGGGCCCGGTTCGGTCTCCAGGGTGACGCGCGAACCGGCTCCGACCCGCGACGATGAACGCGTCGTAAGCGAGGGGCGGAAGAGGAGCAGTCATGATCGAGGCAACCGGCCTCACCAAGCGGTACGGAAAGACACTGGCGGTGAACAACCTGTCGTTCTCCGTGGCCGCGGGTCAGGTCACCGGCTTCCTCGGCCCGAACGGGGCGGGCAAGTCCACCACCATGCGCATGATCCTGGGCCTGGACAACCCCACGGGTGGTCAGGTCACCATCGGGGGCAAGAAGTACCACCAGCTCAAGGAACCGCTGCGCACGGTCGGCGCGCTGCTCGACGCGAAGTGGGTGCACCCCAACCGCTCGGCGCGCGCCCACCTGCTGTGGATGGCGAAGTCCAACCGCATCCCGGCGGCCCGCGTCGACGAGGTGCTCGACACCGTCGGCCTCACCAACGTCGCGGGCAAGCGCGCCGGCGGGTTCTCGCTCGGCATGTCGCAGCGGCTCGGCATCGCGGCCGCCCTGCTGGGCGACCCGGAAGTACTGCTGTTCGACGAGCCGGTGAACGGCCTGGACCCGGAGGGCATCCTCTGGATCCGGAAGTTCATGCACCGCTTGGCCGAGGAAGGCCGCACAGTGTTCGTGTCGAGCCACCTGCTTTCGGAGATGGCGCTGACCGCCAGCAACCTCGTGGTGATCGGCCGCGGGCAGCTGATCTCGCAGTCCTCGACCGAGGAGTTCGTCTCCCGCGCCGCGGAAAACACCGTCAAGGTGCGCTCGCCGCAGCTGGCCGAGCTGCGCGACGCGTTGCAGCGCGCCAGCGCCGGGGTCGCCGAAGAGGGCAACGCGCTCGTGGTGTCCGGGATGGACAGCGACAAGATCGGCGAAATCGCGGCCGCGAACCGGATCGTGCTGCACGAGCTGAGCCCGCAGACCGGCTCGCTCGAGCAGGCCTTCATGCAGATCACCGGCGACTCCGTCGAGTACCACACCGGTCTCGACGCCGAGGCGCAGCACGTGCTCGAGTCCGCCAAGTAAACGGGGAAACCAAGATCATGAACCTGCTCGCGGTAGAACGCATCAAGCTGTTCTCCACCCGATCGCCGTGGTGGTGCGCGCTCATCACCCTGGCCCTGACCATCGGCTTCGCCGCCATCATCGCCGGCGCGACGCCGTCCGACGCGCAGCTCACGCTGTCCGCCACCCAGTTCGGCGGCTCGCAGTTCGGCATCGCCGTCGTCATGGTGCTCGCCGCGCTCGCGGTGACCACCGAATACCGGTTCAACACCATCCGCACGACGTTCCAGGCCGTGCCGCACCGCTCGCCGGCGCTGGTCGCCAAGGCGGTCGTCGTCGCGCTCGTGGCGCTGGTGATCGGGGAGATCGCCGCGTTCGGGGCGCTGGGCCTCGGCATGCTCATGCGGCCGCACGACGGCCTGGGCCTGCACACGTCGCAGGACTGGCTGAACGTCGCGGGCCTCGGCCCGGTGTTCGCCCTCAGCGCCGTGCTCGCGGTCGCGCTCGGGATCCTCATCCGGCACAGCGCCGGTGCCATCGCACTGCTGCTCATCTACTACTTGGCCGTAGAGGAGCTGGTGCAGCTGATCCCGAAGATCGGGCACACCATCCACGAGTGGCTGCCGTTCAACGTGGCGAACAAGTTCCTGCGCGGCTCGGCGGTCGTCGACGGCCCCGCGCCGTCGGACTCGCCGCTCAGCCCGGGGTGGGCGCTGGCGTACTTCGCCGGCATCGCGATCGTGTTCCTGCTCGTCGCACTCGGGGTTGCGAAGAAGCGGGACGCCTGAGGGGAAACAGGGGAAAAAGGGGAAAACGGGAATCCGGGTCGCGCTGTCGGGGGGCGACCCGGATTCCCGTTCCCGATAGGCTCCTCGAGTGATCGAAGCGAACGCACTGACCAAGCGGTACGGCGCCACCACCGCGGTCAACGAGCTGACGTTCACCGCGCGGTCGGGGCGCGTCACCGGCTTCCTCGGCCCGAACGGCGCCGGCAAGTCCACGACCATGCGGCTGGTCCTCGGCCTCGACACGCCCGACGCGGGCACGGTCCTCGTCGACGGCGTCCCGTACCGGCAGCTGAAAGATCCACTCCGGACGGTCGGCGCGATGCTGGACGCCACCTGGCGCCACCCCGGCCGCAGCGGGCGCGACCACCTGCGCTGGCTGGCCGCGACCAACGGCCTGCCCGAGAAGCGCGTCGACGAGGTGCTGGACCTGGTCGGGCTGACGAGCGCCGCCGACCGCCGCGCCGGGCAGTACTCCCTCGGCATGCTGCAGCGGCTCGGGATCGCCTGCACGCTGCTCGGCGACCCGCGCGTGCTGCTCTTCGACGAGCCGGTCAACGGCCTCGACCCCGAGGGCATGGCCTGGATCCGCCAGCTGCTGCACGCGCTGGCCGCCGACGGCCGGACCGTCTTCGTCTCCAGCCACCTGCTGCCCGAGATGGCGCAGACCGCCCAGGACCTGGTCGTGATCGGCCGGGGCCGGCTGATCTACCAGGGCACCATGGACGACTTCGTCGCGCAGACGAGCCAGCACGGCGTCCGCGTGCGCACCCCGCACGCCGACCAGCTGCGGACCGCGCTGACCGGGCAAGCCGAGTTCACCGAGGCCGGCGGCGCGTTCGTCGTGTCCGGTTTGGACAGTGACCGGATCGGGCAGCTCGCCTTCGACGCGGGAGCGACGCTGCACGAGCTGTGCCCGATCACCGGCTCCCTGGAGCAGGCTTACCTCGACCTCACCCGTGAGGCCGTCGAATTCCCCGCGGCGGAGGTCGCCCGATGATCACGAACCTGCTCCGCGCCGAGCGCATCAAGCTCTTCAGCACCCGGGCGCCGTGGTGGTGCCTGGCGCTCGCGTTCGCCGCGCCGCTCGGCTTCACCGCGCTGTTCTTCGCGCTGGCCGGCCCGGAGATCCCGCCGACCGTCGGCAACACCCAGCTCGCGAGCGGCAACGGCCGGACCGTGCTGGTCGTCCTCGCGATCCTCGCGACGGCGTCGGAGTTCAACTGGGGCACGATCCGGCTGACGTTCCAGGCCGTGCCGAGCCGGGTGCCCGCGCTGCTGGCCAAGGTCGTGGTCGTCGGCGCGGTCGGGGCCGGGCTCGGGCTGCTCGTCGGCTTCGGCTCGTGGGGCCTGGCGACGCTGGTGAACCCGGACGCCGACCTCGCGCTGCGCTCGGGCGCGGAGTGGCGTTCGGTGCTCGGGCAGAGCCTGGTCTTCCTGCTCGCCGCGGTGGCCGGCGTCGGTGTCGCCCTGCTGCTGCGCAGTGTCGCCTTCGCGTTGACGGTGGTGCTCGTGTGGACGCAGGTGCTCGAAGGCGTGGTGATCTTGATCCCGGGCGCCGGCAAGCACATCTACCAGTGGATGCCGTTCCACGCGGCCGACCAGTTCGTCGGTGCCGGCGGACTCGGCGCCGGGGCGCTGCAGCTGCCGCCCGCCCCGCTCGGCCCGTGGGGCTACCTCGGCTACTTCGCGGCGATCTGCGTTGCCCTGTTCGTGGCCGGCGTGATCACCACGGCACGCCGCGACGCCTGAGCGTGACGGCGCTCTCAATACCTCAAAAATTCGTGTTAACAAAAGATGAAGACGCTGTGGCTTCTCTCACAGGCACCGGACATACTGCTATGACCAGGCAATATTCGTAAGTGAGCACCGGAACCGTCTGCGCTCCCCTGGAGGTGATCCTTGACGGTGAACACCGGTCAAGAATTGGGCAACACGATTCCCCGAGCCCGCGTCGAAGACGATGCTCCCCGGCTCGAACCGATGCTGGACCTCGAATGGTCGCGGGCGATCGAGCTGCCGCAGGCTGCCATGACGGCGGCCACGCCGGCCGAACTCCGCCGGGCGTGGGTGCACCGCGCGCCCGAAGACACCGTCCTGGCCCTGTTCCGCGCCTCGGCCGGGATGGTCGGGCCGATCCCGGCACCGTGGTGGCTCCGCGCGATCGCGGACGGCAAGCTGGACTCGCGGGAACAGGGGTTCCGCGTCGAAGACCGCATCGCGCAGCTCCTCGGCCGGCGGCCGGGCTGGGAATTCGTCCCGTGGGCGGCGGACGGTGAATCCGGCTACTGGGAGTTCATGCCGTCCGAACGCGGGAAATCGGGGCACGCGATTCCCACGACGGTGATGAACACCGACCGGCACCCGGGCTGGATCGACGTGCTCCCCGCGCACACGGGGGCGACGCCGGACCCGATCGCCATCGCCGGACTCGCGGGGCTGCGGTCTCGTCTCGGAGAGCTCGAAGCCGTTCGTTAACCTCGGTCCGTGGAAAACGAGGACCAGCCCCGGCTGCGCAGCGTGGTCAGCTACGTCAAGCGCGGTGGCCGGATGACCGTCGGGCAGCAACGCGCGTGGGACGAACTGTGGCCGAAGCTCGGCCGCACGGTCGGTGAGCTGCCCGCCGGAACGCTGGACTTCACCGAGTGGTTCGGCCGCGAAGCCCCGGTCATGCTGGAGATCGGTTCCGGCATGGGCGAGACGACTTCGCAGCTGGCCGCCGCGGCGCCGGAGCTGAACTACGTCGCGGCCGAGGTCTACGACCCGGGCCTCGGCCAGCTGATGCTGCGCGCGGAAAAGCTGGGCGTCGAGAACCTGCGGCTGCTGCACGGCGACGCCGTCGTGCTGCTCACCGAGCACGTCGAGCCGGACACGCTGCACGGCGTCCGGCTGTTCTTCCCGGACCCGTGGCCGAAGAAGAAGCACCACAAGCGGCGGATCGTGTCGCCGTCGTTCGCCGCGCTCGTGGCGTCGCGGCTCGCACCCGGCGGGACCTTCCACATGGCGACCGACTGGGAGAACTACGCCGAGCAGATGCTCGAGGTCTGCTCCGCCGAGCCTGCGCTGCGCAACCGGTACGACGGCTGGGCGCCGCGGCCGGAGTGGCGGCCGGTGACCAAGTTCGAGCAGCGCGCCGACGTCGAAGGCCGCGTCTCGCACGACTTGATCTTCGAGAAGCGGTAGGAGTTCGCCCCTCCCCCGACAGAGGGGCGAACTTCCTTCCCTATTCCTCGGCCAGCGGCTCGGCCTGGACCCGCTTGAGGGCGGGTGTGCAGACCGACGCGCCGAGCAGGGCCACCCCGACCCCGAGCACGACCGGCGCCAGCAGCCACGGGCTGAGCACGATTCCGCGTGCGTCGACCATGCTGTAGAGCCCAACACCGACCAGCACCCCGACGATTCCCGCGCCGATGGTGGCGACCAGCGCGGGCAGCGCGGCCTCCATCCGCAGCGCCCTCGCCAGCACCCGCACCGGGGTGCCGGCCGCCATCAACGCCCCGAACGTCCGACGGCGGTCCATCACCGAGCCCGCGGTCGCGACCGCGGCGCTGCAGCCGGCGAGCACCCCGGCGGCGATCAGCCCGATCACCGTGACGCGGCGCAGGTCGCCGAGCTCGGTCTGCTGGTTGACCAGGTACTGGTCGCGGCTGCCGACCTCCTCGCCGGCGGCCGGCGCGGCCAGCGCCGTCCGGACGATCTCGCGGTTCGCGTCGGTCGTCGGCGCGACGACGGTGACGTACTTCGGCGTGACGCCGGCCGGCAACGCGGCCGGGTCGATGATCGACGTGCTGGACAGGTCCGAGTCCCGGGGCGGCACGGCTTCCGCCCGCGTACCCGAGTTCACGGCGACCGCGGGGGCCTCCCACTCCGGGGCGATCTTGTACTTCGCCAGGTCCAGCTGCGTGTCGCCGAAGACGGCCGGACCGCCGGCGCAGTTGGCCGGCGTGAGGCCGTACCGGGTCAGCTCGACGGCGTCGGCGCAGGTCATCACCAGCGCCCGGTTGCCGGTGCGCTCCCGGCCCTCGCCCTGGACCAGGTAGACCTCGCCGACCGCGACGGCCTTCTCGTTCTGCCCGTACTTCCGCAGCGACGCGTTGGCCTGGTCGACGACCTTGCCCGCGTGCTGTGCGTCGGTGTCGACGTAGAGCACGGAGTCCTGGAAGGACCGCCCGCCGCCGGCCATCGACTCGAACGTCGGCAGCAGCGTCAGCGCCATCGACCCGGCGAACACCGCGAGCACGATCCCGGCGGAAGCGCGGTAGGCGCCCTTCGGGTCGTCCCGCAGGCGGCGGCCGGCGAGCAGCGCCGACGGGCGCCGCCAGATCCGGACGAACGTGCCGCCCACCGCCGACGTCACCCACGGCCCGACGACCGCGGCCGAGCCGACCAGCAGGAACAGCCCCGCCATGACCATCGTGATGCCGCCGGAGTCCTTCGCCGTCGTCACCGCGACGAGGAAGAACAGCCCGGCCGCGGGCAGCGCCAGCAGACGCCACCAGCGCAGCGGCTTCTTCGTGTGGCCGCCCGTCGCGAACAGCGGGTTCTTGAGCACGCGGCGCAGGCCGAGGACGCCGGCCAGCACCACGAGCACCGGGATGGCCAGGGCGATGAACACGGTCAGGCCGACCGGCAGCGCGAAGTCGGACGCGAGCCAGGTGCCCCCGGCCCACGGCACGAACGACGCGAGGCCGTGCAGCGCCGGGCTGATCAGCAGGCCCAGCAGCGCGCCGATGCCCGCGGACAACGTCGTCTCGGCGGCCACCATGTTCGTGACCTGCCCCGGCGTCGCCCCGGCCAGCCGGATCGCGGCCAGCCGCCGCTCCCGCCGGGCCGCGGTCAGCCGCGCCGAGGACGCGACCAGCACCAGGCTCGGTACCAGCAGCACGATGATCCCGACCCAGGACAGCAGCATGAGCAGGGGATCCGGGCGCGCCTTCCCGCCGGGGAAGCCCGCGATCGGGTTGGCGTTCTCCGGCATCTGGTCGGGCGTGTGCCCGACGAGCGCGACGAGCTGCTCCGGGAAGCGGAGACCGTTCTCGTCGAGCGCGCCGACGGGCTTGCCGAACCGGTCGCCGAGCTGGTCGGCCGGGTGGGCCTGCAGGAGCCGGCCGAGCGCGGGCGACACGACGGTCTCGCCCGGCCCCGGCAGCTGCGGCACCCCGGCCGGCAGCGGGACTTCGGCGGCGGTGGCGCCGGGCGCGAGCGCCACGTCGACGCGCACGATCTGCTGCCCGTCGAAGTAGTCCTTCGACGAGTTGAAGAGGATCTTGGCCGGGGCGTCGGAGCCGCGGCTGAAGAAGTGTTCGCCCTGCCAGAGGGCCCGTTGCTCGCGGTTCTGCGTGGCGAACGGCAGCGTCGCCAGCAGCAGCACCAGCCCGGTCGCGACGGCCACCCCGATCGCGGTGAGGATCGCCGACGTCCGGGTCCGCCGGTCGACCTTCAGCACCCGCAGGGCGATCTGGAGCGAGTTCACGCCGCCAGCCTCGTCGCGATCAGGCCGTCGCGGATGGCGACCGTCTTCGGCATCGACTCGGCCAGCTCGCGGTCGTGGGTCACCACGATCACCGCGGCGCCCGTCTCGTGGGCGGCGCCGAGCAGGGCGTCCATCGTGTCGCGGCCGGTGCGCGTGTCGAGGGCGCCGGTCGGCTCGTCGGCGAAGATCACCTTCGGCCGGTGGGTCAGGGCGCGGGCGATCGCGACGCGCTGGGCCTCGCCGCCGGACAGCTCGCCGGGACGGCGTTTCTCCTTGCCGGCCAGGCCGAGGCGCGAAAGCCACTGGCGGCCGGCTTCGATGGCCTCCTTGCGGCCGAGCCCGGCCAGCAGCGACGGCAGCGCGACGTTCTCCTCGGCCGACAGCTCCGCGACCAGCATCCCCGACTGGAAGACGAAGCCGAACTCGGTGCGGCGCAGCTCGCTGCGCTTCTTCTCGCCGAGGTGGTCGATCCGTTGCCCGGCCAGGAAGATCTGCCCGTCGTCGGCCCGGAGGATCCCGGCCAGGACATGCAGCAGCGACGTCTTGCCCGAGCCCGAGGGCCCGACGATCGCGACGGCGTCCCGTGGCTGGATGTCGATGTCGATGCCGGCGAGGGCGTACTGCGCGCCGTAGCGCTTCACGAGCCCACGGCCGGAAAGCACCGGCCCAACCGTCGATTGTGGAGTGTTCGGGTCCACCACGTTCTCCCTGTCGCTTCGGATCTTGACGCCGACGAGCTTCGCGGAGATCGGGGGTTGTCCACTTCGGGCAGACGGCCAGTCAGGCCCGGTGCGGCATCGGCCGATCGGCCGAGGGAGCGCGGGCCACTCGGCCAAGGTGCGGACGCGGCCCGATCCTCTAACGTCACGTTGTGACCGCCGCGCCCCCGCCGAAAACGCTGTACGCCCGCGCCGCCGCCCTGGTGCGGCGCATCGGCGTGCCTTCGGCCGTCCTGTACGCCGCGCTGCTCTTCGACGTCGTCTTCACGACGCAGGCGGCGCTCGACGATCACGGGCCCAAGTTCATCGACTTCGGCCTGCTGCCCGGCATGTTCGCGATGGTCGCCTGCGCGGTGTGGGCGCAGAAGCGCGCGGCGGTCGCCGGGGTGGCCGGCGGCGCGGTGCTGGTGTTCTCGACGCTGTGGATCTACGCGTTCCGCCTCCCGGCGTACTCCAGCGTGCTGCCGAAGATCACCATCACCGAGGTCGTGGCCGGGGTGCTGATGGTCTACTACGTCACCCGGCGGGCGCGGGCGGGCGTGGCGTTCTGCGTGGTCAGCTTCCTGGTCGTCGGCGGCCTCGTCGCGCTCTTCGGCCGGTACCGGGGCATCAACGACATCGACAGCGGCACGGCGACGCAGGGTCTGGTGTTCGGCCTGCTGCTGCTCGTCGGACCGGTCGTGCCCGCGATCACGCTGCGGGACCGCCGGCCGAACGCCGACCCGCGGACGCGGAAGCTGCAGCGGGTGAACGAGCTGGCCATGGGGCAGTGGCCGCTGATCGGGCTGCTCGGGTTCGCGCTGCTGTTCGAGTTCGGCTACACGTACTCGAGCAACGCCCGCGGGTTCCCGATCCTCTTCTGCTCGCTCGCCGCGGCCCTCGTCGCGGTGCTGTCGCCGCGGCGGCCCGCGGACGCGCTGCTCGGCATCGGCGGGATCCTGCTGGTGTCCGCGGTCGTCACGCCGTTCCTGCACCTGCGCTACGACTACCCGATGCCGGGCGGGGTGCCGTTCGTGCAGGTCATCGCGGCGATGGGCGTGATCGTGAACCTGACTCGGGCCCGCGGCCTGAGCCAGTCGTGGCCGCGGATCGGCCTCCTGTCCGCCGTCGTCGCCCTCGCCGCGATCCTCAACTCGAACCAGCCCCGGGGCCTGCAGAGCGACCCCCAGGTCCTGTCGATCCTGGCCTTCGCCGCGGCGCTGCTGCTCGGCATCTCGATCGCCACCGGCCTGATGCTGCGGTCGCGGGACTCCGAGCGCACCACGGTCGTCAAGTCGGCGGTGGCCGACGCGCAGACCGCCGAGCGGATGGCGCTGGCCCGCGAGCTGCACGACGTCGTCGCCCACCACGTCACCGGGATCGTCGTGCAGGCCCAGGCCGCGCGCATGATGGCCTCGCAGAAGCCGGAGGTCGCGGTCGAGGCGATGGAGCGGATCGAGAACGCGGGCGTCGAGGCCCTCGCGGCGATGCGGCGGCTGGTCCGCTCGATGCGCGGCGACGCGCCGGCCGGGGCGAGCGAGTTCAGCGAGCAGGCCACCACCGATCTGGGCGCCGACCTGCGGAAACTGGTCGAAAGCGCCAACCACGGCGTGCCGACGTCGATGCACCTCGACCTGCCGCCGGACCTGCCGCACGAGGTCGGCCGCTCGGCGCTGCGGCTGGTGCAGGAGTCGCTGACGAACGTCGGCAAGCACGCCTCGGACGCGACGGACGCGTTCGTGCTGGCCGAAGTGAGCGGCGCCGAGCTGCACTTGCGGGTGACGGACAACGGCCACGAGACGGCGCGGCGGCCGGCCGGCGGGTCGGGCGGATACGGTCTGGTCGGCATGCGCGAACGGGTCGCGCTGCTCAAGGGAAGGCTGTCGGCCGGGCGCGGCCCGGACGGCGGCTGGCGGGTCGAAGCGTGGCTGCCGCTGGCCGCCGGGGAAGGGGACGAGTGATCCGGGTACTGATCGCCGACGACCAGGAGATGGTGCGGATGGGCTTCCGCATGATCCTGGACGCCCAGGACGACATCGAGGTCGTCGCCGACGTCGCGGACGGCGTCTCGGCGGTGTCGAAGGCCCGCGAGCTGCGCCCGGACGTCTGCCTGCTCGACATCCGCATGCCGGGTCTCGACGGCCTCGAGGTCACCCGGCAGCTGGCCGGCCCCGACGTGAGCGACCCGCTGAAGGTGGTCGTGGTCACGACGTTCGACCTCGACGAGTACGTGCACACGGCGCTGCGCAACGGCGCCCACGGCTTCTTGCTCAAGGACGCGGGCCCGGCGCTGCTGATCGAAGCGGTCCGCGCGGCCGACCGCGGGGACGCGCTGGTCTCGCCGCAGATCACCATCCGCCTGCTCAAGCACTTCGACGGCGGCTCGGCCCGTTCGCAGGGGGCACCGCCGTCGGAGCCGCTGACCGCGCGGGAGATGGACGTGGTCAAGGCGGCGGCGCGCGGGCTGACGAACACCGAGATCGGCGCGGAGCTGTTCCTCTCGCTGTCCACGGTGAAGACGCACCTGGCGTCGGTGCAGGGCAAGATCGGCGCGCGCAACCGCGTGGAGATCGCGGCGTGGGCGTGGCGGAGTGGAGTCGTCTCGTAATCGAGGGTGCGTAGTATCCAGAGATGCAACGCCGTTTCCACGCCCCTGTCGTTCTCCCCGCCGACGCGTCCTGTTCGCTCCTGCGTGACGCGGTCGTCGATGTGGACGCCGACGGGCGCATCTCCTACTGCGGACCGGCGGCCACCGCCCCCGAGTCCGCCGCGCCGGTCACCACCCTGACCGGCATCCTGCTTCCCGGCCTGGTCAACACGCACGCGCACAGCCCGATGACGCTGCTGCGCGGCATGGGCGGCGACCTGCCGCTGCTGCCCTGGCTCAACGAGATCATCTGGCCCGCCGAAGCGAAGCTGCGGCCCGAAGACGTCCGCACCGGCATGCTGCTGGGCTCGGTCGAGATGCTCCGCCACGGCGTCACGACCAGCGCCGAGATGTACTTCGAAGGCGAGCAGCTGGTCGACGCGGTCCTCACGACGGGCGGCCGCGTGCTGGTCGCCCCGCCGGTGATGGAGCTGCCGGGCCTCGACTGGCGCGCCCAGCTGGCGGCGATCGAGCGCTGGATCGACACGGACGGCCTGCGCTTCGGCCACGGCGACCGCATCGAGCTGGGCTACGGCCCGCACTCGGCGTACATGCTCTCTGCGGAGGGGTTGCGCGCGACGGCGGAGTCGGCGGCCGCGCGCGGTGCGCTGGTGCAGATCCACGTCGCCGAGGCGGCCGCGGAAGACACGGCGGTCCGCGCCTCGCACGGTTCGGTGCCCGCGCTGCTTCGTGAGCTGGGCATGCTCGACGGCCGGGTGCTGGCGGCGCACGCGATTCACCTGTCGGACTCCGACATCGCGCTGTTCGCGGCGCACGGCGTCGGCATGGCGCACTGCCCGGGTTCGAACGCGAAGCTGGCTTCGGGCATCGCGCGGATCGCGGACCTGCGCGCGGCCGGGGTCGCGGTGGGTCTGGGTACGGACGGCCCGGCGTCGAACGACGACATCGACCTGTGGGAAGAGCTCCAGCTCTCGGCGATGTTCGCCCGCCTGGCGACCGGCGACTCGACGGTGCTGACCGCGGCCGACGTCTTCCTGCTGGCGACCCGCGGCGGGGCCGCGGCGCTGGGCCGGGACGACATCGGCGCGCTGGAGCCGGGCCGCTGGGCCGACCTGGTGCACATCGACCTCGACGACCCGGCGTTCGCGTGCGGCGTCGACGTGCCGGACGTGCAGCTGCTGTCGAACCTGGTGTGGGCGGCGGGGTCGCGGCGGGTCCGGGACGTGTGGGTCGCGGGCGAGCAGGTCGTCGCCGACGGCGAGTCGCTGAAGGTGGACCGGGCGAAGGTCCAGGCCGGAGTGGCCGAGACCGCCGCCCGGCTGCGCGCTTAGTTCGGCCGCAGGATCAGCTCGGTCAAGTGGGCGTCCGGGGTGGCGGACACCGCCGTCACCACCGCGGTCGCCACCGAGTCCGCCTTCAGCAGGTGCGACGTGTCGTAGTCGCGGCCTTCGCCCTTGAAGATCTCCTGCTGCATCTCGGTGTCCGTACGGCCCGGGTAGACCGACGTCACGCGGATCTCCGGCTCCTCCTCGCGCAGGGCGTCGGCGAAGGCGCGGACGGCGAACTTGCTCGCCGCGTACGGCGACCAGCCCGGACGCGCGTTGCGGCCCGCGCCGGAGTTGATCACCACCACGTGGCCGCGGGCCGTCCGCAACGCCGGCAGCAGGAGGCGGGTCAGCTCGACCACGGCCAGGGTGTTGACCTCGAAGTTGTCGCGCCACGCCTGAGCCGGCGCCTCCTCGACACGGCCGAGGTGGGCGACCCCGGCCGAGTGGACCAGGACGTCCAGCGACCGGATGTCCGCGACCGCCGAGGCGAGCGAGTCCGGGTCGGTCAGGTCGACGGGCCACGGCTTCGCGCCGGGGAGCTCCTTCGCCAGCGCCTCGAGGGCGGCCGCGTCCCGGCCGCCGAGGAGGACGCGGTGGGTCGGGGCCAGCTGGTGGGCGACCGCCTTGCCGATGCCGCGGGAAGCGCCGGTCACGAGGGCGAGGGGAAGATCCGTCATGCCCCCACCGTAGCTACGCGAAGCCGACGTCGACCGTCCGGTCGTCGCGCTTGTCCTTGCCCAGCTGACGCGGGTCCGTGCAGCCCGTCGCCGGATCCGCGTCGGAGTCCTTGGTGTCGTCTCCGGCGTCCTTCACCGTCGGGTGCTTGCCCTCCGCTGTGAAGCACACCTGGTAGCTGCCGTCCTCGAGACCGTCGAAGCCGTACGCGCCGTCCGGGCCCGTCACCACGCTCGCGATCTCCTTGTCGCCGCTCTTCAGCACCGCCTTCACGCCGGCCAGGCCCGGCTCGCCCGCGTCCTGCAGGCCGTTGCCGTTGGTGTCCGACCAGGCGAAGTCGCCGATGCGGTTCGTCGGCGTGACCAGGCCGAGGTCCACCGCGAAGTCCTCGTGCGACGGGGCGCCGACCGTGCGCGGCGCAGCGCAGCCGTCCGGCCCCGCGTCCGAGTCGCGGTCGTCGGGTGCAGCGTCCTTGCTGGTCACCGCGTAGCCCGAGGGCACCGCGAAGCAGACCTGGTACGTGCCGTCCTTCAGCTTCTCGAAGCCGTACTTGCCCTTGTCGTCGGTCGTCGCGGTGGCGATCGTGCCGCCCGCGCCGTCCTTCAACGTCACCATCACGCCCGCGACGCCGGGCTCGTCCGGGTCCTGGATCCCGTCGCGGTTGCGGTCCGCCCAGACGAAGTCGCCGATCTTGGCGATCGCCGGCGGCGGCAGGACGGTGATCGTCGCCGACGCCGTCTTGTCGCCCAGCGTGCCGCCCGGGTACTGGACGCCGGTCACCTTCGCCGTGTTGACGTGCCCGGTGTCGGCCACCGTCAGGTTCGGGTGGTCGCAGGTCAGCGCCTTGTTCGCGCCCGCCGCGAGCGCGAACGGCGCGAACGTCCCGGTGCACCACGGGTCCAGCACGGTGATCCCGGACAGGTCCTGCGTGCCCTCGTTCGCCACCGTGACGCGGTAGTGCGCGGTCTCGCCCGCGGTGACCGTCGCGAACGGGCCCCACGCGCCGGTCGCCGGGTTCTGCACTTCCTTCTTCACGGAGTACGCCGCGAGCTGCAGGCCGACGCAGTCCCAGCGCAGCCGCTCGGCGCTCGTCGTCGCGAAGAACTTCACCGCCGCTGCCTTGGCCGGGGCCGTCACCGCCGGGAACTCCTGCTTAGCCAGGTGGCCATCGGCGGCGTCGTGGTCGGCGACCAGCTTGGTCTCCTGGACCTGGGCGCCGGTCACGTCGTAGAAGCGCAGGCCGGTCGCCGGTCCGGCGCCGGGCACGTACGAGCCGGTCGACACGCTCAGCGTGTAGACGCCGCCGGGCACGAACTTCTCGGTCGAAGTCGCGGTGCTGGCCTTGCCGTCCGGCGTCTGGATCACCGCGGACCGCTGCCCGTCGACGGCGAACGCCTGCTCGGTCAGCAGCCTCGGCACCTTGGCGGACGGGGTACCGGGCGGCACGGGCGCGGCCGGCGTGAAGACGTAGGCGTCCGGGGCGCCGTTGCGGGCGGTCTCCTCGACGCTCGGGTTGGCCGCGATCCCACCGCACGCCGACGGCGCGCCCGCGGCGGCCGCGGGTACGACCGTCCCCGAGAGCGCCACCACCGCCACTGCCACTAAGCGAGCCGAACGGACCATGCCTCGACTATGGCGCGCCCCCGGGGCCCGCACCGGGCGAGAACCGTCCACTTAAGAGTGAACCTTATTCTGGTTAGGCTGGCGCTACGGATCGCGAGCGGCGGCATGAAGCCGCCGCTCGCGCCGGCCGACGGCTGAATAAGGTTCAGTGAATCTCGGCCGGCGCGGGCCCCTGCGCGTCAGCGTTCGCCGATGCGGCCGGGCAGGCCGAAGCGGCCCTTCTTCCACACCGAGACGATCGACGGCCGCGGCTGCGCGGTGCCGCCGTCGGGCCAGTGCGACGTCGGGTTCGCCGAGCTCGCCGCGTTTTCGCCCGGGTGCTGGACCGCGACGAGCACCAGGTGGTCCGTCACGACCGGGCCGCACGTCTCCGCGCCGACCGGCACCGAGAGGAACTGCTTGACGTGCCCGCGCTCCGGCCCGGTGACCGGCACCGAGAACAGGCCGTCGTTCGCGCCGAGGGCGTTGCCGTCGGTGGCGATCCACAGGTTGCCGTGCCGGTCGAAGGCCACGTTGTCCGGGCACGAGATCGGGCTGACCTGGCTCTTGTCGAAGCCGCCGAAGTACGTGTCGGCCGCGGCCGGGTCACCGCAGACGAGCAGCAGCCGCCACGAGAAGCGCGTCGACGCCGCGTCGCCGCGGTTCTCCTCCCACTCCAGGATGTGACCGTTCTTGTTGCCGTTGCGCGGGTTCACCTCGTCGACGCCGGCCTTGCCCGCCGCGCCGCGGTCGGTGTTGTTGGTCAGCGCCGCGTAGATCCGGCCGTTGACCGGGTTCGGCTCGATGTCTTCCGGGCGGTCCATCTTCGTCGCGGCGACCTTGTCGGCGGCCTGGCGCGTGAAGACGTAGACCTCCTCGGCGGTGAATCCGTCCACAAAGGACTTATCGCCGCTGGCCAGCGGGATCCACTCGCCGGTGCCGTCGAACTCGTGGTCCGCCGGGAGCTTGCCGGTGCCGTCGATCTCGCCGGGGCTGTCGCCGGTGAAGCGGGCGACGTACAGCGTGCCCTCGTCGAGCAGCGCCGAGTTGTGCCGCCGCGCGTGCGCGCTGGTGCCGGGCTTGTACTTGCCCTTCGAGACGAACTTGTAGATGTACTCGAACCGGCTGTCGTCCCCGGAGTAGACGGCGACCTGGCCGTCCGCGGTGATCTTGACGTTCGCGGCCTCGTGCTTGAACCGGCCGAGCGCGGTGTGCTTGACCGGCGTCGAGTTCGGGTCGTTCGGGTCGATCTCGACGACCCAGCCGAAGCGGTTCGGCTCGTTCGACTCCTGCGAGACGTCCCAGCGCTTGTCGAAGCGCTCCCACTTGCGGGTGCTCGTCCCGGCGCCGACGGAATAGCGCTTGAGCCGCGCGGCGGCGACCGGGTCGGTGACCTTGTCGGAGTTGGCGAAGTACTGGTCGAAGTTCTCCTCGCCGGAGAGCACCGTGCCCCACGGCGTCACGCCGCCGGAGCAGTTGTTCTGCGTGCCGCGGACCTTGCGCCCGGTCGGGTCGGCCGACGTCTTCAGGTACTTCGAGCCGGCGGCCGGGCCGCGGACCTCGAAGACCGTGTCGAGCGTGATCCGGCGGCCGTAGCGGCTCGGGACGACCGCGAGGCCGCCGTGCACCGGGTCGCGGCGGGTCAGCAGCACCGACAGGCCGTGCGCCGCCCAGGCGATCTTGACCTGCTCCTCGGTCGGGTTCGCCGGGTCGTACTGGTCGGCCGGGAACATGTGGACCTCGGTCGTGTACTCGTGGTTGACCACGAGCAGGTTGCTCAGCCCCAGCGGGTCCTGCGGGATCAGGCCGACGAAGTCGTTGTTGTAGCCGAACTGCTTGGCCTGCGCGGCCGCCGTCTGCTTGGTGAAGTCGAACTTCGGGGCGCCGGCGACGACCGGGTCGCCCCAGCGGACGACGACGCGCTGGTCGTAGGCCGCGGGGACGCTGACCTGGTCGAGCTTGTTCGGCGGGACCGGCTCGAAGTCGGTGCCGGGGACGGGCCGCGGCGGCTTCGGAGCGGGTCCGGCGGGCGAGGCCGCCGCCGTGCCGGACAGGGCGGCGAACCCGCCCGCGGCGGCGGCCATCACGGCACCGGCCTTGAACACCCGGCGGCGCGAGATGTCCTTGACGACGTCGCCGAAGTACTCGTTGCCGGATTCGTTGGCCTCCGGGTGGGCGCACGCGTTGCCGCAGCGGTACTCGCAGGTGATCGGGGATCGGCCGCCAGGGTGGGCGGGGAACAGCGGGAGCAGGCGGTCGAGCACAACGCCTCCAGAGTGGGAGTTCGGGAACGAACCGAACCTAAGCTCCCAAAACCAGCCAATCCAGACATTCAGGTGAACACCTGGTGTACTGGCCTTCCGGTCAGAACTCCTCGCCGACGAGCGCGGCTTCCTTCGGCACCGCGTGCGGGTCGGCCTGGCGCTCCCGCAGCGAGAGCAGCGCGCCCGCGACGACGCACAGCACGGCCGAGGCGATGAACGGCGCCTGCGGGGAGCCGAACCACTCGGCGACGTGCCCGACGAGCGTCGCGGCGACGGCGCCCCCGAGCCAGCGGCAGAAGTTGTAGCCCGCGCTGGCGACCGGGCGCGGCGCGTCGCTGATCGACATCGCGGTGCCGGTGAACAGCGTGTTCAGCAGGCCGGACACGAGCCCCGAAACGATGATCCCGGCGACCAGGACCGGCTTGCTCGGCACGGCGAGCACCAGCATCAGCACGGCGTAGCCGAAGACGGCTGCCGCGGCGGCGTGCCGCTCACCGAGCCTGGCGGCGAGCCGCGGCGCGAGGGCGACCCCGGCGACGGCGACGCACAGGCCCCAGCCGCAGAAGACCAGCCCGACGGCGATGGCGCTCCACCCGAGGACGAACGGCGACCAGGCCAGCACCGCGAAGAACGCGGCCGTGTACAGCGCCGACGCGACCGACGTGCGCAGCAGGCCGGGGTGCTTCAGCGCGCGCAGCGGGTCGAGCAGCTTGATCGGGGCGCGCTGCTCGCCCTTGTCGCTCTTGAGGAAGACCGCGCACAGCACGAGCGCGCCGGCCATCAGGACCGCGGTGCCGAGGAACGGGCCGCGCCACGAGATGCTGCCGAGCAGCGCGCCCAGCAGCGGGCCGACCGACAGGCCGACCCCGAGGGCGGCCTCGTAGAGCAGGATCGCGCCGGACTGGCCGCCGGTCGCGGCGCCGACGATCACCGAAAGCGCGGTCGCGATGAAGAACGCGTTGCCGAGCCCCCAGACCGCGCGCAGGCCGACGAGCTGCTCGATCGAGCCGGCGGCCGAACACAGCGCGGTGGCCGCGACGATCAGCGTCAGCCCGACCAGGACGGTCTTCTTCGGGCCGAACTTGGCGCTCGCCGCGCCGGTGACCAGCATCGCGATGACCTGGACGCCGAGGTAGGACGAGAAGAGCAGCGTGACCTGCGACGGCGTCGCGTCCAGGCCCTTGGCGATGGACAGCAGGATCGGGTCGACCAGCCCGATCCCCATGAAGGCGATGACCGCGGCGAACGCGGTGATCCACACCTGCTTGGGCTGGCCCTTGACGGCGTCCAGCAGGCTCGAGTGGTGTTCAGCGCTCATCGCTGATCAGTTCCTCCTTCTTGGTGTTCACGAGCAATTTGGCGAGGGCGGGGAGGGCGGCTTCGATCGCGGCGCGGTCGGTGTCGTCCATGGCGATGAGCCGCTCGCGGAGGAACTCCTCCCGAGCGGCCACCGTCTCGGCGTAGAAGCGGCGACCCTCGTCGGTGACGTCCACGAGCACCGCCCGCCGGTCGGCGGGGTCCGGCGTGCGGGTGGCGAGGCCGAGGCGCTCGAGCCGGCTGACGACGTCGGTCATCGACGGCAGCTTGACCTGCTCGAACTCGGCCAGCGCGCTCATCCGCCGCGGCCCGCCGTTGACCAGCTCGCTCAGCACCGAGCCCTGCGTGAGGGTCAGCGACAGTTGCGGCGTCTGCCGGCGCACCTGGTGGTACAGCCGGAAGACCAGCGGCCGCAGCCGGTGGGCGAGGTCGGCGATCGGGGAAGTCACTTAGCTATGCTAACAAAAATTAGTAAGGGTGGCTAAGTAAGTCGGCTCACAGGCTAGGCTCGGGGGATGGAAGCGGTGATCTTCGACCTCGACGGCGTCCTGGTGGACTCGGAGCGCATCTGGGACGAGGTGCGCCGGGCAGTGGTGGCCGAGCACGGCGGCACGTGGCGTCCCGAGGCGACGCGGGCGCAGCAGGGGATGAGCACGCCGGAGTGGGCCCGCTACCTGGTGGAGGAACTGGGCGCGCGGCTGTCGCCACCGGAGATCGCCACTTTGGTGGTCAAGCGGATGGCGGCGCGGTATGCGGCTGAACCGCCGTTGATCCCCGGGGCGGTCGAGGTCGTGCGGCAGGTGTCGGGGCGGTGGCCGGTGGCGATCGCGAGTTCGTCGCCGGTGATCTTGATCAAGGGCTTCTTGGACGTGACGGGGTTGCCGGTGGGGGCGGCGGTGTCGTCGGAGCAGGTGGGGGCCGGGAAGCCGGCGCCGGACGTGTACCGGCGGGCGGCCGAGCTGCTGGGGGTTTCGCCGGGCGATTGCGCGGCTGTCGAGGACACAACGAACGGGCTGCGGTCGGCGTTGGCCGCGGGGATGGCGGTGTATGCGGTGCCGAACCCGCACTTCCCGCCGGATCCCGAGGTGTTGAAGCAGGCCGCGGCAGTGGTGGAGAAGATCACCGATCTGCCGGGAGCGCTCGGGCTCAGCTGACGTCGTAGCGCACCGGCGGCGAACCGGCGGCCACATCGGCCACGAACACTTGGTAGGTGTTCCCCAGCCTGCCAACCCACCGGCCTTGGCTCAGGTCGCCCTTCGCGTCGTAGAGCCGCAGGAGATCCGTCGTGGAGCCGAGCAGGTAGACCGCCTTGTCCGGCGGCAGCGGCCCGAAGTTTTCGCCGATGTACCCGGCCAAGAGGACCTTCCCGTCCGCCGAAACGAAGGGAACACACCGCGGCGAAGGGCCGAACTGCGGGCTGCTGCTGCTGAACGGCAAGTCCGCGGGCATCGCGGCCACGCAGAACAGCAGGCCGGGTTCGCCCCGCCGGATCGTCGTGAAAGCCCAGGCTCGCCAGCGGTCGGTCTGGCCGGCGAACTCCGTGAGGGCCACCGGCGTACCCATCATGAGCAGCTCCGCCATGGGCTCGTACACCGGCGTCGCCAGCTTCAGCGCTTGCCCCGGGTTCGCCGGCGGAGTCGAAGCCGTGTTCAGCTGCGTGGCCAGGAGCACGCTCGTCAGCACCACCAGGACCGCCGCAAGCGGCGCGATCACCACCGTCAACCGGCGGCGCCGGGGTTGGTGCTGCCTCCTCTGCTGCTCCGCCCACGCCGCGTCGAGGTTGGGCGTGACCTCCTCCGCCTGCCCGCGCAGTGCTTCGGCCAGCTTGCGTTCCAGGTCGGTCATCGCTCACCTCCCGGCTCTTCCCCCAGGTGCTTGCGCAGGTTCTCCATCGCGTGGTGGGTCGTCGCCTTGACCGTTCCCGGGGAAATACCCAGGGTCTCCGCGATGCCCGCCGTACTGAGGTCCAGCCAATAGCGAAGCACCAGCACCTCGCGTTGGCGACGGGACAATTTCCCCAGCACCGTCCGCAACCGCTCGTGCTCCCAGTTGGCCACCGCCCGGACCTCGGCCGACAGCTCGTCCGGCGGCCGCTCCTGCGGGGTCCGCCGGACGACGCGCAGGTGCCGCGTGCGCGACCGGGACATGTTCACCACGGTCGTGCGGAGGTAGCCGGCCACCCGCGTGTGGTCGGACAGGGTGTCCCAGCGCTGGTGGAGCTTGACGAAGGCCTCCTGGGCGACGTTCTCCGCGTCGTCCGCGCCGAGCAGGTGGGCGAGCCGCGTCATCTGGGCGAAGTACTCCCGGAACAGGTCGTGGAACGTCGGCGCGCCCAGATCCCCCGGCGCGCTCTCGCCCACGCTCGCACTCACGCCCCGCCAACGCCCACCCCGCCCCACCGGTTTAGTGGAGCACGCGAAGAAGGCCGCCACCAGCGGTGACGGCCTTCTCCGGGTACCGAGGGTTACCGCTCGACTTCGCCGCGGATGAACTTCTCGACGGCGTCGCGGGCAGTCGCGTCGTCGTACTGCTCCGGCGGCGACTTCATGAAGTAGGACGACGCCGACAGGATCGGGCCGCCGATGCCGCGGTCGAGCGCGATCTTCGCGGCGCGCACGGCGTCGATGATGATGCCCGCCGAGTTCGGCGAGTCCCACACCTCGAGCTTGTACTCCAGGTTCAGCGGCACGTCGCCGAACGCGCGGCCCTCGAGCCGGACGTAGGCCCACTTGCGGTCGTCGAGCCACTGCACGTAGTCCGACGGTCCGATGTGGACGTTGCCCTTGCCGAGCTCGCGGTCGACCTGCGACGTCACCGACTGGGTCTTCGAGATCTTCTTCGACTCGAGCCGCTCGAGCTCCTTCATGTTCAGGAAGTCCATGTTCCCGCCCACGTTGAGCTGCATCGTCCGGTCGAGCTGGACGCCGCGGTCCTCGAACAGCTTGGCCAGCACGCGGTGCGTGATGGTGGCGCCGACCTGGGACTTGATGTCGTCGCCGACGATCGGGATACCCGCGTCGGTGAACTTCTGCGCCCACTCGGGGTCGGAGGCGATGAACACGGGCAGCGCGTTGACGAACGCCACGCCGGCGTCGATCGCGGCCTGGGCGTAGAACTTGTCGGCCACCTCGGAGCCCACCGGCAGGTACGACACGAGCACGTCGGCCTGCGCCTCGCGCAGCGCGGCGACGATGTCGACCGGGGTCTCGTCGGACTCCTCGATCGTCTCGCGGTAGAAGCGGCCGAGCCCGTCGTGGGTGTGGCCGCGCTGGACGGTGACGCCGAGCGGCGGCACGTCGGCGATCTTGATGGTGTTGTTCTCGGAGGCGAAGATCGCCTCGGACAGGTCGCGGCTGACCTTCTTGGCGTCCACGTCGAACGCGGCGACGAACTCGATGTCGCGGACGTGGTACCCGCCGAAGTCGACGTGCATCAGACCGGGGACGCGGGTGGCCGGGTCCGCGTCGCGGTAGTACTGGACTCCCTGGACCAGCGACGCCGCGCAGTTGCCGACGCCCACGATGGCCACCCGTACGCGGCGGTTCTCGCCCATGGGGGTTTCTCCTTCAATCCGTGTCTGTTCAGTAGGTCTGGTGCCGCGACGCTGCGGCCCGCGCCGGGCGGCTCAGGTCTCCGGACCCTGCCGTTCGGCTTGTTCGTGCGCGATCAGCTCGTTGAGCCAGCGCACCTCCCGCTCGCTGGTCTCCAGCCCCAGCCGGTGCAGCTCGCGGGTGTAGCGATCGATCTTCTCCTCGGCCCTGGCGAGTGCCGCCCGCATGCCCTCACGGCGTTCTTCGACACGGCGGCGGCGCCCCTCGAGGATCCGCATCCGCACGTCGGCCGGGGTCCGCGAGAAGAAGGCCAGGTGGACGCCGAAACCCTCGTCGTCCCAGGTCTGCGGCCCGGCGTCGCCGAGCAGCTCGCCGAAGCGCTCCTTGCCCTCCGCGGTGAGCTTGTAGACCCGCCGCCCGCGCCGCGACCACGCCCGGTCGTCGGCCTCGTCCAGCTCTTCGACCAGGTACCCGGCCCGCAGCAGCTTCCGCAGGGTCGGGTACAGCGAGCCGTACGAGAACGTCCGGAACGTGCCGAGCGTCTCGTGCAGCCGCTTGCGCAGCACGTACCCGTGCATGGGCGCTTCGTGCAGAAGACCGAGGATCGCGAACTCCAGCACACCGCACCCCCTTTCGGGAACAAACCGAGACGTCGGGCGTTGCTCCGAACGATCGCCTCGATCCAACCTACTCAGCCACTATATCGCGCCGATACATCGAAGTGGCGAAGCTAACGAGGCCACTCACCCGAAATATGCGGGGCTTCGCCCCGGGCCGGGGGCTCCGCCACCCGGACCCCTGGACAGAGTGGGCGAAATTGACCGGAGAGTTATCGAACGTCCGGCGTGTCCCCGTCGGCTCCGCCACAGGTCGCGCTAGGGGGCGTGGACGACACAGGAAGAGCCCGTACTCTGTCCTGGTGATTAACCAGCGGCAGGTCGTGGACTACGCGCTGCAGCGCCGTGCGCTGCTAGCCGAAGTCCGCTCCGGGCGCGTCGGCAGCTACGAAGCCTGCGACGCGAGCCCGTACCTGCTGCGGGCGGCGAAGTTCCACGGCCGGGCCGGTGACCAGCCCTGCCCGATCTGCCGCCAGGAACCGTTGACCCTGGTGTCCTGGGTCTACGGTGACGAACTCAAGCACGTCGCGGGCTCGGCGAGGACTCCCGAAGAGCTGGCCAGAATGGCCGGCCGGTTCGCCGAGTTCACCGTGTACGACGTCGAAGTGTGCCGGGCGTGCCACTGGAACCACCTGGTCCGGTCGTACGTCCTCGGTACGGGGGAGCCGGCCGACGGTCCACGAAGGACCGCAGGCCGGTGAGCTGGATCACAACCGCTGAAGAGCGCAGAACGGCGCACTACCGGGCGCCGGTCTGGGAGGCCCATTCGTGAACGACGACCGCAACCGCTCCTGGCCCGGCCAGGAGCCAGATGCACCTCGCCGTGCCCAGTCAGGCCCGTGGCCGGGGGAAGACCCCGGACCGGCGTGGCCCGGTGAAGAGGCCCCCCGTCGACCCCAGCGCGGGACGCCGCCCCGGGGCAACCCGCGTGGCGGCGGGTCGCCTGAGTGGCCCGCAGGCGACGAGGGCGGTCCCCAGTGGCCCGCCGGCGACGAGCCGCCGAGGCGGCCGCAGCGCCCGCGTCAGCAGGGCCAGCAGGGCATGCCGCCCCGGCGCGCGGTCCCGCCGCCCGGGCAGCGCCCGCAGCAGGGTCCGCCCGGCTCGCCGCCGCAGGGCTTCCGCCAGCCCGGCAACCGGCCGGTGCCGCCTCCGGGGCGCGAGCCGGACCTGATCACCCACCACGCGCACAACGGCACCGACGACCTCGGCCGCGACCCGTACGACGACGGCTACGACGACGCCGCCTTCAACGAGTTCGCCGACGACGTCGAGCCCCAGGACGAGCTCGACGAAAAGGGCAAGAAGGTCCTCACCCCGGCGCAGCGCAAGAAGCGCCGGTGGAAGATCATCCGGCGGGTGGCGTACGCCTTCGTCGGGCTGTTCTTCGTCGTCCCCGCGATCGCGTTCGTCATCACGTACTTCCTGGTCGACGTGCCGACGCCGGAGAGCATCAAGTCGCTGCAGAACCAGCCGATCACCTACTACGACGCCAGCAACCAGGTGATGGGCCGGGAGCTGCCGCCGGGCGGCGACCGCCAGCTGCTCAAGCCGGGCGAGGTGCCCGAGGTCGTCAAGCACGCGGTGTACTCGGCGGAGGACGCGACGTTCGAGACCAACTCGGGCTTCGACGTCACCGGCATCCTGCGCGCGGTCTGGAACCAGGTCTCCGGCGGCCAGGGCGGTGGTTCGACCATCTCCCAGCAGTACATCAAGCAGGCGACGCAGAACGACGCCCCGACGCTGACCCGCAAGTGGACCGAGCTGGCCAAGTCGTTCAAGATGAACAACCAGCAGTCCAAGGAAGAGATCATCACTTCCTACCTGAACATCGTCTACTTCGGCCGCGGGGCCAACGGCATCCAGGCGGCCGCGAAGGCGTACTTCAACAAGGACGCCAAGGACCTCAACGCATCCGAAGCCTCGCTGCTGGCCGGCCTGATCCAGGGCCCCGGCCGCTCGGAGAACCAGGCGTACGCCCAGAAACGCTGGGCGTACGTGATGGACCAGATGGTCGCCAACAAGTGGCTGCGCGCGGACGAGCGGGCGACCTTCCAGTACCCGACGCCGATCGCGAAGAACGCCAACAAGGACCAGAACACGGGCAAGCTCACCTACCAGGTCCAGCAGCGGATCAAGGACGAGCTCGCGACGCGCGGTTACGACGAGAACAAGCTGTTCTCCAGCGGCGCCAAGATCTACACCACGATCGACCCGGCGGCCCAGGACGCCGCGGAGAAGGCCGCGGCCGACGGGATGAAGGGCCAGACCGACGAGAACCTGCTGAACGCGCTCGTCGCCGTCGACCCGAAGACCGGCGGGGTGCTCGCCTACTACGGCGGCCCCGAGATCGTAAAGGACGCCAACGGCAAGGACCAGGTCGGCCAGGACCGCGCCAACCAGGCGAGAAACCCGGGTTCGTCGGTGAAGGCGTTCGACCTCACGGCGTTCCTCAAGATGGGCAAGGGCCTCGGCGAGGTGTTCGACGGCTCGAACAACCGGGTGCTCGGCGGCCGGACCGTCCGGAACGCGGGTGACAGCGCGAGCTGCGGCAAGGACTGCACCGTCGCGAAGGCGATGGAGATCTCGGCGAACACCGTGTTCTACGACATGGTCCTGAACGTGACGAAGCCGTCGCGGGTCGCGGAAGCGGCCAAGGAAGCCGGGGTCAAGGTCGCGCCGGCGGGCAAGAGCGTCCTCTACACCGACGACAACAACATTTCGCTCGGTGGTGGTGGCACGGCCGTGACGCCGGAGGACATGGCGGCCGCGTACGCGTCGTTCGCCAGCGGTGGCACTTACCACGAGCAGCACTTCGTCGCGAAGCTGACGAACGCCCAGGACGAGGTGGAGTTCGACCAGAACAACATCAAGACCAACCCGGCGTTCGACGACAACGCGTCGAAGAGCCAGCAGATCGCGGGCAACGTCACCCAGGCGCTGATCCCGGTCATCGACCACTCCCACCTGAAGTGCCCCAGCGGCCACGACTGCGCCGGCAAGACCGGTACGCAGCAGTACACGCCGAAGGACGGCGACCCGAAGGCGTACGCCGACCGCAACGCGCAGACGTGGATGGTGGGCTACACCCCGTCGGTGTCGGCCGCGGTCTGGGTCGGCGGCGACGGCAACAAGCCGCTGCACGATCCGAACAACAAGCCGATCTTCGGTGCCACGATCGCCGGTCCGACGTGGCAGAACTTCATGAACCTCTACCTCAAGGGCAAGCCGGCGGAGAAGTTCGACAAGGTCCAGCCGATCGGCAAGGACGTCAACGACGTGACGACGACGCAGTCGAAGCCGCCGGACACGCCGACCACGACGACCCCGCCGAGCACCACGGAGACGCCGCCCAGCACGGAGCCGTCGAACACCGACACGTCCACGCCGACGCGGACCCGGACCCGCCCCGGGCCGCCGATCACGACCCCCAACCCCGGCGACGGCAACGGCAACACCTTCGGTGGTGGTGGCGGGATCGCCTCGCCACCGGGCTCCGGGCCCGGCTAGCGACGTCCTCCTTCAGGGCCCTCCGCGAACGCGCGGAGGGCCCTGAAGCGTTTCAGGAAGATCGTTTCGGCAACCCCACCGTCGTACGCGCGTCCTTTCCTAGAGGGAGTGGCGACTGTCGCCGCCCGCGCACACTGGAGGACTGCCCCGTGCCCGACGATCGATCCCGCTCCTGGCCCGGCCAGGGACCCGATCCGCGCCGTCGCGCACCCCAGGGTCCGCCCCCCGGCCAGGGTCCGCGCCGCCCGCAGCAGCCGTGGCAGCAGCAGCCGCCCCAGCAGCAGCCGCCGCGGACGCCGCCGCGCGGGTACCGGCCCGAGCCGCCGCCGATGAGCGGCGGCCCCGAGCTGATGACGCACCACGCGTACGAGGAGCCGGACACCCCCGACGTCGAGTCCGACGCCGACGGCAAGCCGGTCCTCACCCCGGAACAGCGGAAGAAGCGGCGCTGGAAGATCATCCGGCGCGTGGCCTACGCGTTCGTCGCGGTGTTCTTCGTGCTCCCCGCGATCGCGTTCGTCATCACGTACTTCCTGGTCGACGTGCCGTCGCCGACCGAGGTGGCGCAGAGCCAGAGCCAGGCGGTGACCTACCTCTTCGCCGACGGCTCGCCGATGGGCAAGGACGTCCCGCGCGGAGGCAACCGCGTGCTGCTGACGCCGGAGCAGATCCCCGACGTCATGAAGCACGCGGCGATCGCGACCGAGGACGCGACGTTCGAGACGAACTCCGGCTTCGACATCACCGGCCTGCTGCGCGCGGCCTACAACCAGGCCACCGGCGGCACGGGCGGTGGCTCGACGATCTCGCAGCAGTACATCAAGAAGGCCACCGACAACGACGCGCCCACGCTGACGCGCAAGTGGACCGAGCTGGCCAAGTCCTTCAAGATGAACCAGACGTACGAGAAGAAGGACATCATCACCGCGTACCTGAACATCATCTACTTCGGGCGCGGGGCGTACGGGGTCGGTGCGGCGTCGCAGGCCTTCTTCCACAAGGACGCCAAGGACCTGACCTTCTCGGAAGCCGCGCTGCTGGCCGGGCTGATCCAGCAGCCGGGCCGCTCGGAGAACCCCAAGGTCGCGCAAGACCGCTGGAACACCGCGCTCGACCGGATGGTGAAGAACAACTACATCACCGCGGCCGACCGCGCGGCGGCGAAGTTCCCGACGCCGATCCCGCTCGAAGACAGCAAGCAACAGGCCGGCGCGCCGCCCGCGTTCGTCGTCCAGCAGGTGAAGGACGAGCTGGCGGCGCACGACATCCCGGAGGACCGCTACTACTCCGGCGGCTTCGTCGTCCAGACGACGATCGACCCGAAGGCGCAGCAGGCCGCGGAGCAAGCCGCCACCGAGGCGCTCCAAAACCAGGTCGACGACAACCTGCTCGACGCCCTGGTCGCTGTCGACCCGAAGACCGGCGGCGTGCTCGCCTACTACGGCGGCAAGCCGATCGTCCAGGTCAACGGGCAGGACCAGGCCGGGCGCGACTGGGCGAACACACCGCAGAACCCGGGTTCGTCGATGAAGCCGTTCGACCTCACGGCGTTCCTCAAGATGGGCAAAGGCCTCGACGCGACGTTCGACGGCTCCAACAACCGCACCTTCGACGGCCGCGTCGTGCGCAACGCGGGCCCGGGCAGCAGCTGCTCGCAGGAGTGCACCGTCGCCGAGGCGATGAAGCGCTCGGCGAACACGGTCTTCTACGACATGGTCCTCAACCAGACCCACCAGCAGCCGGTCAAGGACGCGGCGCGCGAAGCCGGCGTGAAGACCAAGAACGACGACGGCGGCCAGTCGATCATCTCGACCAAGGACAACAACATCTCCCTCGGCGGCGGCGAAACCCAGATCACGCCGCTGGACATGGCCTCGGCGTACGCGACGTTCGCGGCCAACGGCCAGCAGCGGCCCCGCCACTTCGTGCTGAAAGTGAGCAACGGGCAGAACGAGGTCGCCTACGAGGCGCCGACCGATGCCAAGGCCGCGTTCGACAGCGACTCCGACAAGAGCCGCCAGATCGCCGGGAACGTCACCGAGGCGCTCAAGCCGGTGATCGACTTCTCGCACCTGAAGTGCCCGGCCGGCCACGAGTGCGCCGGCAAGACGGGGACCCAGCAGCACACGAAGACCGCGGATGAGCCGGCGTGGGCGGCGAACGCGAACTCGCAGACGTGGATGGTGGGGTACACGCCGTCGGTCTCGGTGGCGGCCTGGGTCGGCGGTGACGGCAACAAGCCGCTGCACGGCAAGAACAACTCGCCGATCTACGGCTCGACCATCGCCGGCCCGATGTGGGAGAAGTTCCTCTCGCTGTACCTGGCCGGCAAGCCGGGCGAACGGTTCGACAAGGTCGACCGCATCGGCGGCGAGGTCCCGCCGCCGCCGTCGTCGGACGTGGCCACGACGACCGACGCGCCCCCGACGAACCAGAACCAGGACAACGGCGGCGACAACAACGGCAACGGCAACAACGACGGCAACCAGGGTGGCAACCAGGGTGGCAACCACGGCAACCAGTCGTCGTCGCAGCCGAGCACGCCGAAGCACACGAAGTCGTCGACCTCTTCGAAGGAGACACCGACGAACTCCGGCGCGCCGGGCAACTAGCCGGCTGAACCACGGTGGGCCGCGGTCCGTGTCCCTTCCGAAAGGACTGCGTCCGCAGCCCACCGTGGAGGACGGCCCGTGAACCACGACCGCACGTCGCCCGGCCGGCAGCAGGCCCCGCGTCGACGTACCCGGCGGCCCGTGCCGCGCTCCGGCCTGCTGGGCGACGAGCCCGAGCTGATCACCCACCACGCGCACAACGGCACCGAGCCGGACGAGCCGCCGACCGTGCCGATCCTGCGCCAGCGCCCGGGTCAGCCGCCGCGCCGGCCGCGGCCGCTCACCGGCCAGGACCTGCGGCGACGGCGCTGGCGGCGGGTCCGGCGGATCGCCTACGTCGTAGCCGGGCTGTCGTTCGCCGTGCCGGCGATCGCGTTCCTGATCACCTACCTCGCCGTCGACGTCCCCTCGCCGGAGACGGTCGCGCAGGCGCAGGGCCAGGCCGTGACCTACCTCTACAGCGACGGCACCGAGATGGGCAAGGACGTGCCCACCGGCGGCAACCGGCAGATCCTGGCGGCCAACCAGATCCCGGACGTCGTGAAGAAAGCCGTGATCGCGACCGAGGACGCGTCCTTCGAGACCAACTCCGGCTTCGACGTCGGCGGCATCCTGCGCGCGGCGTACAACCAGGTCACCGGCGGGTCCGGCGGCGGGTCGACGATCTCGCAGCAGTACATCAAGAACGCTTCCGGCGACGACGATCCGACGCTGACCCGCAAGTGGGTCGAGCTCGCGAAGTCGTTCAAGATGAACCAGACCTACGAGAAGGCGGACATCATCACCGCCTACCTCAACATCATCTACTTCGGCCGCGGCGCCTACGGGATCCAGGCCGCCGCGCAGGCCTACTTCGGCAAGGACGTCGGGCAGCTCGACTACTCGCAGGCCGCGCTGCTGGCCGGGTTGATCCAGCAGCCGGGCCGCTCCGAGAACACCGCCGTCGCGACGGGCCGGTGGAACACCGCGCTGGACCGGATGCTGAAGAACGGCTACCTGACGCCGGCCCAGCGCGCTTCGGCGAAGTTCCCGGCGCCGATCCCGCTGCGGGAGAGCCGGGAAGCGGGCGCGCTGAACCCGTTCATCAAGGCCAAGGTCAAGGCCGAGCTGGCCGCGCAGGGCATCGACGAGAAGCAGTACTACTCGGGCGGGTTCCAGGTGTTCACGACCATCGACCCGGTGGCCCAGCAGTCGGCCGAGAAGGCCGTCGCCGAGGGGATGGCCGACCAGACCGACAGCCGGATCCTGAACGCGCTCGTCGCGGTCGACCCGAAGTCCGGCGGCGTGCTCGCCTACTACGGCGGCGACGCGATCGTGAAGGGCCCGAACGGCGAGGACCTGGCCGGGCGCGACTGGGCGGACGAGCCGCACAACCCGGGTTCGTCGATGAAACCGTTCGACCTGGCCGCGTTCCTCAAACTCGGCCGCGGCCTCGACGCGCGCTTCGACGGCACGTCACCTCGGACGTTCCCCGGCGTCGACCTGCCGATCCGCAACGCGGGCGACAGCAGCAGCTGCTCGCAGCAGTGCACGGTCGCCGAAGCCATGCAGCGGTCCACCAACACCGTCTTCTACGACATGGTCCTCAACGTGACGAAACCGTCCGGGGTGGCGGAAGCGGCGCAGGAAGCCGGGATCCGGACGGACGGCAACGGCGGCCGCAGCAAGCTGTTCACCGGCGACAACAACATCTCCATCGGCGGCGGCGGCACCCAGGTGACGGCGGCCGACATGGCGTCGGGGTACGCGACCTTCGCCGCGGGCGGCGTCCAGCGCGACCGGCACTTCGTGCAGAAGGTGACCAACGCGAACGGCGAAACCGCTTACGAGGCCAAGGATCGCTCGACCGACGCGTTCGCGGACAACGACCCGCAGAAGAGCGCGCAGATCGCCGGGAACGTGACGGCGGCGCTCGCCCCGGTGATCCAGTTCTCCAAGCTCAGCTGCCCGGCCGGCCACGAGTGCGCCGGCAAAACCGGGACGCAGCAACACACCCCGCAGAACGACGAGCCCGCGTCGGCGGCCAACGCCAACTCCCAGACGTGGATGGTGGGCTACACGCCCTCGGTGTCCGCGGCGGTCTGGGTGGGCAGCGACGGCGACAAGGCGCTGCGCGGCCCGAACGGCGCGCCGCTGTTCGGTTCGACGCTCGCGGGCCCGATCTGGGACCGGTTCATGCAGCTCTACCTGTCGGGCCGGCCGGGCGAGCGCTTCGACCGCGTGGCGGCGATCAGCTCACCGCAGGACCGGGTGCAGGTCCAGTTCCAGCAGCCGCAGCAGGAAGACCAGAACCAGCAGAACCAGCGGCAGCAGCCCGGGAACGGGAACGGGAACCGGCAGCAGGCCGATCAGCTCGAGCAGTTCCGCCAGTTCCAGCAACGGCTCCAGCAGCTGCAGGACCAGCAACGCGGCCGAAGGAGGCCGTGACGTCGGCGCTGGGGGACACCGGCGTCACGGCCAGACTGGGGGTCAGAGCTTGATGACCGTTCCTTCGATACCCGAGCGGTGCGCCGCCTCGATCACGCGCAGGGCTTCGACCGACGACTCCGGGTCGACCGGGAAGTCGCCCTCGCCGCGCAGGGCGTCGCGCACGTCGGCGTAGAACCGCTCGTAGCGGCCCACCTCGGTGGGGACCGTCTTGACGTCGTTGCCGACGCCGATGCGGCCCGCGTCCGACGCAGGCTCGATGGCCCAGCCGTCGTCGCCGGGGCGCATGCCCGCCTTGATCTGGGGTTCCTGCACGTCGAGGCCGTACTTGGTGAACGTGGCCTGGTCGCCGAGCACCCGGAACCGAGGGTTCAGCGTGCCGGCGAGCGCGGACGCCCACAGGTGCGACCGGACGCCGTTGGCGTGCTTCAACGCGACGAACACGTCGTCGTCGACCTGGACGCCGGCGCGGCGGCGGTCGGTCTCCGCGTAGACCTGCGTGACCGGGCCGAACAGCTGCAGCGCCTGGTCGACGATGTGCGCGCCGAGGTCGTAGAGCAGGCCGCCGGCCTCGGCCGGGTCGCCGAACTCGCGCCAGTTGTCCTTGGGCTTGGGCACCCAGCGGTCGTAGCGGGACTCGAAGCGGAAGACCTCGCCGAGCTTGCCGGACTCGAGGACCTTCCGGACGGTGAGGAAGTCCGAGTCGAGCCGCCGGTTCTGGAAGACCGTCAGGCCGACGCCCGCCGCCTTCGCCGCGGCGACGACCTGCTCGGCTTCGAGCGCGGTCGGCGCGAACGGCTTGTCGACGACCACCGGCAGGCCGGCCTCGATCGCCCGCAGCGCGAGCGGGACGTGCGTGCGGTTGGGCGTGCTGACCACGACGAGGTCGAGGTCGCCGGCCCGCTCGAACAGCGCGTCGGCGTCCGGGACGACCTCCGCGCCGGGGTGGTCGGCGCGTGCCTGGGCGGCGTTGCTCGAGGTCGTGATCACCGCGGGGGTGAGCCCGGGCGTCGCCGCCACCAGCGGCGCGTGGAAGACGCGGCCGCCGATGCCGTACCCGAGGATGCCCACGCGCAAGTCACTCATGCCACCATTAAACAACAGTGTTGCTTAATTGGCCAGGCGTGGGAAGATCCTGTCCATGGCGGACACCGGGGTGAACCTGCGCAACGTGCGCGAGCACAACCGCGCCCTGCTGCTCACGCACATCCTGCGCGCCGGCGGCCTCAGCCGCGTGGAGCTCGCCGAACGCACCGGGCTCACCCAGCAGGCCGTCTCCAAGATCGTGCCCGAGCTCCTCGACGCCGGCCTGCTGGACGAGGAGCGCCAGGCCTCGACGGGGGTCGGCAAGCCCCGCACGCAGCTGACCATCCGGGCCGGCGCCCGCCACGCGCTCGGCGCGCGCCTGGACCGCGACGAGTACCGCGTCCTGCGCACCAACCTCATCGGCGAGGTCGAGGAGACGGCGGGCGGCCCGCTCCCGGCCGGCTTCACACCCGAGCAGGCCGTCGAAGCCATCGGGACGACCGCGCTCGAACTCGCCGACGGCTTCGACGTGCTCGGCCTCGGGCTCGGCGCCGTCGGTCCGCTGGACCACCTCGCCGGCCTGGTCCGCGACGCGACGAACATGCCCGGCTGGCACGACGTCCCCCTGCGCGACCTGCTCGAGAAGCGCACCGGGCTGCCGGTGACGCTCGACAAGAACACCAACGCCGCCGCGTTCGCCCGGCTCTGGCCGCACGGCGAGCCGACGGCGACCGCGGTGGTGCTCGTCGGCACCGGCATCGGCGTCGGCCTGCTGATCGACGGGCGCCTCTACCGCGGCCCGCGGACCAACGCGGGTGAGTTCGGGCACACCACGATCGCCTTCGACGGACCCGTCTGCGCCTGCGGGCGACGCGGCTGCGTCGAGATCATGGCCAAGCGGGCGCCCGACACGCGGACCGCCGCGGGCTTCCTCGGGATCGGCCTCGCCGACCTCGTCCAGGTGCTCGACCTGGAGCGGATCGTGCTGGCCGGACGCGCCGTGCGGGACGAACCGGACGTCCACCGAGAGGCCGTTTCGGCGCGGCTGGCGGAGCTGCTGCCGCTGCCGCAGTGGCAGCGGATCGAGGTCGTCGAGGACGACGGCGGCGAGGAGATCGTCACGCGCGGAGCCGCCGCGGAGGTCCTGGCCTCGTACTACGCGAATCCGGCATGATCACCGCCTTCACCTCGGCGACGGGCGCCGACCGCTAACATCCGCACTCGTGCCAGAGGAGACCACGCGCGAGCCGGAGGCCGGCCCCGTGACGCTTACCCGGGCGGAACGGGTCGTGCCGAGCTGGAACGAACCCCTCGCGGCGGCGGTCACCAGACCGATCGGCGGCCCGCTCGGCGAGCACGCGGCGGTCGGCCGGCACTGGTTCTGGTCGCCGCAGCGCGTCGGCCTGCTGCTGGCCACGCTCGCGCTGATGCTCTGCTGGTTCGGCAAGGGCTCCTGCATCCAGCAGTACCAGGACTCCAGCGGCGCCACTCAGCTCGACTGGCGCGCGGGCCGCCCGTTCGTCGCGATGTGCTACTCGGACATCGTGCCGCTCTACAGCTCCGAGCGGCTCGACCGGCCGGGCACCTTCCCGTACTACACGTCGTGGAAGGAAAGCTCGCAGACCGCGGAGAACAACACCCGGTACATGGAGTACCCGGTGTTCACCGGCCTCTTCCAGTGGGCGAACGCGAAGCTCGCGGCGGGCTGGCTGGACGTCGCCCAGAGCGGCTGGCTGCCCGGCGCGCTGCCGGTCGCGGTCTACTTCGACCTCACCGCGTTCTTCCTGGCGCTGGCCTGGCTGGTCACCGTGTGGGCGACCGGCCGGACGATGAAACGCCGCCCGTGGGACATGGTGCTGGTGGCGGTCTCACCGCTGGTGCTCGTGCACGCGTTCACGAACTTCGACGCGATCGCGACGGCGTTCACCGCGACCGGCCTGCTCGCCTGGGCGCGCAAACGCCCGCTGCTCGCCGGGCTCCTGCTCGGCCTGGGCGCGACGGCGAAGCTGTACCCGCTGTTCCTCCTCGGCGTGCTGTTCTTCCTGTGCCTGCGCGCGGGGAAGCTCACGCCGTTCTGGAAGACCGCGGCCGCCACCATCGCGACGTGGCTGGCGGTGAACGCGCCGTTCATCCTCACCGCGACCCGCGGCTGGTGGGAGTTCTTCCGGATGAACACGCTGCGGCCGATGGACCCGGACTCGCTGTACAACGTCTTCTCGTACACCACGGGCTGGGCCGGCTTCGACGGCGTGCTGCAGAAGAACCAGAACCCGGCGTACCTCAATCTGACGGTCGCCGTGCTGTTCCTCGCCTGCTGCGCGGGCATCGCCTACATCGCGCTCGCCGCCCCGCGCCGGCCGCGCGTCGGCCAGCTCGCGTTCCTCGTCGTGGCGGCGTTCCTGCTGACGAACAAGGTGTGGAGCCCGCAGTACTCGCTGTGGCTGGTGCCGCTGGCCGTGCTGGCGATCCCGCGCTGGCGGCTGCTGCTCGGCTGGATGCTGATCGACGCCCTGGTCTGGGTGCCGCGGATGTTCTACTACCTCGGCGTCGACCACAAGGGCCTGCCGGAGGGCTGGTTCCTCGGCACGGTCGGGGTCCGCGACCTCGCCGTCGCCGCGCTGTGCGTGCTGGTCGTGCGCGAGATCTACCAGCCGGGCACCGACCTGGTCCGGGCCGCCGGCGACGACGACCCGGCGGGCGGCTTCCTCGACGGCGCCCGGGACGTGATCGTCCCGAACGCCGTCCGGCGCCGCCGCAAGACCGTGGCTGCTTAACCCAGCTGTTCGCGCAGGTAGGCGATGTCGGCGGCCTGGCCGTCGGGCGGCGTCTCGACGACGACCGGCGCGCCGGCGGCCCGCGCGACCTCGACCAGCACCTCGGGGTCGATCGTGCCCTCGCCCTCGACGACGTTGGCGTGCCGGTCGCGGGTCGAGCCGAACTCGTCGCGGGAGTTGTTCAGGTGCACCAGGTCGATCCGGCCGGTGATGGCCTTGACCTTTTCGACGGCGGTCGCGAGGTCCCAGCCCGCGGCGTACGCGTGGCAGGTGTCCAGGCAGAACCCGGCGCCGAACTCGCCGACCTTGTCCCAGAGCCGGGCGATGACGTCGAGGTCGCGGGTGATCGCGTTCTCACCGCCCGCGGTGTTCTCGATCAGGATCGGGACCTTGAAGCCGCCCTTCTCCTGCTCGCGCTCGAAGAGCTTGCGCCAGTTGTCCAGGCCGACCTCGACGTCGTCGGTGTCGCCGACGTGCCCGCCGTGCACGATCAGGCCCTTCGCGCCGACGGCCGCCGCGCCGTCCGCGTGCTGCGTGACGTTCTTGCGGGAGGGGATCCGGATCCGGTTGTTCAGCGAAGCCACGTTGATGAGGTAGGGGGAGTGGATGAACACCTCGACGGGGTCGGCCTTGATGGCTTCGCCGTGGGGGTGCGGCTTCGGGGCCTTCCAGCCTTGCGGGTCGGAGAGGAAGAACTGGACGACGTCGGCTTTGCGCTCGGCGACCGCGGTCAACGGGTCGTCGTCACGGACATGGGCGCCAATCAGCATGCCGAGCACGCTACTCCGGGTGCTTCTTTCCCCTGTGGGACCGGCTGGTGACGCTCGTGGAGTACCGTGAGCGCGTTCCGTGATCCAGATTGGTCCGACTGCCGGAGGGCATCGATGGGGAAGCAGCTCACCCGGATCACCGCACTTGGATTCACTCTTGCCGCTTCGGCCGCGCTGGTCGCGCCAGGCGTCGCGAGCGCGGACACCAGTCCCACCCTCGGCGGCGACTGCTCGGCCACCCTCCAGAACGGCCAGGCCCGCGACGCGAAGACCGGCCTGGTCCTCGACGCCGGCGCCCCGCTGAACGCTCCCGACCGGCTGACCGCCGGGCTCGACTCCAGCGCCAAGAACACGAACGGCTCGGCCCCGCTGCTCACCCTGCCGGTGGGCGACACCGTGCGAGCGCTCGGCGTCGGCGACGTGCCGGTGGTCGGCGACGCGGCGGCGAAGACCGTCTGCCCGGCCGCGCAGAGCGTCGTGAACACCGTCGGCGGCGTGACCCAGGGCGTGGCCGAACAGCTGCCCCCGCTGCCGCTCCCGCCGAACCCGAACCCGCCGGCTCCGCCCGCACCGCCCGCACCGCCGGCCCTGCCCGGCCCGACGCCGCCGGGGCAGAACCCGCCCGGGAACAGCACCGGCCCGGTGACCACCGGTCCCGGCAACGCGGGCCTGCCGGGTGACGCGATCTCGGGCATCTTCAGCAACGCCTCGCTGCTGCCGGGCAGCCTGGTCCAGGCCCCGGTGATCGCGCAGATCATCCCCGGCCAGCAGATCCCGACGGTCGACGAGCAGAAGTCCGGCACGGCCGAGGCGCTGCCCGCGGTCACGCCGCCGGCGAAGCTGCCGGTACTGCTCGCGGTCCTGGCGCTGGCGGTCGTCGCCGCGGCCCTCGTCCGGGCCTGGATCCGGCGCAAGCCCGCCTGATCTCACCCAAGGTGACGTCCGCTTCCACTCGAATGCCGGACATTTCTGAGCGAGCGGGCGTCACCGCGCTGCCTTAACGTCGTTGTTCTGGGGGAGAGACGACGAGGCAAGGGGCGGCGAGTATGCAGGATCGGACACGGAGGGCAACGGCGGTCGGAGCGACGGCGTTCGTGCTCGCGGGTTCGGCCGTGCTCGGCATGCCCGGCACCGCTTCCGCCGACACCAAGACCGTGCCCTGCGGCAGTACCGTGGAGGCGAAGCCGGGCGACCACATCCAGGGGACCCTGCTCGGGCTGCCGCTGCCGGTCGACCTGGGCATCGTCGGGCAGGCGACCACCGTGCTCACGAGCACGGTCGGCGGCCTGCTCAACACGGTCTGCAAGGTCACCGTGAACGTCGTGAACACCGTCGTCTCGCCGGTCCCGGTGGTCGGCGCGCCCGCGGCGAGCGCGATCAACCAGGGCGTCGACGGCGTCAACTCGGCCGCGACCGGCGGCCTCAACACGATCAACGGCGGCGGCAAGCAGTCGTCGCCGCAGCCCGGTACCGGGGGCAACCCGCAGCAGCCGCCGCAGTCCGGCGGGACCGGCGGCGCGCCGCAGGGTGGCACCCCGCAGGGCACCACGCCGATCCCCGACGCCAACAGCCCGCTCCTGCCCGGCTTCTCGAGCACGCCGGTGTTCGGCGGCTTCCCGTTCACCGTGGGCACCGGGTACGCGCCGATGCGGGACTACAGCGGCATCCCGTTCGCGACCGCGGGGTTGTTCACGCCGTCGCCCGCCCTCCGGTACGGCAGCCAGATCCCGGGCTACGCGCCGCAGTACGGCCTCAACGGGCCGGACCAGAACGCCGCGGGCAACTCCGGCATCCAGACGGCTGGCCAGGCCGAAGCGCTACCGTCGGTGTCCAACGGTTTCACGGACGGGTCGAATCTGCCCCTGCTGATCGCGGTGCTGGCACTCTCCGGAGTCAGCGCGGGCCTCGTGCGGACTTGGGTGCTCCGCCGAATGGCCGCTGCGAATTGACCCGACTGCCGAGTATCTTTCGCGTATCGCCTTCGTTGATCCTGTTGCCTGGAACGACGCCCCCGTAAAGCTTTGGAGGACCTGCACGTGCGGAAGATCCTGACCGCCACCGCCATGGCCGCGTTCTTGGCCGGCGGCGCATTCCTTTCCACGGGCACCGCGTCGGCCACCCAGCAGGTGGTCAGCACCAGCTGCACGGGCACGGTCACCGGCCAGATGGGCGACCAGGTCGCGATCGACGGGGCTTCGGTCAAGACCCTCGTCACCAACGGGGCGAACAACGCCGGGACACTCGCGGTCGGCAGCTGGGCCGGCGACTCCATCGCCAAGAACCACGCGATCCCCGTGGGCCAGGTGCCGAACGCCGCCGGCGGTGAAGCGACCGGAGCCGCGATCGGCAAGGCCGTGCGCACCGCGCTGGCCAACTCCGGTACGTGGGGACTCGGCCTCGACTGGAACAAGACGTTGAACAGCGTGGAGAGCACAGTCGCGAACGCCTGCAATCTCACCCTGCTCGCCGGCAACTACGTCGCACCGAGCACTCCCGGCCAGCAGGGCACCGGCGGCACCGGCACCACGCCGGGCGGCACCGGGACCGGCCCCGGCGGCAGCACCGGCAACCTCTCGAACCTGAACCCCGGCACGGCGGGTGGCACGGGCGGCAGCGCCCCGATGCGCGACTACAGCGGCATCCCGACGGCGACCGCCGGGACGGCCGTCGCCCCGGGTGCGCGGTACCCCGCGAACGGGACGCTCCCCGGTGACGCTTCCGCCCCGCAGGCGGGTCAGGGCGACCAGAGCGGCCAGAGCGCCGGCATCCGGGACGCGGGCAACGCGCAGTCGCTCGCCTCGAACGGCGGGTCGAACGACGTCCAGCTGCCGATGCTGCTCGCGGTGATCGTGCTGGCCGGCGTCACGGCGGGGCTCGTCCGCACGTGGGTCCTGCGCCGCGCGAGCTGACCCCGGCGTCCGGCCCCCGGAGCACCCCCAGGTAGCCTTACCTGGACAAACCCTCCTGCCACGGACAGTCCGTGGCCGCGAGCCCATAGGAGGTGAGTGGTTGTGTCACGCCATTACGAGGTAATGGTCATCCTGGACCCCACGCTCGACGAGCGCACGGTCGCCCCCACGCTGGACAACTTCCTCAACGTGATCCGCACTTCGGGCGGTTCCGTGGAGAAGGTCGACGTCTGGGGCCGTCGTCGCCTCTCGTACGAGATCAAGAAGCACGCCGAGGGCATCTACGCGCTCCTCGACCTGAACTCGTCCTCGGACGCGGTGAAGGAGCTGGACCGCCAGCTGTCGCTGCAGGAGACCGTGCTCCGCACCAAGGTCATGCGTCGCGAGGTCAAGCGCGCCGCGGCCAAGCCCGCCGCCGCCAAGGCCTGAGCCGAAGGGGATTCCCGATGGCTGGAGACACCGTCATCACGGTGATCGGCAACCTGACGTCCGATCCGGAACTGCGCTTCACCCCGTCCGGTGCGGCGGTCGCGAACTTCACCGTCGCGTCCACGCCCCGCACGCTCGACAAGCAGTCGGGCGAGTGGAAGGACGGCGAGGCGCTGTTCCTGCGCTGCAACATCTGGCGCCAGGCGGCGGAGAACGTCGCCGAGTCCCTGACCCGCGGCGCCCGCGTCGTCGTGCAGGGCCGCCTCAAGCAGCGGTCGTTCGAGACGAAGGAAGGCGAGAAGCGCACCGTCGTCGAGCTCGAGGTCGACGAGATCGGGCCCTCGCTGCGCTACGCCACGGCCAAGGTCAACAAGGTCAGCCGCGGTGGCGGCGGCGGTGACTTCGGCGGCGGCGGTGGCGGTGGCAACCGCGGTGGCGGAGGCGGCGCGCCCGCCGACGACCCGTGGGGTTCGGCCCCGCCCGCCGGTGGCGGCGGGGGCGGCGGCTTCTCGGACGAGCCCCCCTTCTGATCTCGCACACATCCGCAAAGATTTGAATTACCAGGAGTAGACAGTGGCCAAGCCACCCATTCGCAAGCCCAAGAAGAAGGTCTGCGTGTTCTGCAAGGCCGAGAAGAAGGGCCGCCCGGAACTGATCGACTACAAGGACACCAACCTGCTGCGGAAGTACATCTCCGACCGCGGCAAGATCCGTGCCCGTCGCGTCACCGGCAACTGCAGCCAGCACCAGCGTGACATCGCCATCGCGGTCAAGAACTCCCGCGAGATGGCGCTGCTGCCCTACACCTCGACCGCGCGCTAAGGGAGGGCACAGACATGGCGAAGATCATCCTCACCACGGACGTGGCCAACCTCGGCGGCCCCGGCGACATCGTCGAGGTCAAGGACGGTTACGCGCGCAACTACCTGCTCCCGCGGGGCTACGCGATCGTGGCCTCCAAGGGCGCGGAGAAGAACGTCCGCACGATCCAGCGCGCGCAGGAGAGCCGTCGCATCCGCGACCTCGACCACGCCAAGGAGATCAAGGCGACGCTGGAGGGCCTCGGCGCCATCCAGCTCACCGGCAAGGCGGCCGAGGGCTCGAAGAAGCTCTTCGGTTCGATCACCGCCGGCGAGATCGTCGACGCGATCAAGGCGGCCGGTGGCCCGCTGCTCGACAAGCGCGTCATCGAGCTGCGCGACCACATCAAGACCGTCGGCAAGCACTCGGTCGGCGCCCGGCTGCACCCGGACGTCAAGGTCGACGTGCGCCTCGAGGTCAAGGCCTCGCAGTAAGGCAGTACGCGTGACGAAGGCGGGTCGCTCCCTGGTGGGCGGCCCGCCTTCACGCGTTTCGGGGGAACCCCGGACAGACGGCGGCCGTCGTAGGACAATGGAGCGGGACGCGAAGGGAGCGCACTCGGATGGGTAACGAGGTCAACATGTCCGCGCCGTCCGGCGGAGGGGGATTCACGTTCGACGCCGACAAGATCGACGGCGTGATCAAGAAGTGGCAGGACCTCCAGGCCGACCTCAAGCGCGACTACGACGACGCCAACCTGATGGCGAACGTCAAGGCGCCCGGCAAGGAGTTCGCCAGCGGCGACTGGGAGAAGCTCGCGAACCCGTCCGGCAAGGCGTTCCTCGAGCAGAACTCCAAGATGCAGGAGTACGTCAAGAACTACATCGAAGCCTTGACGGCCGCGAAGCAGAAGATCACCACCAAGGAGTCGGAGACCCGGGCCGACCTCTCGAAGACGGGGAACCAGGCCACGTGAACCGACGACTCCTCGCCGTTCCGGCACTGGTCTTCGCCGTGCTCGCCGTCGCGGGCTGTTCGGGCAAGACCCGCGGCACCGCCAGCCCCGCGGCGACCGCGGAGACGAGCAGCAGCGAGACCTCCCGGTCCGCCGCCGACTCCGCGCCGCGCGTGCCGGAGCCGTTGAACACCGCGAACATCACGTCGGACGCGTGCAACTCCATCAACGCGGCCGGCCGCGCCACGCTGGGCCTCGGCGACGGCTCCCCGCGCAGCACGGGCAACGGCCCGAGCTGCACGTACCAGGAAGCCGCCGACCCGGGCAACCAGATCGACGTGACCACGGTGACGGCGAACAAGAACGGGCTCCAGGACGTCTACGACACCAAGGCGAACGACGCCTACTTCGGCGAGTCGCAGGCCTACGGGTACCCGGCCGTCTACGCCGCCGCGCTGGACGACCGCAAGAACGGCAAGTGCGGCCTGTTCGTCGGGGTGACTAACGAGCTGGCGGTCAACATCCTGGTCCAGTACGACCACGGCGCCGGCGCGTCGGACCCGTGCTCGGTCGCGGGGAAGTTCGGCGAAGCGATGATCCAGACCTTGATGGGGGGCTGAGATGCTGGAACTGGTCCTGCTCGGCGGCTTCGCCGCGTACAACATGGCCACCACGCACTCGGACGACCACGCGTCGGTACAGGGCGACCGCAAGATCGACTGCTACGACATCTGGCACCAGATCACCACCGGCCCGGGCACCGGCTCGATCCAGAACGGGCAGGCGGCGGCGAGCCGGCTGAAGGGCGCGTACGCGGACCGGCTCACCACCATCGACACCCTGGCCAAGGAGATGGACGCGGCCTGGACCGGCAGCGGCTCGGACGCGGCGCAGAACGCCGGCGCGCACCCTCTGCGGGTGTGGATGGAGGACTCGGGGACCAAGCTCACCGACTCCGACAAGTACCTCGGCGAGCAGAACACCGCGTTCACCACGGTGCACGCGCAGGTGCAGGAGGTCCCGAAGGACCCGCCGAAGAACAACCTGCTCAACGCGGTGACGCCGTGGACGACCGACACCGACCGGGCGATCCGCGACTACAACACCAAGGGCCAGGCCAACGTCGACGCCTTCAACACCTACTACAAGGCGAGCAACGACAACGGCCAGAAGATGCCGACGTACTCCGCGCTCAAGGGGCAGCAGGAGAACGTCAACGTCGACAACGGCAAGGACGGCAAGGACGGCAAGAAGAAGCCGGGTGACGACGGCAACGGCAACGGCAACGGCGGAGGTGCTCCGGGCACCGGTCCCGGCGGCGTGAACATCCCGGGGCCGGGCGGGGTCCCGTCGTTCAACGGCCGGCCGCCGAACATCCCTGGTGGCGGTTTCGACCCGTCGAAGGTGCCGGGCGGTGGTTACGACCCGTCCAAGGTGCCGAGCTTCGACCCGGGGAAGGTGCCCGGCGGTGGCTACGACCCGTCGAAGCTTCCCGGTGGCGGTAACTACACCCCGCCGAACTTCAACGACGGCACGCACTCGTCGGGCTTCTCGCCGTCGGACGTGCCGGGGATGCCGGGCTTCGGCCCCGGCGGTAGCACGCCGAGCTTCTCCGGTGGCGGGGGCAGCGGGTTCGGCCCCGGCGGGTCGGGCGGGGTCGGCGACCCGACGGCGGGCTTCGGCCCGGGCGGCGGCGCGGGCTTCGGGCCCGGCGGCTCGAGCGGCGCGGCCCTGCCGGGTGGCGCGGGCGCGGCCGGCGCGGGCCGGGGCGGCATGGGGGCCGGCGGCGCGATGGGCGCGGGCGGCGCGGCGGCCGGGCGCGCGGGTTCCACCGGGATGGGTGGCATGGGCGGCATGGGCCACGGCGCCAAGGGCCAGGGCGGCGGCGACGAAGAACGCACTTCGAAGTACCTCGTCGGCGACGACCCGAACGACATCTTCGGGACCGACGAGCTGACGGCCCCGCCGGTCATCGGCGAGTAGCGCACGCGGGACGGCCGGGCGCGTGCCAAGATGGGCGCGCCCGGCGTTTTCGCTGCACCGGGTTCGGATTCCTACTGGGGGAAAGCGTGCTGGACAGGCAGGTCACCATTTCGACCGGCACCCTGATCAACCTGATCAGGCGCCGGGGCGGCGAGCCGCACACGGTGCTGTCCGAGACGCCGACCTGGTACAGCGACGAGGCCCAGCGCGCCGAGGACGAGCGGGTCAACGCCGAGCTCGCCAAGGCCGGTCTGTACGGCCCGCGCGGCATGCACCCCGGGTTCGTCGCGACGATCGAAGCGATCGCCCGGCCGCAGCTGGAGTACTACGGCTGGATCGACGGCGGGTTCCAGGGCAAGCCGGTCAGCTACCGGCTGCTGGCCGGCAGCGCCGGCGGCGAGGCGTTCGTGCTGGCCAAGCACGAAGAGCTGGACGTCGCCGTGCTGGAGTCATCGCGGCCGGGAGAGCTGCTCGACGACTTCCTGGGGCAGATCCCGAAGCTGGCGCCCGGGCGCGGGACGCCGCTCGCGGTGCCGAAGAGCCAGCTCGAGGGGACCGCCCGCGGTGATGACGGCGGTGCGTACGCGGTGCTCCGCAACGACCGCCCGGCCGAGGGCTCGCAGGAGGTCGAAGAGCTCCGGCGGATCCTTTCGCTACGCCGAATGGGGAGCGGCAGCCTGTACGTGGCGGCCCGCAGCCGCACCGGCGGCCGGCACCGGATCGAACGGCCGGTGAACTACATCGATACCTCGGAAGGCCGATGGCTGACCGAAGAGGTTCCGGGGCGCGGGGAGAACCGGATCGCCTTCACCCCGGCCGACCAGCGCGTTCTCGCTGACCGGTTACGCAGCGCACAGGGCAGGCTCACCGCGGCCTGACCCGTCGGCCGTTCAGCCCACCGGGTTACGGCTCTACCCTCCGTGATATTCATCCACAGGCCGCGTGGCCCAATGGTCTCCGGCTGGTCCACGACACGCCGAACAACGGGTTTCACGCGACACGCCGAACGAGTTTTCGGCAAGTTCTCCACACCTTGTTCACAGGCGTTGACCTGCGGGTTCACCGAAGCCGATCAACCTTGTCCCCAACTTGTCCACAGCTCTGGCGCCACCTGTGACTGGTTACCCCCATTCATCCCCAGGTTGTCCACAGAAGGGTCCCCATCCTGAATTGCCATCCGCCTTCCGGGGGATCTAGCGTGCCCGCTCGGGCCTGTACTCACGGTGGCGCTCCGCGTGTCTAAGACGACTGACGGACGTTGTCCCCGATCATCGGGGAGGGGCCCGGAGACGGGTGACGCGGATCGAGCCGCGTGCTTCGAGAGCGAAGATCCGGCATACTCGAACGAGTGTTCGACACGATGAGGAGGTGTCCGGGGCGGTGGCGCTGACCGACGATCGCAGTCCGATGTACGCGGAGTCCGACCCGGGGCCGAGCGACCCCGGTCCCGGGGGTGGCGGTGGCGGGTTCGACCGCCAGCCGCCGCAGGACATCGCGGCCGAGCAGTCCGTGCTCGGCGGCATGCTGCTGTCCAAGGACGCGGTCGCCGACGTCATCGAGGCGCTCGGCCCCGACGACTTCTACCGGCCCGCGCACCAGGCGATCTACGACTGCATCCTCGACCTCTACGGCCGCGGCGAGCCCGCCGACCCGATCACCATCTCGGCGGAGCTGGAGCGGCGCGGCGAGCTGGGCCGCGTCGGCGGCGCGCCGTACCTGCACACGCTGATCGCGACGGTGCCGACGGCGGCGAACGCGGGCTACTACGCGGAGATCGTCGCCGAGAAGGCGGTGCTGCGCCGGCTGGTCGAGGCGGGCACCCGGATCGTGCAGTACGGCTACGGCGCGGCCGCGGCCGACGGCGCGAACATCGACGAGGTCGTCGACCGGGCGCAGGCCGCGATCTACGACGTCACCGAGCGCCGGACCAGCGAGGACTACGTCGCGCTGGAAGAGCTGCTGCAGCCGACGATGGACGAGATCGACGCCATCGCCTCGCGCGGCGGCCAGTCCCAGGGCATCCCGACCGGGTTCACCGACTTCGACGAGCTGACCAACGGGCTGCACCCGGGTCAGATGATCATCGTCGCGGCCCGTCCCGGTGTCGGCAAGTCGACATTGGGGCTGGACTTCGCGCGCTCGGCGTCCATCCGGCACGGCCTGACCAGCGTCATCTTCTCGCTGGAAATGAGCCGGACCGAGATCGTCATGCGCATGCTCTCGGCCGAGGCCAAGATCCGCCTCGCCGACATGCGCGGCGGCAAGATGTCCGACGACGACTGGACGCGGCTGGCCCGCCGGATGAGCGAGGTCTCCGAGGCACCGCTGTTCGTCGACGACTCGCCGAACATGACGATGATGGAGATCCGCGCGAAGGCGCGGCGGCTGAAGCAGCGCAACGACCTCAAGCTCGTCGTCCTCGACTACCTCCAGCTGATGACGTCCGGCAAGCGCGTCGAGTCGCGGCAGCAGGAGGTCTCGGAGTTCTCGCGGCAGATGAAGCTGCTGGCGAAGGAGATCGAGGTCCCGGTGATCGCGATCAGCCAGCTGAACCGTGGTCCGGAGCAGCGGACGGACAAGCGCCCGATGCTGTCCGACCTGCGTGAGTCCGGCTCCCTGGAGCAGGACGCCGACCTCGTCATCCTGGTCAACCGGCCGGACGCGTGGGAGCGCGACGACCCGCGCGCGGGCGAAGCGGACCTGATCATCGCGAAGCACCGTGCCGGCCCGACGGCGACGATCACCGTCGCCCACCAGCTGCACTACAGCCGGTTCGTGGACCTCTCCCACGACTAACCGAGCGCGCTGTACCCGCGGACGAACGCCGTGAGGAGCCGGCCGAAGTTCTCGCGGTCCTCCTCCGGCCAGTCCGCCATCACCTCGGCGAACACCGAGCGCCGGAACGCGTGCAGCTCGTCGAGGTGCGCCTGGCCGGCCTCCGTCGGCACGAGCACGGCACGCCGTCCGTCGCGCTGATCGGCTTCGCGGCGGAGCAGGCCCTGCTCGACCGCGCGCGCCACCAGCCGGCTCGCGCGCGGCTGGTCGACGCCCATCTCCGCGCTCAACGCGGTCACCGTGCCGGCCTCACCGCGTTCGGTGAGCTCTTCGACGACGTCGAGCAGTTCGCGCACCGGGTCGTGCGCGCCCTGGCCGCGGGCCTTGCCGATCCGGCTCAGCGCCCGCCGCTGCTGGCTCCGGCGGATCGCGATCATGGCGCGCTCGACCTCGGCCACCGCGTCCGTCATGGTTGCTCCACCTCCAAACTGCATGTACTTTTACATGTAGTTGTTCACCGACATCATCGGAGTCCCCGTGAAACCCCTGGGATGGCACCTGCGCCACGTCCACGAGCTCCTCGAATCCTCCATGGCCCAGGCCATCGACGCGGAATCGCTGAGTCGCCGGCACTGGCAGGTACTCAACACGATCGCCCTCGGCGCCCGCACGCCGGAGCAGGTCGGCGCGGCACTGGCCCCGTTCGGCGAGACAGCCCGCCAGCTGGCCGACCTCCGGACCCGCGGGTGGGTCGCCGAAAACGGCGAGCTCACCGACGTCGGCCGCGCGGCCCACGCCCGGGTCGAGGCGCGCGTCCACGCGTTCCGCACCACGGTGACCGACGGCATCAGCGACGACGACTACCGCACGACGATCCGCACCTTGGAGCGCTGCGCGGCGAACCTCGAGAGCCGCTGAAGGAATATCCCGGACGGCGCCGGCGTCAGGTATCCTAGTAGTTGAACTTTCAAGCACTGGAGCCGTCGATGACCCGCACCCCGGTCCTCTACCTCAGCCACGGAGCGCCGCCGCTCGCCGACGACACCACGTGGACCCGCCAGCTCGCCGCCTGGTCGGCCGACCTGCCCAAGCCCCGCGCGATCCTCGTCGTGTCGGCGCACTGGGAGGAGGCCCCGCTGACCATCGCGGCCACGACGACCGTGCCGCTCGTGTACGACTTCTGGGGCTTCCCCGACCGCTACTACCAGGTGAAGTACGCGGCGCCGGGCGCGCCGGAGCTGGCCGAGAAGGTGCGGAAACTGCTCCGCTCGACGGACACACCAGTGCACGACGCGCCGGAGCGCGGCCTCGACCACGGCGCCTACGTGCCGCTGGTCGAGATGTACCCCGACGCCGACGTGCCGGTGCTGCAGGTGTCGATGCCCTCGCTCGACCCGCAGGAGCTGTTCGACCTCGGCCGCAAGCTCGCGCCGCTGCGCGACGAAGGTGTGCTGATCATCGGCAGCGGCTTCTTCACCCACAACCTGAGCGGCATGGCCCGCGCGACCGACGGGACGCCGCCCGCGTGGTCGGCCGAGTTCGACCACTGGGGCGACGAGGTCGTGCGCGGCGGAGACGTCGACGCGCTGCTCGACTTCCGGCACAAGGCGCCGGCGGCCACCCTCGCGCACCCGCGGATCGAGCACTTCGCGCCGCTGTTCGTCTCCCTCGGCGCGACCGCGGAGGAGAAGTCCGGCCGCACGGTGATCGACGGCTTCTGGCACGGCCTGGCGAAGCGGTCGCTGCAGTTCTCCTGACCTGCCCCGGAACACGAACGAGCCCCAGGAACCTGATCGGTTCCTGGGGCTCGCCGTCTCCAGGGAAGGAGCGTTCTCGCGATCGTCAGGCGCTCCGTGCGAGGAGACCTCGCGGCGCGGTGGAGCGCCTGCCGGGGGTTGGGGGCCGGGCGGGTTCTGGCTGAACCCGCCCGGCGTCACCGAACTACTTGCGCTTCACCAGGCCCAGCAGCTTCGCGAGGAAGCCGGTGGAGTCCAGGCCCGACATGGCCGGAACCTGCGCGGCCGGGGCGGCGCTGTCCAGCACCGGCAGCTTGGCGTTCACCGGCAGGGCCGGGGCGGCCGGCAGCGCCGGGGTCGCGGGCAGGGCCGGGGTCACCGGGATGGCGACCGGCAGCGTCGGGACGCCGCCACCCAGGGCGGGCAGCGCCGGCAGCGCGACGGGCAGCCCGCCGGTCGGCAGGTCCGCACGCTCGGAGCCGGGCAGCGCGCCCAGGGCGGGCACGGCCGGCAGGGCCGGGGCCGCGATCGGCAGGCCCGCGGTCGGCAGACCCGCGGTCGGCAGGTCCGCACGCTGCGTGTGGCCCGGCAGGGCACCACCCAGCGCCGACAGGCCGGTCACGGCGGGCAGCGCCGCGGTGTTGGGCAGGGTCGGCTTCGGCATCGCCGGGATGCCGCCCAGGTGCGCCAGCTGGGTCAGCCCGGCCAGCGGGTTGCCCCCGGTCGGCAGGTCGGCGCGCTGGGCACCGATCGGCGCGGCGGTCGGCAGCGCAGTCGGCAGCGAGGTCGGCAGCGAGGTCGGCAGCGAGGGCAGGCCCTGGGTGGGCAGCCCCGCCGTCGGCAGGCCGCTGGCGAGCCCGGTCAGCGAGGGCAGCTCGCCGGCACCCAGCTCCGAACCCTCGACCGGGTTCGCGATCGTCTCGGCCACGGCCGTGGGTTCGCCGTTGATGCTCGTCATGTCGGTCGCGTCCGCGGTGGCCACCCCGAGCAGCTCGAGGGGCACGCCGAAGATCTGCACCGGCGCCACGATGTCGTGGTAGAAGTTGTACCCCGACAGGCTCGACCCGTCACCCTCGGTGACCGGCTCGCCGCCGTTCTGCGTGGTCAGCGAGTTGTCGCCGACGGCGTGCGCGACGCCGCCCACGGTCACCGCGTCGCCGAACAGCTGCGCGATCGCCGTGGCCGGGATGTCGAGGATGTTGCCGGAGATGGCGCCCTCGACACCCGAGGTGGTGTCGTCGCCCGCGTTCTGCACGGACGTGGTGTTGATGCCGGTGCCGCTCGCGACACCCGCCGCGCTCACCGCGTCGCCGAAGACCTGCGCGACCGGCAGCGCGTCCGCGCCGATGATGTTGCCGGCCACGCTGCCGCGGTCACCGTTGGTGGTGGCGTCGCCGCCCGCCTGCGACTTGGTGTCGCTGGTGCCCAGGCCGTGGCCCAGGGCCGCACCCGCGACGCCGTCGCTGAACAGCTGCGCGACACCCCCGACCGGGGCCTTCACGATGTTGCCGGTCAGCGCACCGTCCTGGCCGTCGGTCAGCGCGTTGCCGCCCGCCTTGGAGTCGGTGATGTTGTCGTTCTCACCGGTGCCGATGCCCGCGAGGGCGGCACCGCTGCCGGCGGCCAGCACCGGGAGCGAGACCGGGGCCTCGACGATGTTGCCGGCGCCGGCGCCCGCGGGGCCGTTCGCCGTGACGTCGCCGCCCGCGTTGGACGTCGTGTCGGTCGAGCCCTTGCCGTGGCCCTGGCCGACGAACGCGCCACCGATGTTGGCGACCTGCACCGGCAGCGAGGCCGGCACGGTGCCCAGGTTCGAGCTCAGGAAGCCGTTGTCGTCGTGGGTGCTGCCCCCGCCGCCGCCGGAGACGACCTTGGTCTCGTCGGCCGAGCCGGAGCCCTGGCCGATGAAGGAGCCGCCCACGCCGAAGACCTCGGCGGGCAGGCCGACCGGCACCTGCACGACGTTGCCCGAGCCGGACGAGTTGTCGCCCTGGGTGCCGTCGTACGCCCCGGCGGTGACCGTCTTGTCCTCGGTCGCCGTGCCGGACGCGTTGCCGATGTGGCTGCCGCCGATACCGAAGACCTCGGGCGCGCCCGCGGTCTGGGTGTTGACGATGTTGCCGCCGAGGACGGAGTCGTTGCCCTTGGTGTAGCTGCCGTTGCCCGCGTTGGCGTCGGTCGTGTTGTCGTGCGCCGCGTTCGCCTGGCCGATGTACGTGCCACCGACGCCGAAGGCCTCGACCGGCAGCGCGACCGACGGGTTCAGGACGTTGCCCGAGCCGCTCGCGTTGTCACCGGCGGTCTTGACGAAGCCGCCCGAGTCGACCGTGCTGGAGGAGCTGCCGGCGTCGGGGATGCCCGCCGAGGCGTTGCCGATCCACGAGCCCGCGACACCCGCGACGTTCGCGATCGGGGACAGCGAGGCCGCCCCGCCGTTGCCGGACAGGAACGAGTCGTTGCCGCTCGTCTGGAGGTAGGTCGGGATCCCGAGGCTGCCCTCGCGGGTGTTCCCGGCCTTGGCGTCGGCGGAGGTGTTGCAGCCGTCGGAGTTCGACAGCGAGCCCCACACGGCGCCCGAGTTGCAGTTGAACTTGACCGGCAGGGCGATCGGCGCGCCGACCACGTTGCCCGAGCCGGAGCTGTTGTTGCCGGAGCTGAACAGCGAGCCGCCCGAGGTGGCGACCGTGTCGGCCGAGTAGCCGTGGCTCTGGCCGTTGCCGAGCAGGTACGACGCGGCGTTGCCGGTCACCTGCACGGGGGTGGCGAACTGGCCCGCGACCACGTTGCCGGAGAGGGCCGAGCCGTCGCCGTTCGTGTCGACGTTGCCGGTCTCGGTGGTGCTCTGGCTGGCCGACCCACCGGTCACGCGGCCGGTGCCGCCGGCGACGCCGCCGCCGTTCCCGGCGATCTGCACGGGGAGAGCCCAGTCGAGGGCGACCGCGTTGCCCGCGAGGCTGGAGTCCTGGCCCGTGGTCGCGATGTCCTGGTTGTGGTCCCAGGTCTGGGTGTGGTTGCCACCCTGGACGTTCGCGTCGCCGAGCACACCGACCGCGTTGTCCACGATCTGGATCGGGACGACGACGTCGCCGGTGACCTTGTTGCCCTTGAGGTTGTTGTGGCTCGGGGTGAAGGACCCGGCGCCGCTACCGGCAGCCCGGGTGACGTTGCCACCGAGGGTGCTCTGGCTGATCGGGCTCGCGTCGTCGAGCTGCTTCGCCGCTTCGTTCGCGGCGTTGGTGACCGGCTTGGTGCTCAGCTCCGTCTGCCCGGCGGGCAGGTCCAGCTGGCCGAAGGGGGTGCCGACCGCGTTGTTGGCTTCCTGGATGGGAGCCGTGACGTTCAGGTCGAGCGGGGAAGCCGGGGTGTCGGGGTTGACGTTCTCGTCAGCCGAGGCGATGCCGGTACCCAGCATCAGCAACCCACCCGTGACAAGTGCGGTCTGGAGTCCGCGCTTTGCCCACGTCTGCATGGGGTTTTTCTCCTTTATTTCGGGTTCCCTTGCGGGCTTATGGGGGTGCGCTCGTCGAATTCGAACGGAGTCCGAGCTGCACCGAGGGGAAGGAACTTCTTGCGGGCGCAACAAAGCGCACCGCCGTGTCACGGGTATCGCGCGGACGCAGGCGCCGTCAGATGAAGACGGACTTGGGCGCGTCAGCGACCCGTGAAGGGAGGTGTTCAGTCAGGAGTGACGCCGGGCTGCTCGCCCGGGGTGCGCATCGTGGTGCGCAGGCCGGCGCGGCTCATGGCCGCGACGGCGGAGTCGACGGCTTCGGTCGTCCAGAAGGGGACGCCGAAGTTGAGGCCGTCGAGGTGACCACCGGGGGCAGTGCTGCCACCCGGGGCGGTGGGGACGGACGGTGCGACCGGAAGCTGCACCGGGGCCAGCGGCGACGGCAGGTCACGGTGGGAATCGCGGGACTCGCCCGCGGCACCGGTGCCGTTGTCGTGCTGGAAACCCGTCGGCATCGCGAGCGCGGCTCGCAACGCGGCGGGGAGCTGGACGGTCGAGACGGCGACCGGGTCCGTGGCCTGGCCGATGCCCGTGGTCACCGGCGCCTGCTCGACCGGGGAGAGCCCCGGGAGCGACGGAACCAGGCCACCGTGGCCGGCCGGGTCGAGCAGCTGCAGGACGTCGTGGGCCGGCTCGGGGGTGAAGGTCTGCTCGAGGACCTGGCGGGTGTCCTGCGGCTGGCGGACGATGTGCTCGACCGCGCCGAGGGTGCGGTGCGCCGGGCTCACGACGGCGTCGTCGGCGAGGTCCGAAACCGAGTCGCCGACGCGGTCGGAGACCTCGTGCCCGAGGACGCGGGCGCACGGCGCGCTCCACGTCGTGACGCCCTGGTGGCAGCTCGTGCCGGCGACGTCGCCGGTCGCGTCCGAGGCGCCGTCGTTGACGTCCTTGACGCTGCCGGTCGCGGCCTCGGTGACCGGGGCGACGGAGGAGGTGCCCACCTCGACGGTGTCCGCGGAGGCGGTCGCACCGGAGACGAGCCACGCGGCGGCGGTACCGGCCACGGCACCGCCGAGCACCAGCAGCGCACGCGACACGAAGCGGCCGGCGCGCTTGGCGCCCTGCCCCTCGTTCGTCGCGTGGTCGGCCACTGGTGCGTCTCCTTCGAAACCGGGTGCTCGACGGCGATTGCCGTTGCGGAAGCGACCTAACCAAATCCGAGACACCGCTCGCACCCTCGACACGACTTGATGCCCCCATCGTGTGAAGAACACAGCGTGCGATCGGGTCTGACAGGGGGTGATCGTTCCTGGCAGCCGAGCGTGTCGGACTCGGCCCGCGGAAAGCGGCCGAATCGGGCGCTGTTGCCAGTACGGTGATCCGGTGAGCCACGCGCGACGCGAAGACCCGTTCCTGCCGGAGCACGAGGACATCACCGGGCTGATCCCCCGGGGCCTGCGCATCAGCGCCGCGCTGGCGTGGCGGTTCATCGTCGTGATCGCCGCGCTGTACGCGGTGGTCTGGGTGATCGGCTACCTGTCCGTCGTCATCATCCCGCTGTCCATCGCGCTGCTGCTGTCCGCGCTGCTCGCGCCCGCGGTGCAGAAGCTGGTGGCGGTGAAGTTCCCGCGCGGGCTGGCGACGGCGATCGTGCTGGTCGCCGGGCTGGCGGTGCTCGGCGGGCTGCTGACGTTCGTCATCACGCAGTTCTCCTCCGGCCTGCCGCAGCTGCAGAAGCAGCTCAACGACAGCCTCAACCAGATCAAGGAGTGGCTGCTCAACGGGCCGCCGCACCTGCGCCAGGAGCAGATCCAGGACTTCATCAACCAGGCGATCGGGTTCATCCAGAACAACCAGGCGTCGATCACGACGACCGCGCTGACGACGGCGAGCACCGTCGGCGAGATCCTCACCGGCTTCCTGCTGACGCTGTTCATCACGATCTTCTTCCTCAGCGGCGGCGACGGCATCTGGACGTTCCTGGTCCGCGCGGTGCCCCGGCGGGTCCGCAACCGCGTCGACGTCGCCGGGCGCCGCGGCTTCGCGTCGCTGGTCAGCTACGTGCGGGCGACGGCCGCGGTCGCGGTGGTCGACGCGGTCGGCATCGGCGTCGGCCTGTGGATCGTCGGCGTACCGCTGGTGATCCCGCTGGCGACGCTGGTCTTCATCGGCGCGTTCATCCCGATCATCGGCGCGGTCATCACCGGCGGCGTCGCGGTGCTGATCGCGCTGGTGACGAACGGCTTCATCGGCGCGGTGATCGTGCTGGCCATCGTGATCGGCGTAATGCAGCTGGAGAGCCACATCCTGCAGCCGCTGCTGCTCGGGCGGGCGGTCAAGCTGCACCCGCTGGCCGTCGTGCTGGCCATCACCGCCGGCCTGGTCGCGGGCGGGATCGCCGGCGCGCTGCTGGCCGTGCCGCTGCTGGCGGTGCTCAACGCCGGCGTCCGGTCGCTGCTGCACGAGACCAACCCGGACCCGGCCGAGGTGGACGTCTTGAACGACCAGGCCGCGCAGCCGAACGACGCCGAACCCGGGGGGCCGAAGGCCGAAATCGCGACGGTCGGCGAGGAGGAAGCCGGGTCGTCGACGGCCGAGCCGCCGAAGCGCAACGACAAGCCGTGACCACCCGGCGGTCACCGGACCCGATCACGCCCATGTGGCGTGGCGTGCTCGCGTTCCGCGTGCTCACCTGGGCGTTCGCCTGCGCCACCGTGATCGTCCAGAGCGGGCACTACAAACGCGAGTGGCTGGCCTGGACGATCCTCGGCGTGATGGCCGTGTGGTCGGTGGTGAGCAGCTTCCTCTACCTGCGCGAGCGGACGCGGCCGCCGGCGCTGGTCGTCTTCGACCTCGTGCTGACGACCGCGCTGCTGCTGACTTCGCCGTGGGTGCTGAGCGACGCGCAGTTCGTGCTGAACGTCCCGCTCATCACGACGGTGTGGGCGGCTGTGCCGCCGGTCGCCGCGGGCGCGCGCTTCGGCGCGGGCGGCGGGGTGCTGGCGGGGCTGGTCGTCGGCGTGGCGACCGGGCTGGCCCGGGACAAGTTCGACCTCGACGTCGCCCGCGACGGCGTCCTGCTCGCCGCGGCCGGGCTGCTGGTCGGCATGGCCGCGACGATGGGCCGCCGGTCCGCCGCGCGGCTGGAGCAGGCGCTGCGGAAGGAAGCGGCGACGGCCGAGCGGGAACGGCTGGCGCGGTCGATCCACGACAGCGTGCTGCAGGTGCTGGCCCGCGTCCGCAAGCGCGGCAACGAGGTCGGCGGCGAAGCGGCCGAGCTGGCGAAGCTGGCCGGCGAACAGGAGATCGCGCTGCGGTCGCTGGTGACGACCGAACCGCTGACGCCGAACGACCGCGGCACGGCGAGCCTGCGCACCGCGTTGCAGCTGCTCGCGACCTCGTCGGTGCAGGTCTCGACCCCGGCGGACGACGTCGAGCTGCCGGCCCACGTCACCGGCGAACTGGTGGCCATCACCCGCGAAGCGCTGTCGAACGTCGAGAAGCACGCGGGTCCCGACGCGCGGGCTTGGGTGTTGCTGGAGGATCTCGGCGGCGAGGTCGTGGTCAGCGTCCGCGACGACGGACCGGGCATTCCGGATGGCGTTCTCGAGCGAGCGGCCGCGGACGGGCACCTCGGCGTGGTGGAATCCATCCGGGGGAGGGTCCGCGACCTCGGCGGGAGCGCGACCCTCGACACCGGGCCCGGCCGGGGCACGGAGTGGGAGGTCAGGGTGCCGAGCACGAGGGGTACGAGATGAGCGACGAGCCGCGGATCTCCGTGATGGTGGTCGACGACCACCCGATCTGGCGCGACGGGGTGGCCCGCGACCTGACCGAGCACGGCTTCGACGTGAAGGCGACCGCGCCGGACGCCGACGCCGCGCTGCGCATCGCGCGGACGGTCCAGCCGGACGTCGTGCTGATGGACTTGAACCTGGGCAGCACGTCCGGGGTGGACGCGACCCGCGAGATCACCTCGGCGCTGCCGTCGACGAAGGTGCTGGTGCTGTCCGCGAGCGGCGAGCACAAGGACGTCCTGGAAGCGGTGAAGGCCGGCGCGTCCGGCTACCTGGTGAAGTCGGCTTCGGCGGCGGAGCTGGTGGACGCCGTGCACCGGACCGCGGCGGGTGACCCGGTGTTCACCGCGGGCCTGGCCGGGCTGGTGCTCGGCGAGTACCGGCGGATGGCCGACGCGCCGGCGGAAGGCGCCGAGCCGCCGCGGCTGACCGAGCGCGAGACCGACGTCCTGCGCTTGGTCGCGAAGGGGCTGACCGCGCGGCAGATCGCCGAGCGGCTCGTGCTGTCGCACCGGACGGTGGAGAACCACGTGCAGTCGACGCTGCGCAAGCTGCAGCTGCACAACCGCGTCGAGCTGGCCCGGTACGCGATCGAGCACGGCCTCGACGAGGAATAGCTAGGGCAAGACGGCGAAGCCGGACCAGGTGCTAGTCGGCAGCGCGGCCTTGCCGAGGCGCCACTGGGGCTCGCCCGGGTGCCAAGCGGCGAGGACGCCGTCGGCCAGCACGAGGTCGCCGGCGTCGGACCAGTCGAACCCGCCGCCGCGCTTGAGGTGCTCGGTGATGAACGGCATGGCCGCGACGTGTTCCCAGTTCGGCGTGTCCGGGTGCAGCAGCCAGAGGTCGCGGGTCTGCGTGCTGGTGCTGCGGTAGGCGGGGTCGGCGAAGTCGACGGCCCAGACGCCGCCGTCCCGGGACGGGACGACGGTGGGCGTCCGCGCGATCACCGGCCGGCTGAGCTGCTGGTGGCGGTTGTTCCGCAGGTCGACGAGGGTGAGCTCGGTCAGGCCGTCGAGGAGCATCCAATCGCCCGCGACGCCGAGGATGCGCGGCGCCTGCTGGACCGTGCGGCCGGTGTCGGGGTCGATCAGGGCGTCGGTCGAGGAGGCGTTGCCGGAGTCGATGGTGATCAGCAGGCCGTGCGGCGTCCCGGCGCGGACCTCGGTGCGGCAGCTGGCGGGCTGGCCGCGGCCGAGCTCGCCGCCGGAGAGCGAGACGCGCTGCAGCCGGCACGTGTCGGGCGCGTCCGGCCGGATGACCCACACGCTCTCGCCGTCGACGGCGGGCGCCACCGACCAGGCGTGGCCGAGCGACCGGGGTGGACTCGCGGGGCCGGTGTAGACGAAGGCCTCGAGCGGGTCGGTCGTGCCGGCCGGATGGGCGAGCAGGACGGCGGACTTCCCGACCCGCAGGACGCTCATCCCGACGTCGCCCCCGGGATAGCCGGGCGGGGTGGCGACGGGTCCGCGGTCGGCGTCGAACAGGGTCGGGCCGGTGGTGGGGAGCAGGGCCGTGACGCCGATGCCGCCGGTCGCCGGCCCGCCGGCGAGCCCCTCGGGCAGGGTCGGCGGGGCGGTCGGCGTCGTGCTCGTGGCCGGTGGCGGCGGTGACGGCGCTTCGGCGGTGCACCCGGACAGCAGGATCAGCGCCACGCCGAGGGCGGCGGCGCGGAATACGGGTCCGTTCAGGGTTTTCCCCCGATCTCCCTGGTGAAATCCGGTTCTACCATCATGGGCATGGGCGAGGAAGAGACCAGGGCGGCGGAACCGGTGACCGAAACCAAGCCGTTGAGCGAGCGCGATCTCCGGGTGTCCGACGACGAGCGCGAGCACGTCGTCGGGGTGCTGCAGAAGGCCATCGGCCGCGGGATGATCGACCTCGACGAGTTCACCGAGCGCACCGACCGCGCGCTGGCGTCCCGGACCCGCGGCGAGCTGAACGCCGTGCTGGCCGACCTCGCCGGGCTCTACCACCCGGCGGCGGCGATGGCGGCGGCGCCGTCGTACGCGGCGCCTTCTCCGGCGGCCGGGTTCTCGCCCGGCCGGCGGTTCGAGCTCAACGCGAAGTACTCGTCGCTGGTCCGCAGCGGGCCGTGGGTGGTGCCGCCGGAGATGGTCGTGCGGAACAAGTACGGCTCGACGAAGCTCGACTTCACCGAGGCCCAGGTCCAGTCGCCGGTGGTGCACATCGAGCTGGACGCCAAGTGGGGGTCGGTCGAGGTGATCATCCCGGAGCACGCGGCGGTCGACGTCAACTCGATCACCGACGTCAAGTTCGGCTCGCTCGAGGACAAGACGCGCAGCAACGGGCACCTGGGGAACCCGCGCTTCGTGCTGAGCGGCCGGGTCCACGGCGGCTCGCTGGTCATCCGGCACCCGCGGCGCGGGTTGTTCGGCTAGCCGGGGTCCCTCTGCCCCCGGCGTCAAGAAGGCCTCCCCACCCAGGCATCGGGTGGGGAGGCCTTCGCGCTGTTCAGGCGGTCCGCAGGTTCCGCGCGACGAACCAGACGAGGGCGGCGAACGCGACGGCGGCGAGCCCGGCGACGACGTGCAGGCCGGCGGGGAAGCCGTGCGCGCGGACGACGGCGTTGCCCAGCGTCCCGACGGTCGCGATGCCGAGGGCGTAGCCGAACTCGTTGACGGTCTGCGCCAGCGACGCGGCGGCGCCGGCCTTGCGCTCCGGAACCGAGCCGACGACGAGATCGGTCCCGAGCGCGACCATCGGCCCGACGCCCAGCGACGTCACGGCGAACCCGAGCGCGGGCCACGCCGGCCCGGCGGCGGCATCGGCGAGCGCGAGGATCGTCATGCCGGCCGCGGCGAGGGCGACCCCACCGGCGATGAGGACGTTCGGCTTCACGTGCCGGGCGAGGTGGGGCGCGGCCAGGAAGCTGACGGTGGAGGCGGCCATCCCGGGCAGCAGCCCGAGCGCGGCCCCGACCGGCGAGAGGTGCTGCGCGATCTGCAGGAACTGCGCGGTGAACAGCATCGTGGTGCCGCCGAGCATGCTGAACAGGAGCATCCCGCCGAGCGTGGTGCGGAAGGCCTTCGCGGCGAAGAGGCTGAAGTCGACGAGGGGGTCCTTCAGAGTCCGTTGCCGCTGGTAGAAGACGTACCCGACGGCCAGGCCGGCGATCAGCGCCGCGGCCGGAACCGGGTGGAAGCCGTCGCGTGCGAGCTCTTTGACGCCGTAGACGGCGGGCAGGATGGCGGCCAGCGACAGGGCGACGCTGGGGAGGTCGAGCCGGCCGGCCTGCGCGTCGCGGTATTCGGGCAGCAGCTTCGGGCCGATGACCAGGAGCACGACCATCGCGGGGACGCCGAGCAGGAAGACCGAGCCCCACCAGAAGTGCTCCAGCAGCAGGCCGCCGACCATCGGCCCGATGATCGCGCCGACGGTGAAGCAGCCGGCCCAGATCCCGATGGCCTGCGCGCGCTGCTGCGGGTTCTTGAAGAGGGTCCCGATGAGGGAGAGGGTCGAGGGGCCGAGGGTGGCGCCGGAGATCCCGAGCACGGCTCGCGCGGCGATGAGCATCCCGGCGCTGGTGGCGAAGGCGGCGCCGACGGAGGCGAGCCCGAAGGCGGCGGCCCCGATGAGCAGCAGCTTCCGCCGTCCGATCCGGTCGCCGAGGGTCCCCATGGTAACCATGAACCCGGCGACCATGAAGCCGTAGGTGTCCATGATCCACAGCTGCTGGGTCCCGTCGGCGTGCAGGTCGGCGGCGATCTTCGGCAGCGCGAGGACGAGGACGAAGACGTCGAGCGAGACGAGCAGGGTGGGCAGGGCCAGCACGGCCAGCCCGACCCACTCCCGGCGCCCGGCCCTCGCCGTCCCGGCCGGAGCTCCGCTCGGGGCTCCGGCCGGCGTTTCGGCGGTGATGGTCATGGCTGCGTCCTCTCGGCTCGGTGGTGCTTCCACCACTCCGTCGAGCGGGCCGGGCCGAAATCGACGGCGCCCCGGATTTTCTCCGGAAAGCCGTGAAGGCCACCTCGCGGTCGAGGCGGCCTTCACGGGGTTGTGTCAGGTTGTCCACACCCCTCGTGCATTGGGGACAACTCCGCGCATCCAGGTTCGCACAATCCAGCACTGTCGGTCACAGCCGATAGACTGAAAGTGGGGGGGGGCGCCCCCGGGGATAGGTCAGTTCGCTCAGGGGCGAGCCGCCGCGCGGGCCGCGGCCGGGTCCGACGTCGCCAGCGCCGCCTCCGCCAGTGACTCGCACTCCGCGAGCGTCGCCGACGCCAAGCTCGCGCCCACCGCACGGACCGCCGGGGCGTTCATCGACAGGCTCGTCAGGCCCAAGCCCGTCAGGACCAGGGCCAGCCGCGGGTCCGCCGCCGCTTCGCCGCACACGCCCGCCGGCTTGCCCGTCGACTTGGCCGCGTCGCCGATCAGCTTCAGCAGGCGCAGGAGTCCCGGCTGCCACGGGTCGTTGAGCTTCGCGACCGCGCCGAGCTGGCGGTCCGCCGCGAACGTGTACTGGGCCAGGTCGTTCGTGCCGACCGAGACGAAGTCGACGACGTCGAGGATCTCGCGCGCGCTCAACGCCGCCGCCGGGATCTCGATCATCACGCCCGCCCGGGCGATGCCCGCCGCGCGGACGCGCTCGGCGAACCAGGCGGCTTCCTCGACCGTCGCGACCATCGGCGCCATCACCGAAACCTCGGCGCCGGAGTCCTCCGCCGCGCCGGCGATCGCCTCGAGCTGGCGGTCCAGCACCTCGGGGCGGTCGAACGCCACGCGCAGCCCGCGGACGCCGAGCGCCGGGTTCGGCTCGGCTTCCGGCGAGAGGAAGGCCAGCGGCTTGTCGGCGCCCGCGTCCAGGGTCCGCACGATCACCGGCTTGCCGCGGAACGGCGAGAGCACCGCCGTGTACGCGGCGCGCTGCTCGGCGACCGACGGCTCGTCGGAGGCGTCCAGGTAGCAGAACTCGGTGCGGAAAAGACCCACACCCTCGGCACCCGCGTCGGCCGCGGCCTGCGCGTCGGCCGGGGAGCCGACGTTGCCGTAGACCTTCACGCGGTGGCCGTCGGACGTCGCGCCCGTGCCGTTCCAGTCGGCGAGCTGCGCGACCGTCGCGGTGACGACCGGCGCCGACGGGTCGGCGACCTCGACCGTCCCCGCGTCGCCGTCGACCGCAAGCGCTTGCGCGTCCAGGGCCAGCAGGCCACGCACCGCGACGACCGCCGGGATGCCCAGCGCTCGCGCCAGGATGGCGGTGTGGCTCGTCGGGCCGCCCTCTTCTGTGACCAGAGCGAGCACCTTCGCGGGGTCGAGGCCCGCGGTGTCGGCCGGGGCGAGGTCGCGCGCGACCAGCACGCTCGGCGACGCCAGCTCGGGCACCCCCGGCGGCGCGATGCCGAGCAGCTCGGCGATCAGCCGGTCGCGCACGTCGCGGACGTCGCGGACGCGCTCGGCCATGTACCCGCCCGCGGCGGCCAGCGCTTCGGCGAAGCCTTCCGCGGCCTGGTAGACGGCACGCGCGGCGGGCAGCCCCTGCGTCTGGACCAGCTGCTGCGCCTGCGACGCCAGCGCCGGGTCCGCGGCCATCGCGGCCGTGGTGATGAGGATCGTGGCCGCCTCGCCGGTGGCGGTCTCGGCCTGCTTTTCCAGCCGCCCGGCGACGACGGCGGCCGCGGGCGCGATCCGCGCGGCTTCGGCGGCGGGATCGGCGGGGGCCGGCGTGGCGGCGGGCTCGCCGAGCGGCTCCGCGACGCGGACGACGGGACCACTGGCACGGCCGGGGCTGACGGCGACCCCGGACAGAGTCTCAGACATGGTCTAGACCATAGCTCAAGTAGGTCTGGATATCTCGTGGTGGCGGGCACAAGCCTCGCTGACGCACCTGTTCGAGCACCGGCCGGACCTCCTCGTGCCACCAGGCTTCGGCCAGTTCGTCGCGGCTGGACACCGGCCGTCCGGCCAGCATACGGCGGAAACCCCAGGCCTCGGCCGAGTCGGCGAGCCGGAACCAGTCGGCCGGGTCGTCGAGCCAGAGCCCGAGCCGGACGTCGTCCGGCAGCGGGACGCGCTCGAGGAACATCCGCTCGGCGGTCTTCGACGGCAGGTCGGCGAGCGTCAGGCACCGCAGCGCGCAGGCGACCGTGCTGATCCAGCGGACCCGAGCGCGGATGGTCGTGGCGCCGCGGGCGCGGGCGATGGCGACGCGGTGGTGACCGTCGTCGACGAAGAACATGTCGGAGAGGCGCACGAGCCGGACCGGCGGGAGGTCGGCGGTCGTGCGCGTCAGCCGGTCCCAGCGGTCGCGCAGCGCGCGGTTGCGCGGCCGGAACTCGCGGTCGAAGTCGCCGGCGCGGGCGACTGTGCCGACGATGCCCTCCAGCGGGACGTCGTAGACGCCTTCGTCGACCTCGGTCTGCTTGCCCAGCGCCTGCAAGGTCTCCCCGAGCGGCATGATCGCGAGGTCGTCGGGTCGCCGCGCTTCCGCGATCGCCCTCAGCTGTGCGGCGTAGCCGCGCCACCAGGCCGAACCGAACGAATCGCCCATGTGTCGTACAACACGGGCCGCCGGGAGGTCATTCCGCCAGGTCGGCGGCGGTGGGGTAGGACGGCTGCGCGCCGGCCCGCGTGACGCTGAAGGCCGCGACGCGTGCCGCGCGCTTCGCTGCCGAGACGAGGTCCGCGCCGTCGGCGAGCGACGCGGCGAGCGCGCCCGCGAAGGCGTCCCCGGCGCCGGTGGTGTCGACGGCCTCGACTTCCGGCGACGCGACCTCGGTGGTGCCGTGGTCCTCGACGACGACCGCGCCGGCCGCCCCGAGCGTGACGACGGCAGCCCGCGGCCCGAGGCCGAGGAGCTTCCGAAAGTCCGCGCCGGGTCCGGTCAGCCAGGCGGCTTCGTGTTCGTTGACCAGCAGGACATCGAGCTTCGCGAGCGTCTCGGCGGAGAGCTCGGCCGCCGGCGACAGGTTCAGCAGGACTTTGACGCCCTTTTCGGCGGCCCGCGCGACGGCGTGTTCGACGGTCGGCAGCGGCACCTCGAGCGACGCGACCATGATCTCGACCCCGTCGAAGACGGCGTCGACGTCCGCGGGTTCCAGGCTCGAGTTGGCGCCGGGCGAGACGAGGATCGCGTTCTCGCCGTCCGGGGTGACGGTGATGTAGGCGATGCCGGTCGGCCGCTCACTGGTCCGGACCAGCCCGGTGTCGACGCCCGCGGCACGCAGCGAGTCGAGCAGCAGCCGGCCGTAGGGGTCGTCGCCGACGGCCCCGAGGAGCGCGACGTCCGCTCCGAGCCGCCCCGCGGCGACCGCCGTGTTGGCCCCCTTGCCGCCCGGCGAGAGGACGGTGTCGCCGCCCAGCACGGTCTCGCCACCCGCCGGCCGCCGCTCGACGGCGACGACGAGGTCGGCGTTGGCGGATCCCACAACGAGTACGTCCGAGTTCATACCGCACTGTCCCACGAAAGCCGTCCGACCAGGTCGGGAAGGGTGCCGAAGAGGAAAGTGAAGGTTTTTGTAACTTATCCGGCGTTGAGTGCGACAATCATGCGAGCAGCGGATGCCCGTCACTCGATCGGGGGATGTCCGTCCCCCGGCCGTCACTTCACGGACCGGTCCCGCTCTCCAGGTGCGTCATCACGCGAGACGTGGTGACGGTGCCCCGACCGGCGCGAGCCGGGCAGGGCCTCGAGTCGCCGGCGCCGATCACGTAGCCCCCCGAGTGATCGGCGTCGGCGGCGCCCCCGCCCCGCGCACGAGGGCCGCCGCGGCGCCCGGTGACAGCTTCGGAACCACCAGCCTCTCCTCGCCGTCCGGCGCGCTGACGTGCAGAGCGACGTATCGGCGAGTGGCTCGGCTCCCCGCCGGTGTGACGACCAGCCGAGCGACGTCCGCACGCCGGATGACGACCGGTTGACCGCTTCGGGGGCGCCACGTGATCGAGTCGCTCGTCAGCGAGAATTCGCCGTCCTCGCCCCGGTAGCGCGTCAGGTACAGCGATACCCAGACCACGACGGCGAGCGGCAGCGGAATCCCCGGCGGGATGTCGAACGCCGCCGGTGCCGTGAAGTCGATGACGACGAGCAGCCAGCCGGCCCGCAGGAAGAACCTCCGGCCGGCCGTCGACCGGCCCGCCCACACGACTTGCGTGGTCTGGGGCTTCTTGCGCGCACCCCACCGCAGGATCAGCCGTTTCGCCGGCCGGACCACGCCCAGGCCCCCGCGCCGGATCTCCCGGTCCGGCCACCGCACCAGCCCCGGCCGGACGGCGTCGATCGCGGCAGCGGCCTTCTCGGCATCGGCCTGCGGCAGAGCGGCCGTGAGTACGTACCCGTCCTTCGATTTGCTGCGGAACGCGTCCGCCAGGTATTTCACGGACTCGTCGTCGAGCAACGCGACCGAGACGAAAACCCGGTTGCCGGGCTGTCCTTCGTCGAAGACCACCGCACGCACGTCGTCCCACGGCAGGACGACCAGCCGGCCGTCGGCGAGCACTTGCCCGAAGCCGTCCGCGCTGAGGTGTGCGGTGACCGTGCTCAGTCCACCGTCCCGGCGAATCCGCGCGCTGAGGATCGGTCTCGCGAAGCACATGGCCACTCCCACGAGCGCGAGCGCCGGGGCGATCCACCAGGCGACCGGATCGTGACTCCGGTGCCACAACAGCAATCCGGCGAGCGCGATGACCACCGGCCCCAAGAGCATCACGCACCCGGCGAAGGCGCGCACCGCTTCGGGCGGGTTGTAGAGCGGGATCGCGATGCGGACGGCTGCGGGTGAAACACGCTGGTGGTCGGTCATGCGGTCCGGTCCGGCTGGTGGACGGCCATTGCCTCGCGCACCTGGCTCGCGGCCGCGTCGCTGAACGCCTCCGGCAGCCGGTACGCGCCCGGCACCATGATCGAACCAGCGAGACGCCAGTACCGCGGCCCCGACCATTCGGTGGGGGCGATCTTCCGGCTTCCCCGCCCGGTGCCCGCGGCCAGGACGCAGCTCGCGGCGGTCTTGATCAACTCATCCCGTCCAAGCGATGCCACCGGGCAACACCTCGCGGATGCGCGCCTCGAATTCCTTCGACGCCGTCGCGCTCAGCGTGGTCGGCAACCGGTACCAGCCGTCGGGCTGGCGGAGTTCGTGCAGTTCCGGGCGGCGGAGCGGGAAGTCGTCGCTCGCCGGACGGAACTCGAGGAGTCGCGTCGGCGTCCGCAGCTCGGCGATTTCCGGCCAGGAGACCGCGATCTGCCGGTAGCAGGACATCCAGCGGAGGCCGGTGGCCGACAGCTCCAGCATGATCCGGACCTTCCGGGACTGGTTCTGCCGCCAACCGATCTCCCGCCAGGACATGCCGACGAAGACCGCGGCGAACACCACTTCGCACGCGGTGCGGAACCCGTTGTGCGGCCCGAACTCGATCACGGCACCGAGGCCCAGCTCGATCGCGAGGACGAAGAACCGGAGCCACCACTGCGTTGCCCGATCCCAGCCGTTCAAGTGGATCTCGACGACCGAACCGGACGCTCGCGGCGGCGGCATCCACTCGGGCACCGCGGCCGTGACCGGTGGTGGCGCGAGAACCGGAGCGACGAGCTCTGCCCGGACTCCGACGTGCTTCGCCAGCACCTCGAGTACCCGCGGAACTTCTCGCTCGTACAGCCCGATCCCGGCCACCAGGAAGTCACCACCGTCGATGCGGACCAGGCTCCGGTGGTGGCTTTCGAAATCGTCCCGAGCCGGGCTGAGCACGACCTGGTGACGCTCGTGCTTCTGCCCGCTTTCGACGACCGCCGCGGCGGCGAGTTCATCCCACCGCAGGGCCCAGACGACGCCGCCGATCACCCGCGAAACGCCGGCCGCGTCGATGATCAGCTCGTTCCGGACCGGCTTGCGCACCGACCGCCGGACCATATTGAGCCCGAGCAGCCCGAAGGCGCCACCGAATACCCAGCCCGCGATGCCCGGGCTCCGCTGCGTCGACGCCAGCGCCAGCCACACGAACCCGCCGGCGATGAGGAGCAGCACCCCGGCGAGGATCCAGTGTCGGCCGTCCGTCCGCGAGACGACGATGCTCTCGTTCACGCGACCGCCAGCCGTTTGGCCGCGCCCGGCGAAACTGTCGCCGCCCGCCGATCCTCACCGCGACGGAGGATCACGTTGACCGAGACGTAGTGGCACGTGGCTTTCTTCGCCGAGGGCTCGGCGGTCAGCCGGGCGAGATCGGGGCGCCGCACCCCGGCCGTTTCCGGCTCGCCGGGAGTCATCGTCACCACAGCGTCAGATCGACCCGGAGATGCGCTGGCCACCTTGCTGCTGGAAGACCGGTTCGGCGGCCGCGGGCTTCTTCTCGTTGTAGTGGTTCTCCCGGTAGTTCTTGTAGGTCTCGTCGTACGCGCCCGCGGTCTTCTTGCCCGCTTCCTTGCCGGCTTCTTCACCGAGTGCCTTGGGCAGTTCCTTGAGCCCGTCCTTGAAGACGCCCGGCGCCGCGTGTGCCGCGTCCCGCAGTGCGGCGAGCAGCTTCTGGCCGACGGTTCGGAAGAGCCCGCTGAGGTGGTTGAACTGGCTGATGCCCTTCTGGAAGGCCCGCATGAGCTTCTGCAGCCACTCCGACATCCGCGTGCCGCAGCTGACGATCTCGGCCGTGCCTTCACCGGCCAGGCCCGCCGGCGCGGCGGGGCCCGGGTAACGCATGAGGATGCTGATCAGCTTGCCGATGCACTCGGTGAGCAGGTCACGCAGCACGCTGCGCACGACGTTCAGGATGCTCTTGCAGACGTCGATCAGGACCGAAACGGCTTTCGCGCCGCCCGCGACTCCGGAGTACATGTCGCCGAGCTCGGCGACGAACGCGCGATACGCGTCGGCGCCTTGCCCCTGCCACTCCGCGCTGTCGGCCTTCACGGTCTCCAGGAGCTCTTTGGCGATGGCGTCGATCTCGTCGCTGATCCCGCTCCACGTCTGCTGCATGACGTCGAGCTGTTCCTGGTTCCCGGTCACCCAGTCGAGCGGTGCGCGCAGGAACTCGACGTGCTCGATCAGCCAGCCGAGTCCCATGCTGGCCAGGCCGGCGATCGGGTCGCGAAGGAAGTCCATCACGCCCATGGCGCCGAAGCCGAGGTTGAGCAGGCCTTCGGTCCAATCGCCGTCGGCCGCCTTCGTCGCGGCGTCCCAGAAGTCCTGCGCCATCCCGGCGCCTTCGAGCGCCGAGGACCCTTCGTCGACCTTCTTCTTGGCTTCCGTCACCAGCGCGTTCTCAGTCAAGGTGGATGCCTTCCAAGCTCGCCTTGACGTCCTGCTCGCGCCAGTCGACGTGCTGGGACCAGGTGCGGACGCGGTCGATCTGCTCCTGGGCCACGTTCTTCGCGTGGCCGATGGAGTCGCTCCCCAGGGTCTGGGCGACGCCGCACAGCGCGCCGAGGCCGCAGGCCTGGCCGATCAGGCCGAACGCCATCGGGTCGACGACCTGGGCCGCCGCGTCCAGCGTCTTCGCGAACCGGTCGACGAACGGTTCGAGCTTCTTCGCGTGGGACAACAACTGCTCCGGTTTGATCCGGATGTCCGGCTGCGGGTTGTTCACGGTGTTCCCCTCCCTCGTTGCCCTGATCAGCGCAGGTAGTCGCCGTCGCTGAAGTAGTCGTCGTCGGCCCCGGCCCCGGGCGCGGGACGCGGCGGCGCCGGTTTCGGCTTCGGCGGTGACGGCGGCTCTTCCTCGGCGATGAAGCGGGACCCATCGTTCACGGGCGCCGCGAGGCCGCCGTCCGTGAAACCCTCTGGCTCCGGCTCCGGGAACTCGCGATGGAGCTGGTCGACCAGCTCGTTCATGGTGTCAGTGCCCGCGATCGACGGCATCCCCGCCTGCACGGCACCCGCGAGCCTGCTCTGCGCGCGCTGGACGGTCCGCAGGATCTCGTCGGCAAGGTTCGCCTTCTCCCGCACGGCGTGCCCGATCTCCAGCCCGACCAGGTTGCCGAGGTGGTTGACCTTGACCGCGATCTGGCCGTCCGGGCTGCGCTCCGCCACGGAGACGGCCGCCATCTCGGCTTGCATGCGGTCGCCACGCTGCTTGGCCTCGGCGATCTTGGCGTCGAAGCTCGCCAGCAGTTGCTCAGGGTTCGACACGCGAACCTCCCCTGTTCACGTCAGTAGCCGTACGGCGACCGAGTGTGGCACACCGGCACGACAGTTTCGGGGGAGTTCCGGTTTTCGCCACACTTCCGGGCGGCCAGACCGGTGTTAACGCTGGTCACAGGCCGACCCGAAAGCGCGGACGCGGCTCGCGCGGCAGTGGCAGGTGCGATGGCCTGAACTGGCCGATTCTTCGCACAGCCGGTAACCGGTGCGGTATCGTCCGTGACGCAAGAGGGGAGATCGAACGCGAGGGGAGCGCGGTTCGGTGGGGTTGTTCGGCGACATGCTCGACGCTGCCAAGCACGTCGGGTCGGAGATCGCGCACGCCGTGGAATCGGGCGGCGAGCGGCTTGGCAACGTCTTGACCGGCGCGGGCGTCGGCCTGCTCGCGGGCGGGCTTCCCGGCGCGGTCGCGGGTGCTTACGTCGGCTCGCAGACCGGTACCGGGGCAGCGAACCCGCAGGCTTCCGGGCTGTCACCGGGTCAGCTGGTCCAGGCCGTGATGACCGGTCCGGGGACCGAGTCACTGCAGAAGGTGCACCAGGCGGGCATCGACCAGTCGACCTACCAGCGCCAGCTCGAGAACGGCACGCGCGAACTGACGTCCGGTCTCGAGTCCGCGTGGACGGGCGGCGCGTCGGACGCGGCCCGGGAGCGGCTTCAGCCGTTGACGGCGTCGGCGACCTCGGCGTCCGCGACGCTGGACCGCAACTCGACGCTGGCCCAGGCGCAGATCGACCAGTTCCACCAGATGAAGAACTCGCTGCACCCGGACGTCACCGACCAGCCGCCGACACGCAGCGCCTGGGACGTCGTGACGCCGTGGGACACCGACACCGAAGACAAGATCAACCAGTACAACCAGAAGGCCCAGGAGAACGTCGAGCGGTACAACGCGTACTCGCAGCAGTCCAGCTCGAACACCGCGGCCCGGACGATCGACTACGGCCAGCTCGGCGCGTACAACGGCGGCGACTTCACGGTGAAGGACCCCAAGAAGCCGGTCGAGCCGCCAGCCAAGAAGCGGACCGGTGGCGACGACCGGTCGATCGGTGCCCAGGTCCAGCCGCCGCCGGCGGTCCACCCACCGGTCGTGCAGCCACCGCCGCCCGGCCAGGTGACCCCGCCGGGGCAGGTGACGCCGCCGGGGCACGTGACCCCGCCTGTGCAGGTCACGCCGCACCCGCCGAACGTGGACGACAGCGTCCGCGCGCAGAGTTACGTGCCGCCGTCGACGCAGTTCCCGCCGGGCTACCAGCCACCGGGGACGGGCCCGGGCGGCTTCGGCCCCGGTTCGGGTCCCGGAGGCGGGTTCGGTCCCGGCTTCGGACCGGGCTTCGGCCCCAGTGGCGGCGGCTTCGGGCCGGGCTCGTCGTCCGGCACAGGCAGCGGAACCGGCGCGGGATCGGGTGCGCGCGGTCCTGGCGCGGCGACCGGAGCCGGCGCCCCGGGCGAAGGACGTCCCGGCGCGGCCGGCGGGGTCCGCGGCGGCGCGGCGGGCAAGCCGGGCTCGCCGGGGATGGGCGGCATGGGCCACGGCGCCAAGGGCGGCAAAGGCGAGGAGGACGCGGAGCACCAGCGCGCGTCCTACCTGGTGGAGGCGGATCCGGAGAGCATCTTCGGCGGCTCCGACGAGCGGACCGTGCCCCCGGTGATCGGGCTGTGATCTTCCTGCCCAAGGCCGCCCTGCTCACCGCGTGGGAGTGGGAGCGCCACGGCCCACCGCCCGCGGTCCTCGGCGCCGACAACCTCTGGCTCGGCGACGAGACCCGCAAGCGGCTCGAAGAAAACGTCCTCGACGTCCTGGCCTCGCTCCGCCTCGCGGCGGGCGGCACGTTGACGCGCGAATTCCGCGACGTCCTGCGCGTCCTGGCGAAGGGCGCCCACCAGTTCACGGCGTGGCTGGGCGACATCGAAGCGAACGAGTCGGGCGCGGTGCTGGTGTCCGCCGCCGGCCCGGACGCGCTCCGGCTGATCCGCAAGGACGACACGGTCCGGATCGACGTGGTGGAACCGTCGCGGCTCGCGGAGTCCCTGGTGGACGTACTGCCGCCGGTGCCGCCCGCCCGGATTTCGGCGGTCTCGATCCCGGAGGCGCGGTTCTCGGGCCGCGCGGTCGAGGAGTCGTACGACCTCGACGACCCGACCGCCGACCGGGGGCGGGACCCGCTGCCGTGGGCGCGCCGGCTGATGGCTGCCCGGCGGACGGGGTTGCACCAGTGCTACGCCGTGAACCGAGGGATCCGCAGCGCGCCGATCACTGCGGTGGACGTGGCCGGGACCGGGCGGGTGCTGACGTACGTGTACCCGGGGCGCGAGCGGATGGTCAGCTTCCAGCCGGGGACCCGGGCTGCGCTGACCGATGCCCTGTACGCGACCCTGAACGGGTTAGGGGGAGGACGATGACAGGCTCGTTTTTCAGCGGGATCGGCTTCTGGGCGACGGACATGCCGAGCGCGGGGCCGCCGCCCGCCGGCGGGCAGGGCTTCGCGATGAGCTCCGACGAGATGCGGGCGATGCTCAAGAAGGCCGAGGACCAGCACAAAGAGCTCAGTAAGCAGATGCGAGCCGCCGAATCGCTGACCAGGGCGGTACCTCCGGCTGAAGAGCCAGTCAGTCAAGCAGCCGTACTCGGACCGAACGGGGTGAACGAGGCCGGCGCCTACTATCAAGGGCATTTGCAGTACCAGTACAACTACTACTCCGAACTGATCCGGCGATTGCGGCAGGCACTCGGTATCACCGAAGCCGCAGACCAGCAGGCAGCGGATTCGACCAAGACGATCAAGGGGTCGCTCGAATGAGGCATCGGATTCTCGTGCTCGCGGCGGTGGTCGCTGCAGGGACGACGCTGCTGACTGCTTGCAGCGGTAAAGAGGCGCTCTCCGGCACGCCGACGCCGGCGCCCGCCAGCACTCCTGAGCTTCCGAACAGCGGGGCACCTAAGGTCGAGAACCCGCTACCCGCCAAGGTGCTGGACGGCAATCCGTGCGATTCAGGACTTACTGCCGAACAGGTCCAGGGCTACCTCGGCCGAACAGATTCTCCCGATCCGAAGGACTCCGAACTGGGGCCGACGTGCGACTGGGCCAGCGACTCGGGGAGTTCGGCCGGAATCTTCCTCGTTTATGAGACAAAAAGCGGCCAGGGAATCAGTCTCACTTACAAGAACGAAAAGCCCAAGGCCAAGCGCTGGGTCGACAACCTCGCGGCAGTCCAGGGCTACCCCGTGGTCGGCTACGTGGACGTGGGGACGACTGACAACCGAACGTGTGTGGTCGTCGTCGGCATCTCCGATGAGCTGGCGTACTCCGTCTCGCTGAGCATCGGCGACTCCGCGGTCCAGGCCGGCAAGGACGCCTGCCAGCTCGGGCGGGGCGTCGCCGACACGGTGCTGACGAACCTCAAGGCGCGCGCCTGAGCTGCGCCTTTTCGTTACGGCCGAGATCGCGTTAATGCAAGACTTGTCGTAGTAAGCACCTAGACTGTTCGGATGAGCCACCCCACGCGGAGGGGTCGCGCGCGTGCGGCTACCGAACAGGACATCCGGCGGACCGCCCGGAAGCTGCTCGTCGAGCAGGGGCCGGAGGCGGTCACGCTGCGCGCCATAGCGCGGGAGCTGGGGATCACCGCGCCCGCGCTCTACCGGTACTACGAATCGCGGGATGACCTCGTCGAGAACCTGCGGCTGGACGTCTGCGCCGACCTGGCCGACGAGCTCGCCGAAGAGATCGCCGAGCTGCCCGACGACGGCATGCTGCAGCTGTTCGCCATCTGTAAGGGCTTCCGCCGCTGGGCCCTCACCCACACGAAGGAATTCACGCTCGTCTTCGCGTCCCCGACCGGGGGCGTGGGCTCCGCGGCCGGGAGCGCGCTGAGCCGGGTCGACGAGCCGTTCGGGCGGATCTTCCTCGCCGCCGCGGGGCGGGTGCTCGCGCGGACGGACATCGTGCTGCCGTCCGCCAGCGGGGTGCCCGACGAGCTGCGGGACGACTTCACGACGTTCCAGGAGTCGCTGAGCGCCGTGCTCGCCGAGTCCGACCACGACGTTCCGGTCGAGAAGCTCGACCTCGGCGTGACGTACCTGATGATCCAGTTCTGGGCCCGGCTCTACGGGCACGTCACGCTCGAGGTCTTCGGCAACTACCCGATCCCGATGTCCAAGCCGGACGTCCTGTTCGAGGCGATGCTCATCGACCTCGCCCGGGAGATCGGGCTCTACTCCGGCTAGGCCGCGTGGCCGCCGTCCACCGACAGCACCGCCGCCGTCACGTACTCAGCGCCGGGCGAAGCCAGGTAAGCGACCGCCGCGGCCACCTCCGACGGCATCCCGTAGCGGTCGAACGCCGTCAAAGCGCGCTGGTCAGCCGCGTACGGGCCGTCGGCCGGGTTCATGTCCGTATCCGTCGGGCCCGGGTGGACCAGGTTGACCGTGATGCGGCGCGGTCCCAGCTCGCGCGCCAAAGCCTTGGTCAGGCCCACCATCGCCGCCTTGCTCGTCGCGTACAGCGCCATGCCCGGGCCGGGCACGCGGTCCGTGACGCAGCTGCCGATCGTGATCACGCGGCCGCCGTCGCCCAGGACGCCGGCCGCGGCCTGCGTCGCCGCGAACACGCCGCGGACGTTCACCGCCAGCACGCGGTCGACGTCTTCCAGAGACGTCTCGTCGAAAGCGCCCACGAAGCCGACGCCCGCGTTGTTCACCAGCACGTCCAGCCGGCCGAACTCCGCGACGGTCGCGGAAACCGCGGCCGACACCGCGGCCGCGTCCGCCGAATCCGCCTGGATCGCCAGCGCGCGACGGCCGAGGCTCTTGATCTTGTCAACCACCTCGGCCGCCCGCGCGGCGTTGTTCACGTACGTCAGCGCGACGTCCGCGCCGTCCTCGGCGAGCCGCAGTGCCGTGGCCGCGCCGATGCCGCGGCTGCCGCCCGTCACCAGCGCCACCTTGCCGTCGAGGTTCATCCCCGGTTCTCCTTCGATCGAACGGATTTCCTTGACCGTTCAATCAAATAGAGAACGCGCGAACAACACCGGCGGCTTTCCGACAGCGCGCTAGATGTGATGTCAGGGAGGTTGGTCAGTAGGACCGGGTCCGTTTAGGGATGACGCCCAACTCGGTGCAGGTGTCGCGCCAGGCGTGGGACCGGTAGGCCGAGCCGTTGTCAGAGAGCACACGCTCGACGGTGACCCCGTGGCTGGTGAGCCAGGCGACCGCCCGGCGCAGGACCGCGATGGCGGTCACGGCGGTTTCGTCGGCGTGGATTTCGGCGTAGGCGAGGCGGGGCAGGCCAGGGGTGGCGCGTTTGTGGCGCTCGCCTTGCTGCCGGCCGACGTAGCGGTGCCCACCGCCGTCGGGGAGGTTGCCGAACTTGGTGACATCCACATGGATCAGCGAGCCTGGGTGGTCGTGTTCGTAGCGGCGCAGCGGTTCGCCGGTGACCCGGTCGATGCGGGTGAGCCGGCAGCGCACGAGTACCGCGTGCACGGTCGAGGCCGGCAGGTTGAGCCGGCCGGTGCGGGCGGCTGCCGCGATCGGCCATTCCGGCTGCGCCTTCGTCGCGGTGGCGCTGTGCCCACTTCGCGGCGGTGTTGGCGGCGACCATGAACATCTTCGCCGCTGCGGTGCAGGTCCAGCCCTCTTCGACGATCAGGCGTGCCAGTCGCAGCCGGGTGAGACACGAAGGCCTCCGGTCAGTGAAGCGGTCCCTCGACAGCTCCACTTCACATCCGGAGGCCTTCACCTGTCCGCACGACAGGCCGTCACCAGGTCACCTCGACTCGGGACAAGCTAGAGGACGATGTTGACCAGCCGTCCCGGCACCACGATCACCTTGCGCGGCGAGCCGCCGCCGACCAGCGCCGCGACCTTCTCGTCCGCCAGCGCCGCCGCCTGGACCTCGTCCTGCGACGCGGACGCCGCGACCGTCACCCGGGACCGGACCTTGCCGTTGACCTGGATCGGGTACTCGACGGAGTCCTCGACCAGGTACTTCTCGTCCACCACCGGGAACGGGCCCTGCACCAGCGAATCCACGTGGCCCAGCCGGTGCCACAGCTCCTCCGCCAGGTGCGGGGCCAGCGGCGCCAGCATCAGCACCAGCGGCTCGGCCAGCTCGCGCGGGGTCGACGCGGCCGCGCCGTACACCTTGGTGACGTGGTTGTTCAGCTCGATCAGCTTCGCGCCGGCCGTGTTGAACCGCATTTCCGCGTAGTCCTCGCGGACGCCCGCGATGGTCTTGTGCAGCACCTTGCGGTCCGCCTCGGAAGCGTCCTCAGTGGACACTCGCAGCTCGCCGGTCGTCTCGTCGACGACCAGGCGCCACAGCCGCTGCAGGAACCGGTGCGCGCCCACGACGTCCTTCGTCGCCCACGGGCGCGACATGGCCAGCGGGCCCATCGCCATCTCGTAGAACCGGAACGTGTCGGCGCCGTAGTTCTCGGCCATCTCGTCCGGCGTGACGACGTTCTTCAGGCTCTTGCCCATCTTGCCGTACTCCTGGGTGACCTCTTCGCCGTTGAAGAAGTACTTCCCGTCGCGCTCCTCGACCTGCTCGGCCGGGACGTAGACGCCGCGCGCGTCCGTGTACGCGTACGCCTCGATGTAGCCCTGGTTGAACAGCTTCCGGTACGGCTCCTTGGACGTCACGTGCCCCAGGTCGAACAGCACCTTGTGCCAGAACCGCGAGTACAGCAGGTGCAGCACCGCGTGCTCGACGCCGCCGACGTACAGGTCGACGCCGCCGGTGTCGTCGGCGCCGTACTCGCCCGGCCGCGGGCCCATCCAGTACTGCTCGTTTTCGGGCGCGCAGAACGTTTCGCTGTTCGTCGGGTCCACGTAGCGCAGCTGGTACCAGCAGGAACCCGCCCAGTTCGGCATCGTGTTGATGTCGCGGCGGTACTTCTTCGGGCCGTCACCCAGGTCCAGCTCGACCTCGACCCAGTCGGTCGCGCGCGCCAGCGGCGACGACGGCATCGAGTCGCGGTCCTCCGGGTCGAACGTCACCGGGGAGTAGTCGGCGACCTCGGGCAGCTCGATCGGCAGCATCGACTCGGGGACGGCGTGGACTTCGCCAGCCTCGTCGTAGACCACCGGGAACGGCTCGCCCCAGTAGCGCTGGCGCGAGAACAGCCAGTCGCGCAGCTTGTACTGGACGGTCCCGGTGCCGGCACCCTTTTCGGTCAGCCAGTCGATGATCGTCTTCTTGGCTTCGGCGACGTCCATGCCATCCAGGAAGCCGGAGTTGATCGCCGGGCCGTCCCCGGTGAACGCCTTGCCGTCGAAGCCTTCCGACGGCTGCACGGTCCGGATGATCTCCAGGCCGAACTTCTCGGCGAACTCCCAGTCGCGGACGTCCTGGCCGGGCACGGCCATGATCGCGCCGGTGCCGTAGCCCATCAGCACGTAGTCGGCGACGAAGATCGGGATCTGCTTGTCGTTGACCGGGTTCGTCGCGTACGCGCCGGTAAAGACGCCGGTCTTCTCCTTGTTCTCCTGCCGGTCCAGCTCGGACTTCCGCGACGCCGCGACGCGGTACTCCTTGATGGCCTCGGCGGACGTCGCCGCGCCGCCGGTCCAGCGAGAATCGACGTCCTCGGGCCAGGCCGAAGTGACCAGCTTGTCGACCAGCGGGTGCTCCGGCGCCAGCACCACGTAGGTGGCGCCGAACAGCGTGTCCGGCCGGGTCGTGAAGACCTCGATCGCGTCGTCACCGGACTTGAAGGTGACGCGGGCGCCGTGCGAGCGGCCGATCCAGTTCCGCTGCATGGACTTGACCTTCTCCGGCCAGTCCAGCAGGTCCAGGTCGTCGACCAGGCGATCGGCGTACGCGGTGATCCGCATCATCCACTGCCGCAGGTTGCGGCGGAAGACGGGGAAGTTGCCGCGCTCGCTGCGGCCGTCGGCGGTGACCTCTTCGTTCGACAGCACGGTGCCCAGGCCCGGGCACCAGTTGACCGGCGCTTCGGAGATGTACACCAGCCGGTGGTCGTCGATCACCTTCTTCCGCTCGGATTCGCTCAGCGACGCCCAGTCACGGCCGTCCGGCGTGGGACGCGAGCCGTCGGCGAACGCGGCCTCCAGCTCGGCGATCGGGCGCGCCTTGCCCGCCTCCGTGTCGTACCACGAGTTGAAGATCCGCAGGAAGATCCACTGCGTCCAGCGGTAGTACTCGGGGTCGATCGTGGAGATGCGCCGGCGTTCGTCGTGGCCCAGGCCCAGGCGCCGGATCTGGCGCAGGTAGGTCCGGATGTTCTCCTCGGTCGTCTTGCGCGGGTGTTGCCCGGTCTGGACCGCGTACTGCTCGGCCGGCAGGCCGAACGCGTCGAAGCCCATCGTGTGCAGCACGTTGCGCCCGATCATCCGGTGGTAGCGGGCGAAGACGTCGGTGCTGATGAAGCCCAGCGGGTGCCCGACGTGCAGGCCGGAGCCCGACGGGTACGGGAACATGTCCTGGACGAACAGCTTGTCGCTGGGCACCGGCTGCCCCTCGACGGCGAGCGGCCCGACGGGGTTGGGCGCGTGGAAGGTCCCCTGGTCGGCCCAGTGGTCCTGCCAGCGCTGCTCGATCTGACCCGCCAGCGCGGCCGTGTAGCGGTGCGCCGGGACGTCGGTCCCTGTCGCCTCAGTCATGACGTCTTCCTTCGTTTCAAGCTCGAGGCACTCTTTCCCGCCGAGAGCTCATCGATACAGCCGCTCCAGAAACAACTCGACCCCTCAGCCACCAGGGCATGAGGGGTCGCCGCACCGGCCGGGCCGGGCCCGGTCAGCGCGGCAGGCTAAGGAGCAGCCGAGCCGTGTTCATGTGCACATCGTAACTTGCTGGTCAAAGCCGTTCCGAGGGGACCGCCAGTGCGACGAACTGGGTGACCTGGGTCGCGGAGAAGTTGTTGTCGCTGACCAAGATCAAGCTGCGCTCGCCGTTGGGCAGCTGCGGCCCCCACGTCATGCCCTCCAGGTTGTCCACAGTGGACAAGCCGAGGTCGGCCGCGTCGAAGAGGAACCGCTTCTTCACCGGCTTGACGTTCTTGGCGTCGGCCAGGGACTTGACGTTCAGGACGTTCGTCGCGCCCTTCGTGTCGATCTCGTAGACGCGCACCTTGTTGCCGACGCCGGTGACGAACGAGCGCTCCATCATCAGGAACTTCGTCGGGTCGGCCTGGTCGACGGCCAGCATCGAGGAGACGCCGGTGGTCGCGAACGCGCCAGCGGGCACCGGTGACGCGAAAATCGGCTCCTGCGGGTAGGCGTACTGCGCCAGCACCGGGCCGTACCGGCCCTGCAGGGTGATCCGGGAGACGCCGCCGGTCGTACGCGTCGACTCGGGGCCGTCCTGCAGCAGCGGGCCCTCGACGTCGCTGGCGACCAGCGCGCCGAAGCCCGCGAACGTGAGGCCCTCGAGGACGAGGTTCTGCCGCGGGCCGGCCGTCGGCGTCATCTTCTCGTTGGCGGGGATCGGCAGGTCGCGGACGTATTCCCCGTCGCGGCGCGCCTCGCGGATCGACGGGTCGATCAGCGTCGTCGCCGTCCGCTCCCCCTCCTGCGACCAGTAGTAGTCGCCGGTCCACGGGTCGACGCGCAGCTCTTCGGGGTCGATCGTCTGCTCGTTCTGCGGCTTCGCCGGGTCGTTCTGCGCGAGCGGCGGGTACGGCGTGCCGTCCGGGCGCAGCAGCGGCTTCGTGCCGGTGAGGGTGACCGGGCCGACGCCGTTCGCGGACACCGGGAAGGTCGCGGTGTAGAAGCGGGCGGGGTTGATCGCCGACCGGTCGTCGCAGATCAGCGCGTAGCCGCCGGTCCGCGGGTCGTAGTCGATGCTGGAGAGGCCGCCGACCGTCGTGCCCTGGAACTGCAGGTTGAGGGGGACAATCTGCTCGCCGAGCAGCCGGATCGGCCGCTGGTGACTCTCGGTGGCACTCGCCGGTGTCACGGCGAGGATTCCCCCGATCAGGGCAGCGGTCAGGACGGTGGGCAGTACACGCGGTGACATGGCCTGTAGCACAGTCGATCAGGGTATCCGGCAGGTTGCCGGGGCGTCACGCTTATCCTTGACCCGTGTTCGCTATCGCGCTGGTTCCGGTCGTGCTGGGTTTGCTCGTCGGTTTTGGTGGGTTCCTCGGGTTCCGCGAGCGCTTGACGCGCCAAGGCGGCACCGGGGTGCGCACGGAAGCGGCGTTGCGCAGCGAAGAAGCCTTCAAGCTGGCCAACCGCGTCGCGGGGCTGCCGACCATGGCCGGGGGCGCGATCTCCGTGCTCACCGGGCTGGCCGGGCTCGCCATGCCGACGACCGGTGGTCTCATCTCGGCCGCGCTCGCGGGCGTGCTCGCGATGCTCGTGCTGGTCATGGGCGGCGGGGTGCTCGGCAACCGGGCCGCGCTGACCGTGCCCGCGCCGGCTCCGGCGGCGCCTGCCGGTTGCAGCGGCTGCGCGTGCGGCGCCGGCGGCTGCGGTGTTTTCAAGAAGGAAGAGGCTTAATTCCGCTGGAGGTCGCCCGGGTGAGTGGCCAGCAGCGCGAGCGGGATGCCCTGGCGGCGCAGCACCTGGCTCCACAGGTCGCCGCTCGGCGAGGCCAGGATGTCGCTCGGCAGCGCGGGCACGATGACCCAGTCGTCGCGTTCGATCTCGCCGGCCAGCTGACCGGAGTCCCAGCCCGCGTACCCGGCGAAGACGCGCACGCCGCGGACCTTCGGCACCAGCACCGCGGGGTCGGTGTCCAGGTCGACCAGCGCGACCGGCCCGCGGACCGCGATGACGCCCGGCACGCTCGCCGCCGTCTCGCCGGTGCGCAGCGCGGCCAGGCACAGCGCCGTCTTCTTCTCCACCGGACCGCCGACGAACACCGCCTGCGGCTCGGCGACGTGCCCGCCCCAGTTGGGCAGGACGTCGTGCACGGCGACGTCGCTCGGGCGGTTCAGGACGACACCGAGGGTGCCCTCGTCGCGGTGATCGATGACGAACACGACGGTCCGCTTGAAGTTGGGGTCGACCATCGTGGGGGCGGCGACCAGGAGCGTTCCCGGTTCAACCTCGGCGTCCGCTGGCACGCGACCCATGATCCCACCCCCGACCCGGCGAATTACTTCGGCTCGGGAACAATCGCCTCAGCAGCCTCGTTTGAAACATGTGGCCGGCGCACTGCGTGTCCCCCGGGCTCACTGAAGAACCGCCTTTGTGGAATACCGTCCGGCTGGAGCCACACTGCGCATAGCCGCCGAGAGGCGACCTTAGTGCGTCGGCCACCCTTTACTCTGGCTTCGTGACGATCAGCGCTCGGACGGCGACAACGCGAAGAGGGCCGCGCGAGCTGCTCAAGGATCCCGACTTCCGCCGGCTGCTCTTCACCCGCTTCGCGGCCAGCTGGGGCGACGGCGTCTTCCGCGCCGGGCTCGCCGGAGCCGTGCTGTTCAACCCCGAACGCGCCGCCGACCCGCTGGCCATCGCGGGTGGGTTCGCCGCGCTGCTGCTGCCGTATTCCGTCGTCGGGCCGTTCGCCGGTGCTTTGCTGGACCGCTGGGACCGCCGTCGCGTCCTGATCTTCGCGAACCTCCTGCGCGGGCTGGCGATCGTCGCCGCGGCGGCCGCCGTCGGCTTCGGGCTGGGCGGGGTCGGCCTGTTCACGCTGGCCCTGGCCGCGGAAGGGATCTCCCGCTTCATCGGCTCCGGGCTTTCGGCGTCGCTGCCGCACGTCGTCGAAGAAGAGAGCGTCGTGACGGCGAACGCGTTCGCGACGACGCTCGGCTCGTTCATGGCGGTCATCGGCGGCGGGTGCGCGATCGGTCTGCGAGCACTGTTCGGCAGCAACGACATCGGATCGGCCGAGGCCACGGCGTTCGCGGTGCTCGGCACCCTCGTCTCGGCCTTCATCGCCCGCGGTTTCGCGCGCGGGGTGCTCGGGCCGTCGGTGGTCGACGAGCCGACGAACCCCGTGCTGGCCGTCGCGCGCGGGCTGGCCGACGGCGCCCGGCACGCGTGGCGAGCCCCCAGCGTGACCGCCGGGTTCCTGGCGCTGTTCGCGCACCGGGCGTCGTTCGGGGTATCGCTGCTGGTCACCGTGCTGATGATGCGGAACTACTTCACCGACCACGGCGTCTTCCGCGCCGGGCTCCCTGGGCTCGGGCAGATGGCCGCGCTCGCCGGCGCCGGCATCCTGATCGCCGGGCTGCTGACCGCGCGACTGATCCGGAAGTTCGGCCGGCTGCGCGCAGTGCTCGGCTCATTGCTGCTCGCCGCGATCGCGCAGTCGGCGCTGGGCCTGCCGATGGTGCTGCCGCTGGCGCTGCTCGCGTCGTTCGTCATCACGGGCGCGGGTCAGGTGCTGAAGCTCTGCGTCGATTCGTCGATCCAGCTCGACGTCGCCGACGAAGCCCGCGGCCGCGTCTTCGCGCTGTACGACACGCTGTTCAACATCACCCAAGTGGCGGCGGTATCCCTGGCCGCGCTCGTCGTGCCGGACGACGGCCGTTCGCCGGGCCTGTTGATCGCGGCGACCGTCTGCTACCTGGTCGGCGGCGCCGGGTACGTGCTCGCGCGACGCCGCGCGATTCGCTGAGGCAAACACCCGAACCGGTCACGGTCACTGCTCCATTGGCATTAGGGTGACGGCAAGTCATTAGTAGGTTCGAGGGACACCGGGGGCACCTGTGACCACCGCGGGCGACGACCGTGCACGGCTCGAAGCACGCAATGCCGCGATGAAGGACCAGGTGGACACCCTCCTGGAGAACTTCGAGCGGCAGACGGCGCAACTGCGGGACGCCCAGTCCGCGGCGGCCCAGACCACCGCGCAGGTCAGTTCCCCCGACGGCCTGGTCCGCGCCACGATCGACGCCGGCGGCAACCTCGCGAAGCTCGAGATCGCGCCGAACGCGTTCGAGCGCACGACGCCCGCGCAGCTCGCGAACACCGTCCAGACCGTGGTGCGCCAGGGAACCCTGCAGGTCAAGCAGAAGATCGCCGACCTGATGGCGCCGATCACCGAAGGCCTGCCCGACCTCGCGGACCTCGTCGAAGGCGCGCCGTCGCTGGCCGGGCTCGTGCCGCCGATCCCCGACTTCGTCGAGGCGCCTGCGCCTGCGCATTTCGAAGAGGGTGGCTCGATCCTGCGCAACGAGGCCGTGCCGCCGCCCGTGCCCGCGCCCAAGCCCGCTCCGAAGCGCGTCCGCCCGCCGCGTGACGAGGACGAGGAGCCGCCGTCGTCCTGGATGACGAGGGGCGACTGATGCCCGATGGGGGCTCCGGGTTCACCGCGGAACCCGACGCCGTCCTGCGCGCCTCGAACGGCTTCACGACGGCGGCGGACGCGCTGGAGAGCGCGCTGAAGACGTTGCAGGGCGCCCTGGACGCGCAGGGCGAATGCTGGGGCGGCGACGACTCGGGCAAGGAGTTCGCGAAGGACTACGTGCCCGGTTCGCAGGGGGCTGTCGAGGGCTTCACCAACCTCGTGCAGGGGTTGCGGGGCGTGCAGCAAAATGTCGCCAAGTCGATGAAGGCGCTGTCGGGCGCCGACGAAGACGTGACTTCGCAGCTCGGCAAGGGGCAATGACCCGTGGGTATGGAGATGCCCGACGCGGTCAAGTGGCTGCTGCCCATCGTCGTCGGCGAGAGCTGGCCAGAGGGCGACGAGACCAAGCTTCGTGCGTTGCGCGACGCGTGGCACGCGGCGTCGTCGGCGATCGGGCCGGTCTCGGAGACGGGTAACCAGGCGGCATCGGGCGTCCGCGACAACTGGACGGGCGACGGCGCGGACGCGTTCGTCGAGCAGTGGAAGAAGTTCATCGAGGGCGACGAGGCGTACTTCAAGCAGCTGTCCGACGCGTCGAAGGCGTTGGGCGATTCGTGCGACCAGACGGCGCTCGACGTCGAGTACACGAAGTACATGATCATCATTTCGCTGATCGTGCTGGCAGCCCAGATAGCGGCGATGATCGCGGCGGCGGCGGTGACGTTCGGCGGCTCGACGGCGGGCATCGCACCGGCCCAGATCGCGACGCGGATGACCGTGCAGATGCTGTTCCGGCAGCTGCTCGAGAAGCTGGCGCAGCAGGGGTTCAAGCAGGTCGCGAAGGAGCTGCTGGAAAAGCTGCTCAAGCAGGGTCTCAAGAAGATCGGCATGGAGGTCCTCAAGAACGAGGCCATCAACCTGGGGATGGACGCGGGCATCCAGGGTCTGCAGATGGCGAAGGGGGATCGCTCCAGCTGGGACTGGTCGAAGACTTCGGACGCGGCAATTTCCGGCGCGGTCGGTGGGGTGGTCGGGGGGGCCTCGGGGTCGATCGGGCGAGGGGCTACCGAGGGGCTTTCGCATTCGGCCGGCGGGCAGGTCGCGGACGCGGCGTTGCGTGCCGGGGGTCGGGGAGCGGTCGAGGGGGTCGCACAGACTGTCGGGCAGGCGGCGGTTACCGGGAATTTGGGGTCTTTGACGCCGGAGCAGTTGCTGACTGGGGCTTCCAGTGGGGCTGTGGGTGGGGCTGTCGGGGGCGCCAAGGAGCAGCTGCACGCGGTTCATGAGGCGAACATTCCGCGGGACGCCGGGGGGTCGGGGTCTTCCGGGTCTGATGGGGGTTCGTCTTCGGAGCCGGGGTCGCAGGGGGAGGGTTCTTCGGAGTCTGATGAGCGGTCGTCTTCCCAGCCGGAGTCGCGGAGCGAGGGTTCGTCCGAGTCTGACGGGCGTTCGCCTTCCGAGCCGGAGTCGCGAAGGGAGTCCTCCCCGGAGCCGGAGCCGCGGCGGGAGTCGTCCGCAGAGCCGGAATCGCGCTCGGAGTCATCTTCCGAGCCCGAGTCACGCGGGGAGGAATCCCGGCGAGAGCCTTCCTCGGAATCGCGGGGGGAGGAGCCGTCGGCTGAGCCCGAGTCGCGTGGTGAAGAGCCCAAGCGAGAGCCGTCGTCGGAACCGGAGTCCCCGACCCGGGAGCGCCGAACTGTCGAGCCGCGGGCCACTCCAGAGGTGTCCGACGGGCCGCGGCCGAGCGCCGAGCACATCCAGCAGCAACCCGAGGTGCGAGCGGAGGCGAGGACTGCCGAAGCTCCGGCCCCTCAGCAACAGGCGCCGGCCCAGGGACCGGCACCGAGCCAGCCGATGGTCGGCTTGCCAAGCAGCGGACCGTCGCCGGCGTCCTCGAACGGCGGCTACGGAATGGCCCCGCAGGGCTTCGGCGCGGAACGCCAGACGGTCGGACGCCCCGCGGACAACGTCGGAGCGGCGGGCTTCACCGGAGGCGCGAGCCAGCCGTTCGCGGCAGATGGGGGACCGGCGCCGTTCCAGAGTGGACCGTCGGCTCAGCAGGCCCCACCTGGCGGATTCGCCCCACCCCCGCAGGCAGGAATGCCCGCCGGCGGCGGCCCAGGCCCACGCGCAGGCGGATCAGTTCCTCAGGGCCCGACACCGCCGCGTGGCGGCCAGCCACTGTTCGAAGCGACGCCCCCTCAAGACCCGCGCCGGATGCGGCCGGGTCAGCAAGTGGGCGGCCAGCCACCTGCCGGGCGGCACCCATCGCACACCGCACAACCGCAGCCGGGCGGCCCACCGCAAGCTGGACAGCCACGTGGTGGTCAGGCGCAAGGTAGCCAGACGCACCAGAGCGGGCAACCGCCCCACGGCGGACAACCGCACGGCGGTCAGGCACACCAGGGCGGCCAACCATTCCGCGGCGAGCAGTCGCCCAGCGGTCTGGCACCGCAGCTGCACGGCGGTCAGGTACAAGGCGGCCAGCCAAACCTGGGCGGACAACCGCTTCGCGGCGGACAGCCGCCCAGCGGTCTGGCGCCGCAAGGTGGGCAAGCGCAGGTCGGTCAGCCGCCACACGGTCGGCCGCCGCAGAGCGGGCTGCTGCAGGGTGGCCAGGCACCGTACGCCACGCAGCCGCAGGGCGGCCGAGCACCGCACGACGGAACGCCCCGAGGTGCGCCGGCGCAGGGTGGCCAGCCGCCGAACAATGGCCTGTCGCACGGCGGGCAAGCGCAGAGTGGACTCCCCCAGGGCGGCCACCCACTGGCCGGCGGCCAGTCGCAAGGTGGTCAGCCACGCGGTGGGCAGCCGCCGCACGCTGGACAGCCATCGCCAGGTGGGCAACCGCCGCACGTCGGACAGCCGTCGCACGGTGGGCGACCGATGCAGGGTGGACAGCCGTCGCCAGGTGGGCAGCCACCGCACGGCGGGCAGCCGTTGCAGGGTGGTCAGCGGCCGTCGGCCGGGCCGCCTGTGCCTGGCTGGTATTCCGCGCACGGGGGGCCGCCGGCGCAAGGTGGGGGGTTTCCGTCGCAGCGGCCGCCGGTCGGTGGGCCGCAGCATCCGGGAATGTCCGGTGGGCAACGGCCGGGCGGGTATCCGAACCAGACTCGGGGGCCGCAGGGTCCGGGTCCGCATCCAGGTGGGCGGCCGCCTGTGCCGCCGCCGCCGGGTGGGCGGCCGTCGGTTGATCCGAGGTTGGGGCTGGCGCGGCCGCCTCAGGTTCCGCCGCCGCGGTTTGGGCCGCCGCCGGAGCATCTGGGCCGTGGGCCGCGGGGTCCCTTTGAGCAGCGGCCCGGGCCTGCTCAAGAACGGCCGATGGAACCGACTGCCGGGCAGACATCCGCGCATCAGACGCCCACCCCTGAGCGACCGAATGAGCAGGCTGCACCTGCGGCTGGACACCAGCCGCGGACAGGTGCGGCTGACCTAGCGACCGAGCAGGCTGGCGAACACAGCGGCCCGTCTGAGCAACCGGGCGCTGAACAAACCGCTGAGCACCACTCCGACGAGCAACACGCGGTCGAGCACGAAGCCGCGGCCGAGCACGGCGACGACCAGTACGGGCAGCCCGGCCAAGTCCCCGACGAGCCCTACCTCGACGATCCCCGCTTCCACACCGATGACCCCGCCGGGGTACGGCGGATCGAGGACACCTTCATGGACTCCGGGCGGCAAAGCCCGAAAACCGGCGAGTGGCGGCACGAACAGGTCCGCCGCGAGGCGCTCGCCCTCCGGGACGAGTTCCATCCCGGTATGTCCGATGACGGCGCCTTTGCCGTGCACGCCTATACGCGTCACGAGATGGTTGGGCCGCTCAATCGGGCTCTTCGCCTTGGTGGCCCTGAACTTCTCGACCTCGCTCCTCAGGCCGGCGCGCTCGTTTCCGGGCTCAACGAGCTGCCTCCGCACGTCGGGACCGTCTCGCGGCGCGTCGACTTCCACCAGGATCCCTCGCGGCTTCAAGCCTTCCTCGGGCGCTTCCACGAAGGCGCGCACATCACCGAGCCCTCCTTCCTCAGCTCCTCGAAGGTTGACGCTGAACACCCCCGCAGCACCTTCGCCGGTGAGGTCGAGATGCGGATCGAGTCCAAGACCGGCCGGGACGTCGAGTCCATGGCCAGCATCGGACGCGAGCGCGAGGTCCTCTTCAAGGCCGGGTCGCAGTTCGAGGTCACCCGCGTCGAGATGGGGCCGGGACATCCCGAGCACCCGCACTTCGAGAACCGGCCCGGGGCCCGGGACCAGCCGCAATGGATCGTGCACGCCGAAGAGGTCGCGCCCGGTGATCCGCGGTACCGCGAAAACTCGCACGAGGCGATCGAGGAGCGGCGAGCCCAGGAACGCGCCGACGAGGAACGGTTCCAGCGCGAAGCCGACGCCGAGCTCGAGCAGTTCTACGCCGAGCACCCCCATCTCAAGCCGGCCAACGACCTGTTCAGGCTGCTCGGCGGGGACGAAGACGCGCCGCCGCCCGCCGTCAGACCCGCGCCCGCCACGAACGCGCCCGACGGCGGCTGGTCTCAGCTCGCCGAACCGCTCACGCCCGGTGGGACGCCCGTGCTGCACGCCGGGTCCGTCGAGACGCCGCAGCAGCACGCACGCCTGATCCGCGACGCCGTTCCCGAACTCGCCGCCGTCAACACCCGCAACCACTACAGCCCGGGTGCCCACGCCTTCCGGACCAACGCCGCCGAGTCGATGACAGCCTTCGACCGGCGGATGAACGGTGAGGACGTCGTCGCCGGGCCGGCTCGCGGTGAGACGCTCGACGGGCCGTGGAGCAGCCGAAACAGCTTCGACGACGTCGCGAGCGACCTCGGCGGACGTCCCGTCGGCGCGCGGGCCGCCGTCGCCTTCGAACACGGTGGCCACGAACAGCTGGTCGCCGCCGTGCACACCGAGCACGGGGTCCTCTTCGCCGATCCCGTCACCGGACGGCTCGCCGAGCTGCCGCACGACGCCACCGCGATCCGCGAACTGCCCCTCGGCCACCAGGAAGCGCCGACAATCACCGATCGTCTCAACCCGACGCCCGAGCGGCCGCCGCACGACGAGGGTTACCTCTTCGACGACGAGCACCGCGCGACCCCGGCCGACCACGAGAGCATCCGCCGCGCGGTCGGCGACGAGGGCGTCTACCAGGACATCCACGACCGCGCGCTGGCCCGCCGGGACGCCGCCGGGCTGCCGCTGACCGACGAAGCCGCCGTCGCGGTCCACGGCTACACCCGCGGCGAGTACGCCTACGACGTCAACGAGGCTCTCCGCCGTGGCCCCGGCCACCCCGGGTTCGACCTCGCGCAGGAGAACGCGCGCGCCATCACCGACGGCCTCAACCAGGTCCCGCGCACGTCCGGCGAGACCATCCGCGCCTTCGACGTCGGTGGTGACCCGCGGCTGGCCGAGCTCGTCGCCGGGCCGTACAACCCGGGTGACGTGGTCGTCGAGCCCGCGTTCTCCAGCGCGTCGATCAAGACCGACGAGTTCTCGACCAGCAAGTTCGGGGACGACGTCGAGCTGCACGTCCGGTCGGACAACCTCCGCGACATCTCGAAGCTCGCCGAAAACCCGTCCGAGCGCGAAGCGCTGTCGCCGCCCGGGACGCAGCTGCTGGTGCACGAACGGCGGCTCGAGGTCACGCCCGAAGGCCGCCGCAAGTGGGTCATCGAGGCCGAGGAGATCGGCCCCGGCCACCCGCGCTACCTCGACCCCGAGGCCGCGCAGCGGAAGATGGCCGAGCGCCGCGCCGAGAACGACCACAACGCGGCCGAGTTCGAACGGCGCCGGCAGGCCGCGCTGATGGAACGCCTCGGCGGCCTGACCGAGCCCGACCACGTCGCTCCGCCACCCGAGCACCCGACGGTCCACGACGCCGTCGACACCCCGGCCGAACCGCTGCCCGTCCCCGAGCCGGGGCCGGACTACTCGCGGCTGGCGCGCTCGACGAACCCGCCCGCCGAACCGGCCATCCACGCCGTCGGGACGACGCCGAGCGAGCGCGCGGCCTACGTCCAGGACCGGCACCCGCACCTGCGCGAGGTCAACCCGGGCTTCCACGAGCCACGCGCGCTCGAGAACGGCTACCTGTCCAACTGCACCCGCGGGCCCGGCGCGTACTGGGACCGGCTGCACGGCGGCACCGCGACGGCCGAGCCGATCCCCTTCCACGAGATGGGCACGCGCGGCACGCTCGAGCACATCGAGGGCCGCTTCGGCGAGACGTTCTCCGCGCGCGGCAGCTACGACGACGTCATCCGCGAGATGCGGGACAGGCCGCTCGACCACCACGCCGTGGTCGCGGTGAAGTACGACGGCCCGAACGGCGCCGAGTACGGGCACGTCGCGATGGTCGTGCACACCCGCGACGGCGTCGCGTTCCTCGACCCGCAGTCCGGCGACCTCATGCACCTGCCGCAGCCGCCGAAGGACATCAAGCTGCTGCACGTCGGCACGCCCGGCACCGAGCACGTCGAGACCGAGCACTTCCAAGGCGAACACGGCGGCTACGGCCACACCCCGCAGTCCCGCCTCGACGAGCTCCTGGCCCAGCCACGGGTCGCCGAAGCGCTCGCCGGCGCCACAAATGACCTCGTCGTCAAGGACCACGAGGGGAACCCGCAGAACCTCGGACCGGTCGGCGAGTTCGTCCGGACGCGGCTGGCCGAGCACCCGGAGCTGGTCGAACTCCTCCACGACCCGGCCAACGAGTTCCTGACGCGGTCGCTGCTGCGCAAGCCGGAGACGATCGCGAGCCTGCTGGTGCACGACGAGGCCATCCCGATCCTGGCCGACGCGGCGCACGAGGTGCACCACCCGGACCCGGACGCGGAACCGGTGGGCCCGGACGCGGAGCCGACCCCGCTCACGCCGGACCAGGCCGAGACGTCCCGCGAGGTGATCGACCAGGCGGAGGGGCACCCCCAGCAGCACCGCCGGCAGGCGGGGTTCGACTTGGGCAAGGCCGGGGACGAGGCTTACACGCGGGAGTACCTCGCCGAGCGCTACGCGGAAGCGGCGCGTGCCGACGCGAAGCTGAAGGAGATCCTGCCGCCGCTGGCGGAGGAGACCGGCGGCCACGCCGGGTTCCGGCCCGGGCCGAAGTCCGAAGGCCGGGCGATGGACAAGATCAACACCAACTACGACGGTGACGCGTCGCGGCTGGTCGACCTCGCGGGCGCGATGATCCAGTTCGAACGCGTGCAGGACGCCTACGCCGCGTTGGCGCAGATCGCGGACCACCCCGAACTCGAGATCGTCGACTTCGACGACCGCTTCGCGAACCCCGCTCCGGCGGGTTACCGCGACCTGCAGATGAGCGTGCGCATCGACGGGCACGTCGCCGAGCTGCGCCTGCACCTCAAGGCGCTGGACGACGTTTCGGCGTACGAACACTCGCTCTACGAGGTCCGACGCGATCTCAAGGCGCTCGCCAAGGGCGAGGGCCGGACTTACACCGCCGACGAACGAGCCCTGATCGACGGGCTGATCAAGCGCGAACGAGAGCTGTTCTGGAACGCGCTGCAGGGGAGTCTCTGATGGTCCGGACGCCGTCCTACTTCGAGTACTACGACCACACCTACGTGGTCGACAGCACGCCCGACGGCGGGCTCACCGGCCGGATCCTCAACTGGAAGACCGGCCGGTTCGACGAAGACAACGAGCACGTCACCGACGTGCTGTTCGACCACGGACCGGACATCCGGAGCCTCGACCGCGACCGGTTCGTGCGCCGGACCGAGGAAGCGCGGCACAACTACCTCCGCGGCGACGGGCCGATCTTCGCGCTCTACCAGACCATCGACGCGATCCGGGCCGGCGTGGAAGAGGAGAACCGCAAGATCACCAAGGAGGAACGCGCCTTGATCGAATCGCTGTACCGGCGCACCTTCAAGATGTGGGAGGACGAGTTCGCCCGCCGCGACGCCGGCGAAGCCCCGACCTTCACCTTCACCTCGGTGCTCGAGCGATGATTCACGTGGAACATCGACTTTCGCCCGAAGACCAGCGCACCCTCTTGGTGCAGCTGGGAAAGCTCGTCCGCGAGCTCCGGACCGACGCCGCGGGTCCGGCCGCCGTCGACTTCCGGCAGGTCGGTACGCACCGCGAACTCCAGGGCCACAACGCGACGACGTCCGACGCCGTCGCCGAGCTGTTCTCCGAGCTGCGCAAGGGGATGGCCGCCGAGGGCCGCGGCACCTGGCTGCAGGCGCGCTTCACACTCAACCCGGATGGCACCTTCGACTTCGACTTCGCGCTCGACGACGATCCGGTGTGGACGGACCCGCCGCCCGCGGCCGCCTACCCGGACGAGCTCGCCGCGTTCCCGCGCGCCGACGAGCACATCCCGGACTGGTGGCGGCTGCGGGCGCAGCTGCCGCTGGGTGTGGTGTTCCGGCACGCGGACGCGGGCAGCCGGGACGTCGAACGCCCGCCGTTGACCGACACCGAGGTGCCGCTCGTGCTGCAGTACCTCGAGCGCGAAGCCGTCGTGCACGAAGACGGCGACGTGCGCTTCCACACCGACGGCACCTGGATCTGGCCGTCGTCGGTGGCCGACCAGCTGGCCGATCAGAGCATTCCGCCCGAGCCGGACCTCGTCGCGCACATCCGGCGCCACCACTTCCAGCCGCCGTACGTCGAGCCGCTGGTGCGCCGGACCGCCGCGGCCGACCTGCGAGGCGAGCCGCGGCCGAAGCCGAGCCGCGCCGACGTCAAGAAGACGAGCGGGGACGTCGCCGCGGAGCTGGAGACCACGCCGGATCCGCGGCTCGCCGACGAAGAGCTGCTGATCGTCCTGGTGCAGCGCCTCGGCGAGCACGGCGTCTGGCCGGAGGCGTACCGCGTCGGCGACCGGGCCGACGGGACGTGGTGCCTCAACTTCACCCCCGACGGCTGGGAAGTCGCCGCGTACGCCGGCGGGAAGCCGCGCGAGCCCAAGTACTTCGACCGGCTCGAAGACGCCGCCCAGCAGCTGCTCGGCGCGTTGCTGCTGCACCCCGCCCGGATGACCGCCGGCCACGAAACCCCGCTGGAGACGGCCCGGGAGCTCGACGACTGGCCGGTCCACCCGGCGCCGGGTGAGCCTCCCCTCACCCTGCTCCGCAACAAGCGCATCACCCGGCTGGTGGCGGGTACGGTCGTCCTGCGCTTCGGCGAGGAACCCGGCAACCTGGTCCACCACGGGGAGGTACGGTTCGCCACGACGTCGCTGCCACTCGAACGTGAGCGGCTGCGGCGGAGCTACCGGCTGAGACGCCCTCTGCACGTGATCACCGGCATCACGGTTCCGTGGGCCAACCTGCCGGGTGGCGCGGTGGCCTTCGTGCTGCCGAAGACGATCGCCGAGCACGAGTCCGACGGAAGCCTGGAGAGGATCGAGTAGGTGGAAGCGGCGGAAGCGATTGCCAAGGTCGGCCAGTGGCTGCGCGCGGTGCACGGCCCGGACGTCTCCGGTCCCGCGGGCTTGCGGGTGGACACCGAGAAGGTGCTGCGCATCCCCGAGGGCTGGTCGGTGCCCTACAACACCATCGCGTTCCTCGACGAGGGCCGGCCGGAGAAGGAGATCTTCCCGCCGCCGTCGGTCGTCGTCCGCGAGCCGGACGGCGAGCTGCGCCAGGCGCACCCGCACCCCGGCGGCCTGTCGGTACCGGTGGCGTTCCCCGGCCAGGAGAGCTGGCGCGAGGTCGTCGACCCCGAGTACGTGAAGGCCGGGCTCGGTGAGCTGGGCGTGCCGCTGCAGGCGGTCGCGGGCTGGGTGAAGGTCGACGCCGAGGGCAACCAGACCGGCGAAGAGCGCGAGAACCCCGAGTACAAGGCCGGGCCGATCCGCCGCGGCTACCCGAAGCCGGAGAACACCCTGGAGACGCTGCTTTCGTTCGGCAGCGTCGGCTGGCTGACCCGGGAGCTGCTGCTCATCGGGCTGATCCGGTGCGAGGTGTACGTCCCGCTCGACCTGGAGACCGGCAAGACCGACCGGTTCTACTTCGCCGAAGAGCGCAACGAGCTCAAGGTGTTCAGCTCGACCCGCCACCTGCCCTCGCGTGAGCACGGCTGGTGGAAGGTCGACGTCGCGACGCTCGCCGAGTTCGAGCACCCGCCGAACCTGGTGATCAACGGCGGCCCGACGACCATCGAGGACGTCTCCAGCGGCGAGCTCGCCGAGATCGTCCAGCGCTTCCCGCGGCACGAGCCGCGCATCGACGTGCACGGCCGCTGCCCGGAGGCCGAGGAGGACCTGATCCGCGTCGCCGCCGACACCGCGGCGCGGATGGGCCTGCCGGACCCGGTCAAGCCGCCGCTCGCCGCGGCCGAGAAGGCCCGGCGGCGCGGCTTCGAGCTGACCGCCGAGGAGTGCGCGAAGACCGTGCTCGGCGAGTCGTGGCTGAAGCGGCTGCAGATGCCGGAGCCGCCGCGCAGCAAGCCGAACGACCTGCGCGCGAACGGCCTGGCCCCGGCCTACGACAACGCCGGCCGGACGACCCCGCGGCTGGACACGTTCGGCAAGTACTTCGAGCGGAACCTCGACGGCTTCCGCTACGGCTGGCAGCGCGTCACCGGCGCGTACGTCGGCTTCGCGCTCGGGGAAGCCCTCGGCGCGGCCGTCGACCGGATGATGCTGCACGACATCCACGCGAAGTACGGCATCGAAGGCGTCACCGACATGGTGCCGGCGTTCGACCAGCCGGGCCGGATCGGCTCGCTGACGCAGCGGCTGCTGTTCTACACCGAGGCCGCCATCCGCAGCCCGCACCGCGAGCGGCCGGAGTCGCGCGAGGCCGAGCAGCTCTTCCCCGGCGTCGTCCGCGGCGCGCTGCAGCGTTGGCTGCGCACGCAGGGCGCGCCGATGGAGAACGCGGACGGCTGGCTCGTCCAGGTCGCCGACCTGCACGCCCGCCGCGACGCCGACGACGCCGAGCTCAACGCCTACCACCAGCTCGCGACCGAAGCCGGCGGCGCGCCGCCGATGACCGGCCCGGCCGCGCTGATCCCGGCGTTGCCCGCCGCGCTGACCATGGCCGGGCCCGGCAGCGGCCTCTCCGGGGGCGCGCGCCAGGCCGTGCGCGACCTCGCCGGCGTCACGCACCCGACCGAGCCGGACCTGGCCGCCGCGACCTACCTGACCTGGCTGTTCGAGCACGCGCTGACCAAGGACGCGTTCAGCTTCCCGATCTGGAACACCAGCCGCGAAGTGCTCAACCCGGACAACCAGTACCAGCAAGGCCCGGAGTGGACGGCGATCGCGGAGATGGTCGCCGAGTCGGTGCCGTTCTTCGGCGAGCACGGGCTGCCCGACCTGCGAATGCCCGAGCTGATCGGCGACGGCAAGACGACGCTCTCGGTCCTCGGCCGCGCCTTCGCCGCGTTGTCGGGCTTCGAGAACTACCCGGAGCAGGCGCTGCTTCGCGCCGTCAACCACTCCGGCCGTAGCGCGCTCACCGGCGCGATCGCCGGTGCCCTGCTCGGTGCGCGCACCGGGATCCCGGGGCTGCCGCAGAAGTGGGTCGACCAGCTGGAGCTGCGGTACCTGGTGGAGAACGTCGCTTCGGACGCCTACTGGCACTTCGACCGCCACTCGGCGCTGAGCGCGCTCGGCGACCAGTGGATCGAGCGGTACCCGCGGCGTTAGCCCGAGGATGGGGAGCATGACTGAAAGCGGCGACGGCTTCGTCGAGTGGAAGCCCGACGTCGACCCGGAGTTCGACGAAAAGGCGTTTCCCGACCTGGGCCTGCCGGTGCGCGCCATCCGGGGCTGGGCGCAGTACACGGTGTTCGGGGAGCCGACCGGCCCGCGCCGCGCCAACGAGCAGTACACGCCCGGCCCGGTCTGGCGCGGCTTCCCGGTGCCGTCGACCGACGTCGAGAAGCTCCTGAACTACCTCGGCGCGAACTGGATCAGCCGCGCCGAGTTCGTCCGCGCGCTGCTGGACTGCGAAGTCCTGGTGCCCACGCCCGGCGGCGAGCCGCTGGTCCGCTCGGTGCCGGACGGCCGGGAGGTCATCGCCTACAGCTCGTCGGCGAAGGTGCCGGGCCGGTACCCGCACCGGTGGCGGGTGACCGTCCGCGACCTGCTGGCGGACCTGCCCTCGACCGGCCTGACGCTCGACCCCGGTACCGGCCTGGTCCGCAGCCTCACCGCGGCCGAGCTGGCCGACGCCGGCCCCGCCGAACGGCGGCCCAAGGTCGACGAGCCCGCGCCGGAAGCCGGGCCGGAGGTCGGCGAGGCGCTGCCCGCGCTGGTCGCGGAGTTCGGCGTCGAGCCACCGGACCTGCTGGAACGGCACCTGCGCTACGCCGTCGACCACGCCCGCGACTACCACTTCGAGCTGACGCCGGAGGAGTGCGTCCGGTACCTGAGCGGGTTCGCCTGGCAGTACCGCAACGGCGTCCGGCGACGGGCCGGCCAGGACCCGGAATGGCCCGCCGACCTGGGCGCGAACGGCCTGATCGCGCACGTCGGCGAGGACGCGCGACCGCGGCCGGTGCCGTGGACGTTCGGCAAGTTCTCCGCCTTCGGCACGTTGGCCGCGCGCTTCGCGTGGCACCGAATCGTCGGCGCGTACGCCGGCTTCGCCATCGGAGACGCGCTGGGCGGCGGCGCCACCGGTCCGCTGCCGATGGGCGGGCTGACCCGGCACCTGCTGTTCCACACCGACAGCGTGCTGCGCGGCCTGCCGCCGGTACCGACCGGCGAGGTGCCTTCGCCGCTGCCCGATCCGGACCCCGTCGGCTGGCTGGCGGTCGCGACGCGGCACGCCGGGTTCGCCCCCGACGACGCTTCGGCGTTGCTCGCCACGGCGTTGGCCGCGACCCCGGCGGGCGCGGTGGCCATCGACGGTGTCGACGGCGAGCGGTACGCGAAGGACGTCGCCCGCGAGCTGGCCGGTGGTGAAGACACCGAGGGCGTCGACCTGCTGATCGCGCTCTTCCAAGCCCTGCTGACCCGGGACGCGTTCGCGCCGCCGGTCCACCTGCGGCTGCGGGAAATCGGCGGTGACCTCGCGGCCCAGACGCTGGCGTTGCGCGAAGACCGCGACGCCGACGACGTCACGCAGCTGGAGAGCATCGGCGACGGCCGGAGCGTCCGGTCGGTGCTCGGCCGGGCGCTGTTCGCCGCGGCCAAGCGCGGCCACGACCCCGAAGCGGCCATCACGCTCGCCGCGCGGTCCGGCCCGGTCGCCGGAGCCATCGCGGGCGCGCTCGTCGGCGCCCGGCTCGGCTTGCCCGGCCTGCCCGCCGCGTGGGTCGCGGCCCTGCCCGACCTCGGACTCCTCGAAGACGTCGCCAGCGACGTCTTCTGGTACTTCAACCGCAACGGCCTCCAGACGGAGACCGCGGAGCACGCACGCTGGGAGCGCCGGTACCCGAGCGGCTGGTTCACCCCGAAACCGAAGGGACCGGACTTGCGATCGCGACTGCGGGGGAGCCTGCTGGCCGGGGCGATCGGCGACGCGCTGGGCGCCAAGACGGAGTTCGACTCGATCGACCGGATCCGCGAGATCGCCGGGCCGGCCGGGATCACCGGCTTCATCCCCGCGTACGGCGGCGTCGGCCGGATCACCGACGACACGCAGATGACGCTCTTCACGCTCGAAGCGCTGGTCAGGGCCCACGCCCAGCAGCGGAAGACCGGGTCGGCGGACGTCGTCCACTCGCTGCAGATGGCCTACCAGCGCTGGCTGCACACGCAGGGCGTCGCGTGGGACCGGGCGCGCGGGCCGCAATCGGCCGTCGAGGCGCCGGACGGCTGGCTGATCACCCACCAGGAGCTGTTCAGCCGCCGCGCGCCGGGGCTGACCTGCTTCGGCGAGCTGGAGGGGTACGGCCGCGCGGGCGTGCGGGGCAGCGTCGAACGGCCGGTGAACAACTCGAAGGGCTGCGGCGGCGTGATGCGCGCGGCCCCGGTCGCGTTGTGGTCGGCCGACCTCGCCGAGGTGTTCCGGCTCGGGGCCGAAAGCGCAGCGCTGACCCACGGTCACCCGAGCGGGTATTTGTCCTCGGGCTGCTTCGCGGTGCTCGTCCGCGGGCTGCTGCACGGGAAACCGCTGCTCGACGCCCTGACGGCCGCGCGCGACGAGCTCGTCAAGCACCCGGGGCACGAGGAGCAGAGCGCGGCGCTCGACGCGGCCCTGGCGCTGGCGGAGCAGGGCCCGCCGACGCCGGAGAAGCTCGAGACGCTCGGGCAGGGCAACGTCGGCGAGACCGCGCTGTCGATGTCCGTGTACGTCGCGCTGACCACCACCGACGCCGACACGGCGTTGCTCGCGGCGGTCAACCACAGCGGGGACAGCGACTCGACCGGCTCGGTCTGCGGCAACCTCGTCGGCGCGATGTACGGCGAGGAAAGCCTGCGGGACAGCTGGCTGGAGCAGCTGGAACTCCGCGACGTCATCGTCGGCCTGGCGGACGACGCGCTCACCGAGTTCGGACCGGACGCCCCGGGTGACGACCGGTGGTTCGCGCGGTACCCGGTCGACTAGGTTTCGGGTGTCACTGGGGTCAGGGGAGGACGAAACGTGCGTTACCGGGTAGAGGTGGCTGAACGCCCGGACGGCCTGTACGCGACGTGGGGCGAGGGGACGTTCCGCGCGCAGCGTTCGACGACCGACGGCACCGTGCTGCTGTCGGTGCTGCCGGACGAGGAGGCGCCGGAGGACTTCGACAAGGAGTTCGAGGACCGGCCGGCCAAGGTCGTCCCGGCGAGCGAGGTGCCGTCGACGTTCACGCTGCGCACCTTCGCCGCGTACGACGACGAGGTCTTCGAGGTCGCGCCGGGCGCGCGGCCGGAGCTGACCTTGCGCTGGGTCCGCGACGACGCCGCCCGCGCGGCGCAGCTGGGCCTGACCGACTTCTCGGTCACGGTGCCGGCCAAGCAGGTCACCGCGTTGTGGCAGACGCGGCAGGACTTCACCGAGACGCCGGAGGCGCGGCCGCAGCCGGGCACCGGCGACCAGAACGCGCTGCTGCGCGCCATCGGCCGCACGCTGCTGCACACCGTGCCGGGCGGCTGGGCCCGCGTCGGCGCGCAGTTCCGCCAGGTCGGGGACTACTCCGAGATCGAGGTCCGCGCGGTCGGCGACGAGGACGGCCCGGTGTCGGTCTCGCTGCCCGCGGCCCCGAAGCTCGGCGGGCTGTTCGCCCGGCTGCGCGCGGCGATGTTCCAGCCCGAGACCGGCACCTGGTTCCAGGGCACCTTCACGCTCGACGCCGAGTCGCAGTTCGACTTCGACTTCGACGCCGACCGCGAGCCGGACTGGCGGGTGCCGCCCAACGACGGCGGCCGCCCGTCGACCGCGGCCTACGAGCTGGAGCTGGCGACGTTCCCGCGGGCGCCGAAGCACGTGCCGGCGTGGCTGACGGCGAAGGCCGGGCTGCCGCTGGACGTCACGTTCCGGCTGGCCCGGACCGCCGACTCGCACGCCGAGGGCGAGCGGCCGGTGGTCAACCGGCCGCCGGTGCCGCCGGACCAGGTCCGCGGCCTGCTCGACTACCTGTTCCGGGCGCCGGTCGCGCTGCACCGGCCCGCGCCGCTGCCGGACATCTTCGGCGCGCCGGGCGCGAAGCCGGACGTGCCGAACGCGTTCCACACCGACGGCACCTGGATCTGGCCCGCCGCCGTGCCGCACTACCTGCGCAAGTACGGGGTGCCGCCGGAGCCGGAGCTGGTCGAGCACGCGCGCGCGATGAGCTTCCGGCCGCCGTTCGTCGGCGAGCTCGTCCGCGCGACGGCGGAGGCGGAGGTCCTCGGCCAGCCGCGGCCGCAGCAGACGGCCGCCGACCTGCCGGACGAGCGCGCGCTCACTCGCGTCGCGCGCGGCGAGCAGGTGCGGACGCTGAAGGGCGCGGAGACGCTGGAACTGCTCCAGCAGCGGCTCGCCGAGCACGGCGTGCCGTCATCGGCCTACCGGATCGGCGCCACCGAGGTCCCCGTCGACGACGTCTGGACGCTGCGGCGCGCGGAGAACGGCTGGGAGGTCTCGCGGCCGCCGGCCGACGAGCCGGTGGCGTTCGGCTCGCTCGCCGACGCGGCCCGCTTCCTGCTCGGCGTGCTGCTGATGCAGCCGCCGCGGCCGGCGGAGGAGTCCGACCAGCCCGCCGACTGGCCGATCCTGCCGATGCGCGGCGAACCGCCGTTGAACTTCTACCGCGGCAAGCGCCTGATCGTGCTCACGCCGGGCACGACGGTCGTCCGGTTCGGCAACGAGACCGGCAACCTGGTGCACGCCGACGGCTCGCGGTTCGTCGAGACGGCGCTGGCGTTCGAACGCGAACGCGAGAAGCGGCTCTACCGCGTCCAGCGCTCGCTGCGGGTGCTGACCGGCGTGGCGGCGCCGTGGAGCGGGATGCCGGGCGGCGCGGTCGCCTACCTCCTGCCGCGGCCGCTCGCCCAGCACCTCGAGACGGGCGCGCTCAGCAGGCAGTGATCAGGACGGCGGGCGACCACCAGTAGCCGGCGAGCGGTTCGACGTCGACGTCGGCGAAGCCCGCCGTCCTCAGCTGCTCGGCCCAGACCGCGGCCGGGAGCTCCCAGTTCGTCCGCTCGTGCCCGGCGACGATCCCGAGCAGGACGGGCAGCAGGAACCCCTGCGCGACCAGCGACGCGTCCGCGCCGTACTCGGCGACGCCGCGCTCGTAGCGTTCGACGAGCGAGCGAAGGTGGTCCATCGACCCTTCGACGTACTCGGGGACGTCGAACTCGGCGAGCACCAGCGTCCCGGTGCGCGGCTGCAGCGCCCGCAGGACGTCCGCGCGCTGCTCCGGCTCGATGGACTGCAAGGCGAACGTCGACTGCGTGAAGTCCCAGCCGAGGTCGTCGCGGGCCAGGAACTCCTGCGCGGTGGCCTGCCAGCAGGTCGCCGCCGGCAGCCGCTCGCGGACGCCGTCGAGCAGCGCGGCCGACGGCTCGACGAGGTCGATCCGGCTCGGCACGTGCGTGGCCTGCTCCAGCGCGGGCACGACCGCCAGGCCGTCCCCGCAGCCCAGGTCGAGCAGCGATTCCGGCTTGGCACTGTCGTAACGCGCGGCCAGTTCCTCGCTCAGCCGCCGGTAAAGCTCGACGTTGCCACCGCCGCGGATGAACGCCGTGAACGCTTCGGGCTGGTCGTACACCGCCGCCGCGCCGTCGCCGGCCAGGTGGATCCGCAGTTCGCCGGCCAGCGGGGAACCGGCCCGGCGGGCGAGTTCGGCGGCGCGGTCGCGGTCACCGGAGCGGTAGGCGGCGAGGGCGTCGGCGAGCAGCTCGATCGAGGTCATGGTCCGGGGATATCAGAACGGGACCCACAACGTCACCCGAGTGCCGCCCCCGGCGAGTCCCGACTCGACGCGCGAGGTCCCGCCGACCTCCGCCAGCCGCGCGGTGATCGACTCGCTGATGCCGAACCCGGCCGGGTGGTCGGCCGCGCTGAAGCCGCTGCCGTGGTCGCGGGTGATCACCGCGATGCCGCCGTCGCGCTCCTCGACGCGCACCACGACCCGGTCGGTGCCGGAGTGCTTCATCGTGTTCCGCATCGCCTCGCGCACGGCGTCGCGGATGGCGATCTGCCGGACCTCCGACAGCGTGTCGTCGTCCAGTTCGGCCACCACGAGCTGGGCGCGCAGGCCGTCCCGCGCCATCTCGGCGGCGAGCGCGGCGAGCTTCTCGCCCAGCGGCCGGGCGCCGGCCTCGGCCTGCTCCGACTTCGCCGTCTCGATCATGTGCCGGATTTCCATCGCCTGGGCGCGGGCGAGCCGCTGGATCTCGACCAGCCGCTCTTCGGCGTTCGACGTGTCGGACAGCGCCATGGCTTCGAGGGTCTGCAGCACGGTGTCGTGCAGCATCCGGTGCTGCTGGGCACGCTCGGCGAGCCGCCCGTTGCGGGTGCCGTAGGCCAGCGCCAGCCGGGTGCCGAGCCCGGTCAGCACCAGCGCGGCGGTGGCCAGGAACAGCTCGGCGAGCAGCGCGGAGTACGTCGACAACGCGGCGCCGACGTGGAATTGGCCGCTGTTGAGCCAGTTGGCCAGCATCCGCAGCGGGAAGCTGAGCAGCCCGAACACCAGCCCGCTGGGGACGCCGAGGGCGAGCGTCAGTAGCCCGGCCTCGCCGAAGAGGTGGAGGCTGCTGACCGCCAGTGCGTCGAAGTACGCCTCAGGCGGCACGGTCAGCGCGAGGACCAGCGGCGAGAGCACGGTGAAGACGAGGTCGACGGCCAACAGCTTCCCCGCGTCCCGGCCGCGGTAGGGCGCCGAGCGGAACATCCAGCGGAAGCCGATCACGTTCACCGCGACCGAGAGCAGGGTGAACAGGCCGACCGGCAGCAGCCCGGTCGCGCCGTGGCGGAAGACGTAGACGCCGAACTGGCCGGGCACGGCGAGCAGCCGGAAGGCGAGCGGGATGAGCACGACGTACCGGGTGGCACGCAGCAGCAGGCCGTCACGGCGGGTCGGGTCGATCGGGCCGCCGATCTTCGAGATCCGCTTCAGCGCGTGGATCGGGGTGGGGTCGCCGATCTCTTCCGAGAGCTCGCTGGTGGCCGTCGCGATCGCGGGCGCCCCCTGCCGCAGGAGCGCAACGAAGAAGCTGCCCGGTTTGGGCGGTCCGGGCGCTTCCGTGGACATCGGACGGACAACCCCCTGGTCACGTCGGTGAACCGAGGTTAGGGAGTATCACCGATCCGCGGGGGTGTGGTCCAGCGATCCACGGAATTGACAGAAATCCGGTCAGCAATTTCCGATTCCCTGCTCGGCCGCCCACTTCTTCAGCTCCGCCACGGCGTCGTCGTGCTCCAGCGGCCCGCGGTCGAGGCGCAGCTCCTTGAGGAACTTCCACGCCTTGCCGACGTCCGGCCCCGGCTTGATGCCCAGCAGCTCCATGATCTGCTCGCCGTTGAGGTCCGGCCGCACGCGGTCGAGGTCCTCCTTGGCCTTGAGCGCGGCGATGCGGGCCTCGAGGTCGTCGTAGGTCGCCTGCAGCGCGGCCGCCTTGCGGCGGTTGCGCGTGGTGCAGTCGGCGCGGACCAGCTTGTGCAGCCGGGTCAGCAGGGGACCGGCGTCGGTGACGTACCGGCGGACCGCCGAGTCCGTCCACTCGCCCTTGCCGTAGCCGTGGAACCGCAGGTGGAGGAACACGAGCTGGGAGACGTCGTCGATGATCTCCTTGGAGAACTTCAGCGCCCGCAAACGTTTGCGGGCCATCCGCGCGCCGACCACCTCGTGGTGGTGGAAGCTCACCCCGCCGCCCGGCTGGAACTCCCGCGTCGCCGGCTTCCCGGCGTCGTGCAGCAGCGCCGCGAGCCGCAGGATCAGGTCCGGCTCCGACGGCGGCTCGTGCGTCTTCTCCAGCTCGATCGCCTGGGCGAGCACGGTCAGCGAGTGCTCGTAGACGTCCTTGTGCTGGTGGTGCTCGTCGATCGCCAGCCGCATCCCGGGCACCTCGGGCAGCACCCGGTCGGCCAGCCCGGTGTCCACGAGCAGCTCCAGCCCCGGCCGCGGGTCGTCCGCGAGCAGCAGCTTCGACAGCTCGGCCTGGACGCGCTCGGCGGTGATCCGGTCGATCTCGCCCGCCATCGACGTCATCGCGTCGACCACCCGCGGCGCGGCGGTGAAGCCGAGCTGGGCGGCGAACCGGGCGGCCCGCAGCATGCGCAGCGGGTCGTCGGCGAACGACTCCTGCGGCGTCGCCGGCGTGTCGAGCACCTTCTCCCTTAGCGCGCTCAGCCCGTCGTGCGGGTCGATGAACGTCTTGGACGCCAGCTCGACGGCCATCGCGTTGACCGTGAAGTCGCGCCGGAGCAGGTCGCCCTCGATGCTGTCGCCGAAGGTGACCTCGGGGTTGCGGCCGACGCGGTCGTAGCTGTCCGCGCGGAACGTCGTGATCTCGAGCTGCATGCCCTTCTTGGTCACGCCGACCGTGCCGAACGCGATCCCGACGTCCCAGACCGCGTCGCCCCAGTCGCTGACGATCTTCAGCACCCGGTCCGGCCGCGCGTCCGTCGTGAAGTCGAGGTCACCGGAGCGCCGGCCGAGCAGCGCGTCGCGCACGCTCCCGCCGACGAGGTACAGGCGGTGCCCGGCCCGGGCGAACCTTTCGGCCAGCTCGTCCGCCAGGGGGGAGAGCCGCATCAGCTCCACCACCGCGTTCTCCTTGGCGACCACGTCGTTCACGAAAATCCCACTGGGTTCGGGTGCGATTACTACAGGCACCACCGGACAGGACACGGAGAGCCAGCCTACCGGGGCAACCGTTTGCTCTAGCATCGCAGCATGTCTGGATCAGCCGGCCGCCCCGGCGCCTCGAAGCCGCGGAGGCGGCGCAGGCGTCAGCGCGGCAGGCGCCTGACCACGGTCGACGAGACGTCGGCCGGCGGTCTCGTGGTGGACGCCGAGCGCGAACAGGCGGTGCTGATCGGCCGGCTCGACCGGCACGGCAGACTGCTGTGGTCGCTGCCGAAGGGCCACATCGAGGACGGTGAAACGGTGGAACAGACGGCCGTGCGCGAGGTCAAGGAGGAAACCGGCATCTCCGCGCGCGTGCTGCGTCCACTCGGCACCATCGACTACTGGTTCGTGGCGGAGCGGCGGCGCATCCACAAGACCGTCCACCACTTCCTGCTCGAAGCGCTCGGCGGCGAGCTGTCCGACGAGGACGTCGAGGTCACCGAGGTGGCCTGGGTCCCGCTGGCCGAGCTCGAGACCAAACTCGCCTACTCCGACGAACGCAAGCTCGTCCGGAAGGCCAGCCAGATGCTCAAGGAACTTTTCGCGCGCCCGGACGTCCACGGACGAGACGAGCACGCCCCTGAGGGAGCCCCCGAGTGAAGCGGTTCGCCGCAGCCTTCCTTTCCGTCCTCTTCCTGGCCGTCCCCGCTCTCACCGGAGCCACGGTGGCCCAGGCGGAGGAAGGCGCCCGCCTGCGCGTCGACCTGACCCAGCTGAACCCGCGCGTGATCACGAGCTCGTCGACGACGCTGACCGTCGCCGGCACGGTGACCAACACCGGCGACCGCAAGGTCACCCGGCCGCAGGTCCGGCTGCAGGTCGGCGAGCGCCAGACGACCTCGCGCGGGATCAACGACGTCCTGGCCGGCGCCGTCATCAAGGACACCCCGCTGACCGAGTTCACCTCCCTCGCGGACGTCCTGGAGCCGGGGCAGAGCGCGCCGCTGAACATCACGGTGAACCTGACCGGCACCAAGGCCGCGCAGTTCGGCAGCCCCGGCGTCTACCCGCTGCTGGTGAACGTCAACGGCACCCCGGAGTTCGGCGGCCCGGCCCGGCTGGGCGCGGTCAGCATGCTGATGCCGGTGCTGGCCCGGCCGGGCAAGGCCACGGGCCACTCGTCGGCGGGCGCGCCGAGCATGACCCTGCTCTGGCCGCTGACCAGCACCGTCCCGCAGGTCTACACGGCGGCGTACGGCCAGCCGCTGGTGCTGCGCGACGACCGGCTGGCCGACGAGATCGGCCCCGACGGCCGGCTGAACGCGCTGGTCACCACCGCGTCGACGGTCGTGCACAGCGACACGCGCCTCGCCAGTTCGATGTGCTTCGCGCTCGACCCGGACCTGCTGACGACGGTCGACCTGATGAGCCGCGGCTACCAGGTCCACACCGACGCCGGGAACGTCGACGGCAAGGGCGCGCAGACCGCGAAGACGTGGCTCGCCTCCCTACGCACCATGCTGACCGGCCGGTGCGTGGTGGCGCTGCCCTACGCCGACGCCGACCTGAACACCCTTTCCCGGATCCGCCCCGGCGATCCGATCCTGGTCGCGCAGGCGGCCGCGTCGGCGGCGACCATCCAGCAGCTGGTCGGCGTCACGCCGCAGACCGGCGTGCTCTGGCCGGACGGCACGCTCAACGAGGCCGTGCTCACCGCGCTGACCCAGGCCGGCGTCAAGACCGTGCTGACCGACGCGGCGAAACTGGCCCCGGCCGGTGCCGGCGGCGGCGTCACCGTGCAAGGCGGCGCCGTGCGGGCCCAGCCGACCGACTCGCTGATCTCCGCGGCCATGTCCGGCGTGCCCAGCGTGCCCGACTCGGTCACCGTGGCCGCGAGCACCGAGCGCGCGATCTCGAGCCAGAACGGGCTCGGCGCGCTCGCCTTCCGCGCGGGCCTCGGCCTCCCGGCCGGCCAGGAGCGCCCGGACCACCTGCTGGTCGCCCCGCCGCGGCGGTGGGACGCCCCGGCCGCCGAGCTCACGGCGTACCTGCAGCAGGTCGGCGACTTCCTCAACGCGGGCGTCGTCACGGCCTCTTCGCTCCCGTCGCTGCTGGAAGCCGATCCGAAGACCACCGGCGCGGTCGGCGACGGCGGCCAGAACCCCGGCTCGGTCCCCGACCCCGCGCTCGTCTCGACGCTGTCGAAGCTCGACGACCAGGCCACCGGGATGGCGTCGGCGATGCAGCTGGACCCCACCAAACGGGTGAAACCGGACGACGTCGTCGCACCGGTCCGGCTGGCCGAGCTGCGCGGCGCCGCCACCGGCTGGCGGGGCCTGCCCGCCGACGCGGCGACCGCGAACGCGCAAGCCGAGATCGCGGCCATCAGCGACCGGGTGAGCGTCCAGCAGCCGCGGCAGACGATCGCGCTCGCGTCCGGCAACTCGCCGCTCCCGGTGTACGTCGTGAACGACCTGCCGGTCGGGATCAACGCGCGGTTCACCCTGAACAACAACATCGGCCTGCGCGCGGACGACACGAAGGAGCGGTCCTTCCCCGCGGGCGGCGGGCGGAACTACTTCCTCCCGGTCGAGGCGCTGCGGGCCGGCCGGTTCAGCGTCGATGTGTCGTTGAGCACGCCGACCGGTACCCCGCTCGGGTCATCCGCGCGCTTCGAGCTGACGTCCACGGAGTACGGCGCGATCACCATCATCGCGACCGTCACCGCAGGTGTGGCCCTGCTTCTGCTCGCCTCGCGGCGCATCTACCGGCGGGTGAAGGACGCCCGGGCGGGTCGCGACGTCGTGGACTGATGCCTCGGCCTTCGAGTGTTCCGGGCGGTTCCCGATTACCCTTGGTCCGCACATGCGCGGCACCGGGCCGCGGGCACCGGACGAGCACCGAGGATTGGGCACGCGTTGGAGAGAGAGCCGGGCTTACCACCCGAGCGTGCGAGTCGTCCTCGACGCGAAGGCGCTCAGCCCCCGCAACGGGGTGACGGCCCCCCGCGCCCGGTCCGCCGCCAGCAGCCGCCTCCGCCACCGCCGGAGCGCGGCCGCAGGCAGCCGCCCCGCAACGGCCAGCCGCGCCCGGTGCCGCCGCCGCCGGACGACGCGACGGTCCGTGACCGCCGCCCGCTCCGCGAGGACGGCCCGCCCCGCCCGGCCCGCGACGAGGCACCGCCCCGACGCCCGGCTCGTGAAGACGCCGTCCCACCGCGGCGTCCGGCCCGGGACGACGCGCCTCCGCGCGACGGCCGCCCCGACGGCCCGCCTCGCGACGGCCGTCCCGTGCGCGACGACGGGGTGCTCCGCGAGCAGCGGCCCGCCCGCGACGACGCGCCTCTCCGCGACGGTCGTCCCGTCCACGACGACGGGGTGCTCCGCGACCAGCGGCCCGCCCGCGACGGCGCGCCCCCGCGCGACGCCTGGCCCACCCACGACGAAGCGCCGCCCCGCGAGCCGCGCCCGCCCCGGCGGGTCCCGCCCCCGGGTGCCCCTCCGCAGCAGCCGCCACCCGGCAACCCGCCCCGTGGCGGCCAGCCACCTCGCGCGGCCGCCGGCCCGGCACCCACCCGCGTCCAGCCGATCCCGCCCCCGCAGAACCCGCCGGGACCCCCGCCGCAGCAGGGGCCGCCATCGGCCCAAGGGCGGCTGCCGCAGCCCGCCCCGCCGGTGACCCCGCCGCCGGGCAGCCCGGCCCCCGGCACGCCGCCGCCCGGCATCCCCGTGCCCCCGCGCGGCCGCGGCTCCCGGCGGCCCGCGCCGGTCCGGCCGTGGCAGGAGGACGCCCAGCGGCCGCCCGACCCGGAGGCGACGCGGTTCATCCCGCGCACCGCCGGCGTCCCGATGAACTCGCGCTGGCCGGTCGCCGACCCGGACGTCATGCGCCCGTACGACGCGCTGGCCACCCAGGTCATGCCGGCGCTCAAGGGCCCGCTGGTCAAGCCGAGGCCGGGCGAAGAGGTCGAAGCGCCGGCCAAGGCGCCGTCGCTGGCGAAGGCGTCCGGCCGGATGGCGATCGCGTCGCTGATCAGCCGGATCACCGGCTTCCTGTGGAAGCTGCTGCTGGTCGGCGCGATCGGCCAGGGCATCGCGAACGACTCGTTCAACGTCGCCAACACGATGCCGAACATCATCTTCGAGCTGCTGATGGGTGGCGTGCTCGCGAGCGTGGTGGTGCCGCTGCTCGTCCGCTCGCAGGACGATCCCGACGGCGGCGCCGCCTACACCCAGCGGCTGATCACGGTGGCGTTCTCACTGCTGCTGGTCGGCACGGCCGTCGCGGTGCTCGCGGCACCGGCGTTCACCGGCCTCTACGTCGACGGCTCCGGCAAGGCCAGCTCCGGCCTGACCACGGCGTTCGCCTACCTGCTGCTGCCGGAGATCTTCTTCTACGGCGTGTTCGCCCTGCTCTCGGCCGTCCTGAACGCCAAGCAGATCTTCGGGCCGACGGCCTGGGCCCCGGTGATCAACAACCTGGTGGTCATCTTCACGATCCTGGTCGTCTGGATCATGCCGGGCGACATCGACACCGCGCACCCGTCGATCACCGACCCGAAGGTGCTGACGCTCGGCATCGGCGTCACCGGCGGCATCGTCGCCCAGGCCCTGCTGCTGGTGCCGCCGCTGCTGCGGTCCGGCTTCCGGTTCAAGTGGCGCTGGGGCATCGACAAGCAGATGAAGGAGTTCGGCGGCCTCGCGCTCTGGATCCTCGGCTACGTCGCCGTCAGCCAGATCGGTTACACGATCAACACCCGCGTGCTGACCAGCGGTTCACCCGGTGGTGTGACGGCCTACAGCAACGCCTGGCTGCTCTTCCAGCTGCCGTACGGCGTCATCGGCGTCTCGCTGCTGACCGCGATCATGCCGCGGATGAGCCGCGCGGCCGCCGACGGCGACCACAAGAAGCTGATCGGCGACCTCTCCTACGCGTCCCGGATGTCGACGGTGATGCTCGTCCCGATCTCCGCGGTGATGACCGTGGTCGGCGGCTCGATCGGCATCGCGCTGTTCACCTTCGGCAAGGGCACGGTCGACACCGCCGAGCGCCTCGGCGACGCCCTCGCGATCTCGGCGTTCGCGCTGCTGCCGTACGCGCTGGTCATGCTCCAGATGCGCGTCTTCTACGCCATGAAGGACGCCCGCACGCCGACGTTGATCATGATCGTGATGACGCTGGTCAAGGTGCCCCTGCTGTACCTGTGCCCGGTGCTGCTGTCGCCGGACAACGTCGTGCTCGGCGTCATGATGGTGAACGCGCTGACGTTCGTGGTCGGCGCGATCCTCGGCCAGGTCTGGCTCTGGGTGACCCTGGGCAACCTGCGGAGCAAGCGGGTGATCGGCGTGATCCTCTTCACGGTCGTCGCGAGCGCGCTCGGCGTCGGCGCGGCCTGGGTGGCCGGTCACATCGTGCCGGACTCGTTCGGGCCCCGGCTGGGTGCTTGGGTCAAACTCTTCCTGCAGGGCATCGTGGGCATCGTCGTCTCGTTCGGCGTGCTGATGGCGCTGAAGGTGGAGGAGCTGAAGCCGGCCACTTCGAGGTTCACCCGGTTGATCAAGCGGGGGTAACGATTCCGGTACGGAAGGCGACGACTCGTGCGTCGTATTCTGGGTACCCTCGACAACGGGATCGAGCGGGAGCGAGTGAGGGTGGACACGAGGCGGAGCGAACAGGCGGGGGGTGCGAACCACGTGGGCAAGGCCCAGGTCGGATCGCTGGCCCCCGGGCGTGTGGTCGGCGACGGCCGTTACCGCCTCCTCGCGCAGTTCGGCGTGGACGAGCGGGCCGACGCGCACCTCTGGCGCGCCCGGGACGGGCAGCTGAAGCGGGACGTCGCGCTGACCCTGCTGGTCGGTGACCCGGCCGACCCCGAAGCCGCCCGGCTGGCCCGGCGGACCCTCGAACGCGCCACGCACGCGTCCAAGTTCGGTCACGGCGGCGTCGCCCGCGTGCTCGACGTGCTCGCGCTCGGCAGCGGCATCACCTCCAGCGAAGGCTTGCTCGGCGTCGTCGTCGCGGAGTGGACCAAGGGCAGCGACCTGGTCGACCTCGTCGCGCAGCGGCCGGTGGCCCCCGCCGCGGCCGCGCGGATGGTGCAGGCGCTGGCCGAAGCCGTCGAGCAGGCTCACCAGAACGGGCTCGTCCTCGGGCTCGACCACCCCCAGCGGCTGCGGCTGACGCCGAACGGCGCGCTGAAGCTCGCCTTCCCCGGCCCGCTGCCGGAAGCGACGCTGCGCGACGACGTCAAGGCGCTCGGCGCGGTCCTGTACCTGCTGCTGACCGGCCGCTGGGCGCTGCCAGGCGGCCCGCCCGCGATCCAGCCGGCCCCGCTGTCGCCGCAGGGGCGGATCGTCCCGCCGCGCCAGCTAGTGCCGACGGTCCCGGCCGACCTGTCGTCGCTCGCCGTCCGCACGATCGAGGACGGCGGCAACGGCGGCATCCGCACCAGCGCGGCCATCCTCCGCATGCTCGACCAGGTGGCCGAGGAGGAAGAGCGCACCCAGCTGATCAAGGCCGTCGGCGGCGACCCGGCCGAGGGCGAAGGCACCGTCTGGACCACGAAGAAGCCGGTCAAGGACGTCGCCCGGCGGCGCAAGCTCGCGCTCGGCGTCACCGTGCTGGTGGTCGCGACGGTCGTCATCCTCGCCTGGGGCGGGCTGATGCTGATCAACGTCTTCCAGGGCGACTCGAAGGTGAGCGGGCCGACGATCAACGTCGCCGCGCCGCCGGCGTCGAGCCAGTCGGCCGCGCCGCCGCCCGCGTCGTCGTCGCCGGCCCCGCCGCCGGCGTCGCCCGCGCTGGGCGACCCGGTGCCGCCGAAGAGCGTGGCGGTCTACAACCCCGAAGGCAAGGGCGACAACCCGGGCCGGGCGAAGAACGCGATCGACGGCGACCCCGGCACGGTGTGGAAGACCGAGCAGTACAAGCAGCAGTTCCCGACGATCAAATCGGGCGTCGGGCTGGTCGCTTCCTTCCAGGACCCGATCAACCTGAGCCAGGTCAAGATCAGCGGCGGCACCGCCGGCACGCACGTCGAGATCCGCTCGGCGAACGACCGGAACCCCGACCTGACCGACACGAAGGTGGTCGGCAACGGCGACCTGAACGACGGCGACACGACGATCCCGCTGGCCCAGCCGACCCAGGGTCAGTACTTCATCATCTGGATCACGAAGCTGGGCGGCGAGGACGGCGCGTACCTCACCCAGATCGGTGACCTGAGCTTCCTGCCTGCGGGGTGACGCACCCGACAGGGTCAGTAGGCTCTGCCGGGTGACAGCTGCAGCTCCCACGGATGCGGATCTGATAGCGGCTCACGCCGCGGGGGACCCCCATGCGTTCAGCGAACTCGTCCAGCGACATCGCGACCGCATGTGGGCGGTCGCCCTGCGCACGGTCCGCGACCCGGAAGAGGCCGCCGACGCACTGCAGGACGCGTTCATTTCGGCGTTCCGGGCCGCCGACAAGTTCCGCGCGGAGTCGCAGGTCACGACGTGGCTGCACCGGATCGTGGTGAACGCCTGCCTCGACCGGATCCGCCGCCGCCAGGCCCGCCCGACCGTGCCGCTGCCGGAAACCGGCTTCAACGAGCCGGCCACCCCACGCGACTCGATGGCCGAGCGCGAGACGAGCCTGCTCGTGCGCCAGGCGCTCGACCAGCTGCCGGAGGAGCAGCGCGCGCCGATTGTGCTCGTCGACGTCGAGGGCTACTCCGTCGCGGAGACGGCGAAGATGCTGGGTATCGCCGAAGGCACCGTGAAGAGCCGGTGCGCGCGGGGCCGCGGAAAACTCGCGAAGGTTCTCGGACACCTGCGGAACCCCGATGCGATTGCGAACGTCCCAACTCACGAAAGCAAACGGGCCGGGCGCCAGCCGGGTAGCGGGGAGGGACGATGACGGACGAAAGCCGGGGGATCGGGGGGACCGTCGGTCCGCCCTGGTCTGTCGACGTGCTCGCCGATCTCCACGCCGGTGTCCTGGACGACGACCGCGCGGCCGAGCTGTGGCCGCTGGTGACCGCCGACCCGGAGGCGCGGGAGATCCTGGCCGCCCTCGACGCGACGCAGGCCGACCTGGCCTCGCTCGCCGACGCGCCCGCCCCGCCGATGCCCGCCGAGTTCGCGGCCCGGCTGGACGCGGCGCTGGCCGCCGAAGCAGCGGCCCGCTTTCCTGAAAAGACCCAGCCCAGTGCCCGGCCGGCAGCACCGGCACCGCGGGGTGCCCAGGTGGTGGACCTCGCGGCGGCCCGGAGGCGGCGGAACAAGCGGCTCGGCTGGGCCGCCGGCGTCCTGACCGCGGCCGCGGCGGCGGTCGTCGCCGTGACCGTCGCGCTGCCCTCGACGTCGCAGCAGAGCGGCACCCCGAACGTCGCGGCGCCGGCCCCCACGGGCCCGTCGGTCGGCAGCGACGGCAGCGGCGCGCAGGCCCTGGTCGGCAAGGCGGTCGGCGTCCGCGACTTCGGCCCGCTGCAGAACGAAGACCGGCTGGACGCGTGCATCGCGGCCGCCGGGCTCGACCCGAAGGTGCGGCCGGAGGGCATCCGCCCGGTGAACGTCGGCGGCAAGGCCGGAGTCATGATCATCCTGACCACCGGCAAGCTCGCACAGTTCCGGCTCGTGGCCTTCGGCGCGGACTGCGGCCCCGGCAACCCGGCCGTCCTGTTCGACAAGGTCGTCGGGGAGAAGTAGCGCCTGTCACGCCGGGAACACCGCCACCTACGATCGTGTTGAGCCTGGTACACGGGTCACTACGAGCGGAGGTCACCGGTGGCTGCCGAGGAAATCAGGAACCTGATCGTCGTCGGGTCGGGTCCTGCCGGATACACCGCTGCTGTCTATGCGGCACGGGCCCAGCTGGAACCGCTGGTGTTCGAGGGCACGCAGTTCGGCGGCGCACTGATGACGACGACCGAGGTCGAGAACTTCCCCGGGTTCCGCGACGGCATCATGGGTCCGGACCTGATGGAGGAGATGCGCAAGCAGGCCGAGCGCTTCGGCGCCGAGCTGCGCGCGGAGGACGTCGAATCGCTGGAGCTGACCGGGGACGTCAAGTACGTCGTCGCGAACGGCAAGCGCTACGCCGCCCGGGCGGTCATCCTCGCCATGGGCGCGGCGGCGCGGTACCTGAACGTGCCGGGTGAGCAGGAGCTGCTCGGCCGCGGTGTCTCGGCCTGTGCGACCTGTGACGGCTTCTTCTTCCGCGACCACGACATCGTGGTCGCCGGTGGTGGCGACTCCGCGATGGAGGAAGCGACCTTCCTGACGAAGTTCGCGAAGTCCGTTACGGTCGTCCACCGGCGCGACGAGTTCCGCGCGTCCAAGATCATGCTCGAGCGCGCCCGCGCGAACGAGAAGATCAAGTGGAAGCTGAACTCGCAGATCACCGGCGTGGTCGGCGACGGCAAGGTCGAAGGCCTGAAGCTCAAGGACACCAAGGACGGCTCGGAGTCGACGCTGGACGTGTCGGGCTTCTTCGTCGCGATCGGCCACGACCCCCGCAGCGAGCTCGTGCGCGGGCAGGTCGAGGTGGACGAGGACGGCTACGTCATCACCCAGGGCCGGACGTCCTACACCAACCTCGACGGCGTGTTCGCGGCCGGCGACCTGGTGGACCGCACCTACCGGCAGGCGATCACCGCCGCCGGCTCCGGGTGCAGTGCCGCGATCGACGCGGAACGATGGCTGGCGGAGCACGGCGAAGCGGACGCGCACGAGGCGCCCGAGCTCGTCGGCGGCGGCTACGGCGCGGGCACCAACTGACTTTCCGGCGTTCAACCACCTTTGGAGGAGAAACCATGGCCAACACCGTCAAGGTGACCGACGCGACGTTCGTCGACGAGGTCCTGACCAGCGAGAAGCCTGTGCTGGTCGACTTCTGGGCCACCTGGTGCGGCCCCTGCAAGATGGTCGCCCCGGTGCTCGAGGAGATCGCGGCCGAGAACGGCGAGAAGCTGACCATCGCCAAGATCGACATCGATGAGAACCCGAACACGCCGCGTGACTACCAGGTGATGTCGATCCCGACGCTGATCCTGTTCCAGGGTGGCAAGCCGGTGAAGCAGATCGTCGGCGCCAAGCCGAAGGCCGCGCTGCTCTCGGACCTCGCCGACGTCCTCTGAGCCCGAACACTCCCGGCGGACCCGGGGCCTGCGAGAACCCTCTCGCGGACCTCGGGTCCTTCGCCGTTCGGGGTAATGCCACCGGTGTGGGTGAATCGAGCGTGACGAGGGCCACCGGGGGTACTCCACGATCGGGCCCTTGACGCACCTACCGGGCCTGCGCTGTCACCGAGAGTTGGCAAGGCACAATAGAGGACCTGGGCCCGTCCCAGCGAAGGTTTTCTTGCCACGCACCGAGCCCCCGAGTCGGTGCCCTAGGAAAGAGCGAGGAGTGCATGCGGGTACTCCGCCGCGGTGACGCCGGTCCGGACGTCGCCGAGATCAGGTCCATCCTGGCCGGGATGGACCTGCTCCCGCCGGTCACCGGTACCGACGACTACGGCACGTTCGACGTCGCCGTCGAGCACGCCGTCCGTGCCTTCCAGCAGCGCCGTGGGCTGATGACCGACGGCATCGTGGGTCCGGCGACCTTCCAGGCGCTCAAGGGCGCCAGCTACCACCTGGGCAGCCGCCCGCTGTCGTACATGATCGCGTCCCCGGTGCACGGCGACGACGTCTTCACGCTCCAGGAGCGGCTGACCGAGCTGGGCTTCGACGCCGGCCGACCCGACGGCTACTTCGGCCCGGCGACCGAGCGCGCGCTCAAGACGTTCCAGCGCGACATGCGCCTGACGCCGGACGGCATGTGCGGCCCGGCGACCATCCGCGAGCTGCACCGCCTGTCCTCGCCGCGGGCCAGGGGCGGCCGCCCCGTGTTCCTGCGCGAGCAGGAGCAGGTGCGCCAGGCCGGTCCGCGCCTGCGCGGCAAGCGCATCGTGATCGACCCGGGCCATGGCGGCGACGACCTCGGCGTGGTCGCCGGCGGCCTGCGCGAAGCCGACATCGCCTGGGACCTCGCGCGCCGCCTCGAAGGCCGGATGAAGGCCACGGGCATGGAGGCGCTGATCTCCCGCGGCCCGAACCACAGCCCGACCGAGCTGGAGCGCGCCAAGTTCGCCAACGACGCGGGCGCGGACCTGTTCCTCTCGCTGCACAGCGACAAGAACCCGTCGCCGCGCGCGCAGGGTGTCGCGAGCTTCCACTTCGGCAACGGCAACGGCACGACGTCCACGGTGGGCGAGCTGCTGGCCGGCTTCATCCAGCGTGAGGTCGCGGCCCGCACGGGCCTGCAGGACAACCGCACGCACTACAAGTCGTGGGACATCTTCACCCGCACCCGCTGCCCGGCGGTCCGGATCGAAATCGGCTACCTGACGAACCCGGACGACGCCCGCAAGCTCGGCGACCCGGCGTTCCGCGACATCGTCGCGGAGGGCATCCTGATCGCCGTCAAGCGCCTGTACTTGCTCGGCGAAGGCGACCAGCCGACGGGAACGTTCACGTTCGCCGACGTCCTGGCGCACGAGCTGGCCAAAGCCGAATAGGGCTGACCACAACCCCTAGCGGCTCACCTTCACCTGCCCCACCACCCCTGGGGAGGCAGCTGCTGCGTCCCCAGGTTTCCGGGCAGTCATCCACAGCTTTTCCACCGCGCCTAGCAGCGCTCTGTGGATAACTCGGCACTTCTTCCACAGTCGTGCACAGGCGTGTTCCGGCCCTGCTCGAGCACGGGCGCAAACGTTTGCGGGGTGGGTCAGGCGCGGCCGAGACTGGGCTCGGCCGTCGTGATCGTCACCTGGCCGAGCAGCCGCTCCAGCGCCGCCTCGACGTCTTCCTTCCAGGTGATCGCCGAACGCAGCTCCAGGCGCAGCCGCGGCCACTTCTGGTGCGGGCGGACCGTCTTGAAGCCGACGCTCTGCAGGAACGCCGCCGGCAGCACGCAGCTGTGGCCGCCGTCCGGGTCCGACTCCTCGGGGCGGGCGTCGCCGAACGCTTCGATCGCGCGGACACCGCGTTTGGTGAGGTCCTTGGCGACCGCCTGGACCAGCATCCGGCCGAGGCCACCGCCGCGGAACTCCGGCAGGACCTGGAACGCCGTCAGCAGGACCGCGTCCGCGCTCGGCGGGGACGTCGGGAAGGCCAGCGACCGCGGGACGGCGTTCGGCGGGGCGTACAGCACGAACCCGACCGGCAGCGTGTCGCTGTAGACGATGCGGCCGCAGGAACCCCACTCGAGCAGGACGCTGGAGACCCAGGCTTCCTTCTCGACCTCGGTGGCGCCGAACTCCTCGGCCTGGTTCTTGAGGTGCGGGGCCAGCTCCCAGTACACGCACCTGCGGCAGCTCTTCGGCAGGTGCTCCAGGTTGTCCAGTGTGACGCCCACGACGCGACGCGACACTCGCGACCTCCCCTGACCTGCGCTCCCGACCGGCTGCCCGGTCGTCAAGCCGCGTGAGAGCGCGGCACGGCACGGGAGCCAAGGACGAGGATAGGCCGATGTGACGAGCGCCGAAAGGCCAGGGGGTCCGGATGGGTGCCCGGTTACACTCGACGGGATCTGCTGCGCTCCGCACAGGCAGCCCATCCACCGAGCCCCGGGTGAATCGTCGATGACCGAGAACCGCCCCAGCAAGCCGCACAGCGGCCGCCAGAACCTCGACCCGCACCTCGAGCGGTACGCCGCGCGCACCGCCGGGATGACCGCCTCCGAGATCCGGGCGCTGTTCGCGGTCGCCAGCCGGCCCGAGGTGGTTTCACTGGCCGGCGGCATGCCGAACCTGGCGGCGCTCCCGCTCGACACGCTGTCGGCGCAGGTGGCGGAGATCATCGCCGAGGACGGCCTCGTCGCGCTGCAGTACGGCTCGGCGCACGGCGTCCCGGTCCTGCGCGAGCAGATCTGCGAAATCATGGCCCTGGAGGGCATCGAGGCGCACCCGGACGACGTCGTGGTGACCGTCGGCTCCCAGATGGGCCTGGACATGGTCACGCGGCTGTTCTGCGACCCGGGTGACGTCGTGATCGCGGAAGGGCCGTCGTACGTCGGCGCGCTCGGCTCGTTCGCCGCCTACCAGGCGCAGGTCGTGCACGTCGCGATGGACGACAACGGCCTGGTGCCGGAGCTGCTGCGCGAGGCGCTCGCCCAGGCGGAGAAGGCCGGCCGCCGCGTCAAGTTCCTCTACACGATCCCGAACTTCCACAACCCCGCCGGCGTCACGCTGGCCGTCGAGCGCCGCGCGGAGATCCTGGAGATCTGCCGCGAGCACAACGTCCTGGTCGTCGAAGACAACCCATACGGGTTGCTCGGGTTCGACGGCCAGACGTACCCGGCGCTGCGCTCGACGGACCCCGACAACGTCGTGTACCTCGGATCGTTCTCCAAGACGTTCGCCTCCGGCCTGCGCGTCGGCTGGGTGCTCGCGCCGCACGCCGTGCGCGAGAAGCTCGTGCTGGCCGCGGAGTCGGCGACGCTGTGCCCGCCGACGTTCAACCAGATGATCGTGTCGCGCTACCTGGCCACGCACGACTGGAAGGGCCAGATCAAGAAGTTCCGCGAGAACTACCGTGAGCGGCGGGACGCGATCCTGTCCGCGCTCGACCAGTACCTGCCCCCGGGCTGCTCGTGGACCAAGCCGGACGGCGGCTTCTACGTCTGGGTGACGGTGCCGGAGGGCGTCGACACGAAGGCGATGCTGCCGCGCGCGGTGACCGCGCGGGTGGCGTACGCGTCCGGAACAGGCTTCTACGCCGACGGGTTCGGCAGCCGCCAGATGCGGCTCTCGTACTGCTACCCGACGCCGGAGCGGATCCGCGAGGGCGTGCGGCGGCTGGCCGCGGTGCTCGAGTCCGAAATGGACCTCGCGCGCACCTTCGGTAACGTGAGCGCGCGCCAGATTCAGGGACCTCAGAACCCGTCCCCGGACACGGTCTAGTTCTTCCCAGCTAAGGAGTTCCTACGGTGGTCGACCGTACCGTTGCCGTGCTCGCCGGCGGGCTTTCGCACGAACGCGACGTTTCGCTGAGGTCCGGGCGGCGGCTCTCCGCGGCGCTCAAGTCCGAGGGCCTCGGCATCGAGGAGTGGGACACCGACGCCGGCCTGCTGGAGCGCCTGCGCGCCCAGCGGCCGGACGCGGTCGTCGTCGCCCTGCACGGCGGCGAGGGTGAGAACGGCTCGGTGCAGACGGTGCTGGAGATGCTGGACGTGCCGTTCGTCGGCACCGGCTCCCAGGGCTGCCGTCGCGCGTGGGACAAGCCGACGGCGAAGGCGCTCATCGAGAACGCCGGGTTCACGACGCCGGGCTGGGTGGTGCTGCCGCACAGCACGTTCCGCGAGCTCGGCGCGCAGGCGGTGCTCGACGCGATGGTCGAGACGCTCGGCCTGCCGCTGATCCTCAAGCCCGACCAGGGCGGCTCGGCGCTCGGCACGCAGGTGGTCCGCGAGGCGGCGGAACTGCCGGCGGCGATGGTCGGCTGCTTCGCCTACGGCGACACGGTGCTCGCCGAGCGGTTCGTGGACGGCGTCGAGGTGGCCGTGACGGTCATCGAGGGCGAGAACGGGCCCGAGGCCCTGCCCGCGGTCGAGATCGTGCCGGAGAGCGGCGTGTACGACTACACGGCCCGCTACACGGCCGGCCTGACGGACTTCTTCACCCCGGCCCGCCTCGACGACGCCGCGGCCAAGGCGGTGGCCGAACTGGCCGTCGCCGCGCACCGCGTGCTCGGGCTGCGTGACATCTCCCGGACCGACGCGGTTGTCGCGTCGGACGGCGCGGTGCACTTCCTCGAAGTGAACCCGTCGCCGGGTCTCACCGAGACGTCGACCGTGCCGATGGCGATCGAGGCCGCGGGCAAGTCGCTCGGCACCGTGTTCGGCGAACTCATCGGGCGCGCGATTTCTCGCTGACTCCAGACACGCGAAAGGCCACTGCGGAAGCTCCGCGGTGGCCTTTTTCGTGTCGCGGTTGATCATCACCCGGTGTGGTTACCGCGACTGCGTCGAGCAATCATCACCGTGACGAAACACCCCGGGGTGATCCCTAATCGGTTTTCGGTGTCTGATTCATCCCGTTCGCATCGATGATCGCGACGATCCGCTCGAGGTCGTCGACGGACCCGAACTCGAGCGTGATCCGGCCCTTGCGGCGGCCGAGGTCGACCTTCACGCGGGTGTCGAACCGGTCCGAAAGCCGGTTCGCGAGCTCCTGCAACCCCGGCGCCTGGATCGGCTTGCGCGGCGCGGGCTTCGGCTTGGCCGGCTTCTCGCTCTTCTTGAGCGTGACGGCTTCCTCGGTCGCCCGGACCGACATGCCCTCTGCGATGATGCGCGCCGCGAGCTCTTCCTGGCTGTCGGCGTCCTCCAGCGAGAGCAGCGCGCGGGCGTGGCCGGCGGACAGGACGCCCGCGGCCACCCGGCGCTGCACCGGCAGGGGGAGCTTGAGGAGCCGGATCGTGTTGGTGATGACCGGCCGGCTGCGGCCGATCCGGCTCGCCAGCTCCTCGTGCGTCACCGCGAACTCGTCGAGCAGCTGCTGGTACGCCGCCGCCTCTTCGAGCGGGTTCAGCTGGACGCGGTGGATGTTCTCCAGGAGCGCGTCGCGCAGCATCGACTCGTCGGCGGTCTGCCGGACGATCGCCGGGATCGCCTCGAGGTCCGCCTGTTGCGACGCGCGCAGCCGGCGCTCGCCCATGACGAGCTCGTACTCGTCGTTCCCGAGCTCGCGGACGACGATGGGCTGCATGAGCCCGAACTCGCGGATCGAGTGCTCGAGTTCGGCGAGCGCGTCTTCGTCGAAGACCTGCCGCGGCTGCTTCGGGTTCGGCTTGATCGAGCTGACCGGGATCTCGCGGTAGACCGCGCCGGCGACCTCGCCGCCGTGGGTCTTCGCTTGACCGTTCGCCGCGAACCAGCCCTTGTCTTCGGCCGTCTTCTTGTCCGCCGCCGCGTCCGTGGGCGCGGGCAGGGCACCGCCGGTGGCGGGTCCGGTGGGGATCAGGGCGGCGAGGCCGCGCCCCAGCCCTCCTCGGCGCTCGGTCATGTCGAACTACCCTTCTCCATCTGTGCGCCGCGCTCGGCGATCTCCTTGGCCGCGTCGACGTAGCTCATCGCACCACGCGAACCGGGATCGTAAGCGAGGACGGTCTGGCCGTACCCGGGCGCCTCCGAGACCTTCACGCTGCGGGGGATGACGGTCTTGAGGACCGTGTCGCCGAAGTGGTTGCGCACCTCGTTCGTCACCTGGTCGGCCAGCTTGGTGCGGCCGTCGTACATGGTGAGGAGGATCGTCGAGACGCGCAGCTCGCGGTTGAGGTGCTGCTGCACGAGTTCGATGTTGCTCAGCAGCTGCCCGAGTCCTTCGAGTGCGTAGTACTCGCACTGGATCGGGATGAGCACCTCCTGCGCGGCGACCATCGCGTTGACCGTCAGCAGGCCGAGCGAGGGCGGGCAGTCGATGAAGACGTAGTCGACGCCGATCTCGTTGAGGATCTCCGAGGAGATGGCCTCCTTGAGCCGGGACTCGCGGGACGCCATCGAGACGAGCTCGATCTCGGCACCGGCGAGGTCGATCGTCGCGGGGACGCAGAAGAGGTTGGGGGACTGCTCGGTGGGCTGCGCGGCGTCCGCGAGCGTCACCTCGCCGATGAGCACCTCGTAGATCGACGGCGTCCCGGAGCGGTGGTCGACGTCGAGCGCGGTGCTCGCGTTGCCCTGCGGGTCGAGGTCGACGACGAGCGTCTTGAGCCCGTGGACGGCGAGCGCGGCGGCGAGGTTGACCGTGCTCGTGGTCTTGCCGACGCCGCCCTTCTGGTTGGCGACGGTCAGCACACGACGGCGGCCGGGACGCGGGAGCATCCCCTCCTCCGGGTGCAGCAGACGCGCGGCGCGGGCGGCTTCTTCGGCGATCGGGGTCCAGCCCACGTCGGGGGTGGTCTCCGTGGAGTCGGACGGCGGGGGATTCACCGGTCTCGACACCTCCTCCATCTAGACGTTTGGTCGGTGGTCGAGTCGCGTCGTTTCACGTGGAACATCGCGGCCCGTTAACGCTTCTTGCTCCGTGCCTTTGGCTTGCTGGCTGCTGGGAGGCGACGGATCTTCACGACCGTGCTGGGGACCTCTAGTACTGCGGCACCGCATTCGATGATCAGTGGGTCGGCCCCGCCGGCCTTGCGGATGGCGGCGCCGTCCCGGTCGATCTCGTCCGCCGCGCTGGCACCCTTGAGGGCAACCAGGAAGCCATCGGGACGAACGAGCGGCAAGCACCAGTCCGCGAGCCGGGCGAGCGGGGCGACCGCGCGAGCGGTGACGATGTCGGCGCCACCGAGCTGCTCACGCACAGGCCGCTCCTCCGCGCGTCCACGGACGACGGTGATCGGGAGTTCCAGCTTCTCGGCCACCTCGGCCAGCCAGTCCACCCGGCGGGCCATCGGTTCGAGCAAGACGATATCGAGGTCCGGTCGCGCGATCGCGAGCGGTACTCCCGGAAGCCCGGCACCCGACCCGACATCGACGACGCGGGCGCCCTCGGGCATCTGCTCACCGATGACGGCCGAGTTGAGGACGTGCCGCTCCCACAGCCGCTCGACCTCCCGCGGCCCGATCAACCCACGCTCGACCCCGTGACGCTCGAGGAGTTCGACATACCCAGCGGCTTGGTCCACCCGCGCACCGAACACCCGCTCCGCCGCGGCCCGCACCGCCACCGCGGCTTGCTCCAAGCTCACTCCGTCTACTCCTCGTCCGCCGGTTTCACGTGAAACCGCGCTCTGTCGATTGTCCCCGATGTCGAGTCGAAAACGAGCCGACGAGCCGCAGATGTGGACAACTCCACTCGCCCAGCGGCATCGAAGTCGCGGTTCCACGTGAAACACGCGCGCTACGAGCGCCGGCGTGCGCGAGTTCCACGTGAAACATCACCGCTGTAATTCGCGCGGCCGCGGCTTCGCGTTCCGCAGCCGGATCCCGCTGAAGCCGAGCGAGCTCGCCGTCGCCGCGTCCACGAACCGCCACAGGTTCGGCAGCGTGCTCGCCGAACGAGCGGAACGACGAAGCCGCGAACCGGTACGCGTACAACCGGACCGTCCGCATCTCCGCGAGCCACCCGTACTCGATCGCGTGCACCCGATCCGACCCGAGCCATCGCCGGGTGCCGGGCGCATGCCCACAAAAGAAGCGGCCCCACCTGACCAAGTCAAGTGGGGCCGCTTCAGTGGAGCCGAGTCTCAGGACTCCGGGAAGATCACCACACGGCGCTTCGGGTCTTCGCCCTCGCTCTCGCTCGTGACGCCGGAGACCGCCGCCACCGCGTCGTGGACGACCTTGCGCTCGAACGGGCTCATCGGCTGCAGGCGGACCCGCTCGCCGCTCTGGAGGACCGACTCCGCCGTCGAGCGGCCGAGCTCGCGCAGCTCCTCGCGGCGGTCCGCGCGCCAGCCCGCGATGTCCAGCATGAGGCGGCTGCGCGAGCCCGTCTCCTGCTGGACCGCCAGGCGGGTCAGCTCCTGCAGCGCCTCGAGCACCGTGCCGCGCGGGCCGACGAGCTTCTCGAGGTCCTCGCCGCCGTCGATGCTCACGATCGCGCGGCCGGCCTCCACGTCCAGATCGATGTCGCCGTCGTAGTCGAGCAGGTCGAGCAGGCGCTCGAGGTAGTCGCCCGCGATGTCGCCCTCCTGGACGAGGATGTCGTCACCGCCCGCCTTCTGCTCGGCCCCCTCGTCCGCGGAAGCGGCCTCCGGGGTCACGTCGTCCTTATCGGCTTCGATCGTGTCGATCGTCTCCGACATCATTCGTCTCCTCTCCGAACCGGTCGCGCCTCAGCGGCGCTTCCGGCCCGACTTCCTGGTCGAGTCTTTGAGAAGGCCCGGCACGCCCGTGCCGTTGTCCTTCGAGCCGTTCTGGCCGTTCGTGTCGGCGGGCGCCGGGTCAGCGGTCTCCGCGGCCTTGGCAGCGGCCTCCGCCGGCGTGGTCTGGGCGAAGCCGTGGGCCGAGCCGGCCTTCGTGACCTTCTTGGCCGAGCCGGTCTGGGCGGGCTGGTTCTTCTTCTGCTGGACCGGCTTCTGGCCGACCTTCGGCGCGGTCGGCTTCTGACCCGGCTTCGGGCCGAGCGACGCGCGCTTCTCCGCGGCCTCCGCCTTGCGGGCCGCCTCTTCCTTGTCGATCTTCGTGTAGACGAGGCGCTGCTGCATCAGGGTCCAGCCGTTGTTCGCCAGCCAGTAGAAGAGGAGGCCGAGCGGGAACAGCGCACCGAAGACGAGCACACCGAGCGGGAAGATGTACATCGTCAGCTTGTTCATGATCGCGGTCTGCGGGGTGGCCGACGCGGCGTTCTGCCGGGCCACCGAGTGCCGCGCGGTGAGGTGGGTGGCGATCGACGCGACGATCATCAGGGGCAGCGCGACCGGGAGCACGTTCCAGTGCCAACCGGCCCCGCCGGAGCCGCCGATCGCGGTGACGCCGTTGTGGATCGCTTCACCGAGGTTGACGCCGAACAGCTTCGCGTTGGTGTACGACTGGACGTCGTGCTGGCTGAAGAAGTAGTTCTCGGTCTTCGGCTTGCCGTCCTTCGGCTGGATGCTGAACGCGCGCAGGACCCAGTTCAGGCCGATGAACACCGGGATCTGCAGCAGCATCGGCAGGCAGCTGCCGAGCGGGTTGACGCCGTGCTCCTTCTGGAGCTTCTGCATCTCCGCGGCCTGGCGCTGCCGGTCGTTCGCGTACTTCTTCTGGAGCTTCTTCATCTCCGGCGCGAAGTCCTGCATCTTCTTCATCGACCGGACCTGGTTCACGAACGGCTTGAACATGATGCCGCGGACGGTGAACGTCAGGAAGATGATGCCGAGGATCCAGGAGATCGCCGTGGCTTCCCCGAAGACGAAGCCGAACACCTTGTGCCAACACCAGAGGATGAAGGACACGGGGTAGTAGATGAAATCGAGCACTGCTGCTACTCCTCGATCGGTGTATCAGGTCGTCGGTGGCGCCACGAGAACTCCTCGGGCACGGGGTCGCGGCCGGGTGGGGTCCACGGGCCGCAGCGCAACAGCCGGCGCAGCGCGAGGTAGGAGCCGCGGCCGGCACCGTGCCGGGTGAGGGCTTCGACTGCGTACGCGCTGCAGCTCGGGTAGAACCGGCAAGCCGGCGGGAGGAAGGGCGAGATCGCCTTGCGGTAGAGCTTGATGGGGAGCAACAGGACCCAGGCGACGGGGCCGGGCCTCGGGGGCGCGGGCTCCACAGCGTCACGCTCGGAGTGCTCGTGGTCGTGCTCGGGGGTGGCTCGCATGCCGGTCACACCGCTGATCCGTGGTCGGGGGCCGCGTCGGCGGGACGCGCCGGGCGGGGGGCATCCCCGGCCGGACGACGCGACGGTGAAAGACCCAGCCGACGCAGCGCGGCGTCGAGATCGGCTCCGAGCTCGGCGCTGGACGCGGTCGCGGACGGCGGCAATGCCCTCACTACCAACGCACTGCCCGGCGGCAGGGTTCCGAGCCGGGCCGAAACGAGGTGACGCAGCCGCCGGGTGACGCGGTGGCGGACCACCGAGTTGCCGACGGCCTTGCTCACCACAAAACCCGCCCGGGCCGCCGACGGTGGGTCGGCGGCCCCGGACGGGTCCGTGGTCAACGCGTGGACGACGAGGCGGCGCTTGCCTGCCCGGGACCCGCGACGGAGAACCACGCGGAAATCCTCACTCCGCCGCAAGCGTGCGGCAGCCGGCAGCACGGCGCGCCCCGACGTGCCGGATCAGGCGGACAGCGCGGCGCGGCCCTTGCGACGGCGGCCCGCCAGGATGGCCCGGCCGGCACGCGTCCGCATGCGCAGGCGGAAGCCGTGCGTCTTCGCGCGGCGGCGGTTGTTCGGCTGGAAGGTGCGCTTACCCTTGCTCACTGCTTCTCCTGTGTGTCGCGTCGGACGCGGGGATTCCTCCCCGTCGCCTGGCGTGTCGTGCGGGCGCACGGCAGTCTCTGGTGTCTCCTACCAACGTGTGGCCTCGTCACGACGAGCGACGACAACGTGGGCACGCGAATAGCACCCGTCGCATACGGGAGACCTTACGAGGGTACGCACCCCCGTCGGGCGGCCGGTAAGCACCCCCTCGGCCACGGTCCGCGACCGGCCGCGGACGCCGGGACCGTCGACGCCGTGGCACCGAATGGCAACACGCCGTACACCGTGAAATGCTTGCGACCCAGGATGCCTTGTGGCAGCGGGCGGGGCTTGTTAGCGTGCCTCTCTCGGGTCACCGGTCGAGGTGCACGAGTATCCGGGTGGTGGAGTGCCCACCGGCGTACGACGAGCCCGCAGGTGGCGTCGCCGCGGGTCGCCGTACATTAGTGCACAGCTGTGGACAACTATGTGGATATTCGCTGTGCCGGTGCACACGCGGGTCCGCTGTTGCGTACCGGGCCGCGTGACCAGGGGCGTTCGGCCGTCCACGCCGACGAGGGGAGGGGAGCCAGACCGGTGTCGGAGCACCAGCACAATCTGGGCGTCATCTGGGAACAGGTGGTACGCGAACTGTCCGACGGGACCCTGTCCCCCCAGCAGCGCGCCTGGATGCGCGTGACCCGCCCGATCGGTCTGCTCGACGGCACCGCCCTGCTGGCGGCCCCCAGCGATTTCGCGAAGGAAGCGATCGAACGCGGTTTGCGCGGCGCGATCACCGACGCGCTCTCCCGGCGGCTCGGCCGCGCCATCTCGCTCGCGGTGAAGGTGGACAGCGCCGAGACCGTCGCGCCGTCGGCCGCGCCCCGGTACGTGCCGTCACCCGGCCGGGTGGAAAACGGTGCGAGCCCCGAGCCCGCTGCCGCACTGCCGGGCAACGGCTCGCCGATGATGCCGCCGTCGCGTCCCGAACCCGCGCCGCCGATGCCGCCGCACCCCTCCGTCGCGGCGAAGCCGGACGACGGGGACGACACCGACGAAGAGGTGGACGAAGAAGGCGAGGCGCTCGCCGCCGTCCACGAGATCTGGCCGACGTTCTCCGGGCAGCCGATCGCCGGCCAGCCCTACACCGCGCCGGCGCAGCCGCAGACGTCCAAGACGAAGCTGAACGAGAAGTACACCTTCGACACGTTCGTCATCGGCGCGTCCAACCGCTTCGCGCACGCGGCCGCGGTCGCCGTCGCCGAAGCGCCGGCCCGCGCGTACAACCCGCTCTTCATCTGGGGTGAGTCCGGGCTCGGCAAGACGCACCTGCTGCACGCGGTCGGCCACTACGCGCAACGGCTGTTCCCCGGCATGCGCGTCCGGTACGTCTCGACCGAAGAGTTCACGAACGACTTCATCAACTCGCTGCGCGACGACCGCAAGGTCGCGTTCCAGCGGCGCTACCGCGACATCGACATCCTGCTCGTCGACGACATCCAGTTCCTGGAAGGCAAAGAAGGTACGCAGGAAGAGTTCTTCCACACCTTCAACACCCTCCACAACGCGAACAAGCAGATCGTCGTCAGCTCCGACCGCCCGCCGAAGCGCCTCGAGACGCTGGAAGACCGGCTGCGGACGCGGTTCGAGTGGGGCCTGATCACCGACATCCAGCCGCCCGAACTGGAGACGCGCATCGCGATCCTCCGGAAGAAGGCCGCGCAGGACAGGCTGGCGGTGCCGGGCGAGGTCCTCGAGTTCATCGCCTCGCGCGTCGAGGCGAACATCCGGGAGCTCGAAGGCGCGCTCATCCGCGTCACGGCGTTCGCGTCGCTGAACCAGCAGCCGGTCGACAGCGCGCTCGCGGAGATCGTGCTCCGCGACCTGATCCCGGACTCGCACGCGCCGGAGATCACCGCGCCGACCATCATGGGCGTCACGTCGGAGTTCTTCGACGTGACGCTCGACGACCTGTGCGGCCCCGGCAAGACGAAGGCGCTCGCCACGGCCCGCCAGATCGCGATGTACCTCTGCCGCGAGCTGACCGACATGTCGCTGCCGAAGATCGGGCAGACGTTCGGCGGCCGCGACCACACGACCGTCATGCACGCGGACAAGAAGATCCGCAAGGAGATGGCCGAGCGCCGGCGCATCTACGACCAGGTGCAGGAGCTGACGTCGCGCATCAAGCAGCGCGCCCGCCAGTAGCACATCCCCTTACCTCCCAACGACTTCGGGGCGTCCGCTCAATGTGGACGCCCCTTAGTCGTCTTTGGAGTGTCCGAAGCAAGCCTACGCGCGCGAAGCAGCGAAGGTGCGTACGCGTGCTTCGCCAAACTCGTCGAAATTGTTTGTACACAAGGAAGTTTCCCCATGGTGTGGGCGGATTGCCCACAGTGCCAACGGATCTCCCATCAGCGACGACGCCGAATCCACCCACACTCCGCCCACAGGTGATCCACAGCCCATCCACACCCTTGTCCACGCTGATTCCACAGGTTGCCCACATTCTGTGCACAGCCCGTGCCGGTCACTCGGTAGGGCGATTCGGACCCCGCCGCGCACCCCCAGAACCTGGGGACGGACCACCCCACACCTGGGGACAACCGTGGGGACAACCGGGCCCGGCTGTGGACGAATCGGGGGTCGGCCGAAACCATCCACGGACGCCCCGAGTTGCCCACAGAACTGCCACCACGGTTCTCCACATGCCCGCGAGCCCTCCCACCTGCACGAACGAGCTCAATCCACACAATCCACACCGCTTACTACTGCTACTGCCTTTAGATCTCTTCTAAGAGAGAACAAAACAAAAACAGGCGATGGACGAAGTTGGGGACAGCCGCGAGAACGTGTCGGCAAGTCGACAAAGTCAAGGGGAGGCCGAGGTGACGGCGGGCCCCGCGACGGCCTAACGTGGACGCCTGCACCTGGTCCGCGCTCCGGCCGCTCAAGCGGGAGGGCGGACCGGCCGGAGGGGGCAGCCGGTCACTGTCCCGCGAGAACCAGGCCTGGCCCGAGCCACGAGCGCTCGGTCGTCGAAAGGATGCGCGCATGAAGATCCGCGTCGAGCGTGACGGGCTCGCCGACGCCGTCGCGTGGGTGGCCAGAAGCCTCCCCTCCCGGCCTCCCGTGCCGGTTCTCGGCGGTGTCCTGCTCGACGCCGGTTCGGACGGCGACTCCGACGCCCTGACCGTCTCGGGCTTCGACTACGAGGTCTCCGCCACGGTCGGCGTCCCGGCGACGATCGCCGACGGCGGCCGCCTGCTGGTCTCCGGGCGCCTCCTCGCCGACATCACCAAGGCGCTGCCCGCGCAGCCGGTCGAGATCTCGGTCGACGGCGCGCGCGCCACCATCACCTGCGGCAGCGCGCGGTTCTCCCTGCCGACCATGCCGGTCGAGGACTACCCGCAGCTGCCGTCCCAGCCCGCCTTCGCGGGCGAGCTCGCGGGCGACGCGTTCGGCCAGGCCGTCACCCAGGTCGTCGTCGCCGCGGGCAAGGACGACACGCTGCCGATGCTGACCGGCATGCGGCTCGAGATCTCCGGCAGCTCGCTCACCCTCGTCGCGACCGACCGCTTCCGGCTCGCCATGCGCGAGTTCACCTGGCAGCCGGCCGAGGGCCTGGCCGACGCCGCGGTGCTCGTCCCGGCGCGCACGCTCGCCGAGGCCGCCAAGACGCTCGGCGCGAGCGGCGCCACGATCCGCCTCGCGCTCGCCAGCGGCGAGGGCCTGCTCGGTCTGTCCGGTTCCGGGCGCTACACGACGACCCGCCTGCTCGACGCCGAGTTCCCGCCGTACCGCCAGCTGCTGCCCGCGTCGCACACCTCACGCGCGGTCATCGACGTGTCCGCTCTCACCGAGTCCATCAAGCGCGTTTCGCTGGTGGCGGAGCGGGGGACTCAGGTACGACTGGAGTTCGGGGACAACTCGCTGCGGTTGTCCGCGGGCGGCGACGACGAGGGAAGCGCCGAAGAAGAGCTTCAGGTCGAGTACGAAGGTGAGCCGGTGACCATCGCGTTCAACCCGGGTTACCTCGTCGACGGCCTCGGGGCGCTCCACAGCGACCGGGCGGAGCTCACGTTCACCACGCCGAACCGGCCCGCGCTCATCAAGCCCGCCGACGCCGAGGGCAACGTCGTCCCCGGTTACCTCTACCTCCTGATGCCGGTCCGCCTCCCGGGCTGACCCGCACGATTCGTTAGCACGTAAGGGGATCTCGATGGTTCAGCTCGGTCTGATCGGCCTGGGCAAGATGGGCTTCAACATGCGTGAGCGGCTGCGCGCGGCCGGTCACGAGGTGGTCGGCTACGACCGCAACCCGGACGTCTCGGACACGACGTCGCTCGAAGACCTGGTGTCCAAACTGGACGCCCCGCGGATCGTCTGGATCATGGTCCCGGCCGGCGACCCGACGCGCCAGACCGTCACCGAGCTGAGCAACCTGCTCTCCGCCGGCGACATGGTGATCGACGGCGGCAACTCGAAGTACACCGACGACAAGCTGAACGCCGACCTGCTGGCGGCGAAGAACATCGGCTACGTCGACTGCGGTGTCTCCGGTGGCGTGTGGGGCAAGGAGAACGGCTACGGCCTGATGGTCGGGGGTACCGCGGCCGACGTCGAGAAGGCCATGCCGATCTTCGACGCGCTGCGCCCGGAAGGCCCGCGCGAAGAAGGCTTCTCGCACGCCGGCGATGTCGGCGCGGGTCACTACGCGAAGATGATCCACAACGGCATCGAGTACGGCATGATGCAGGCGTTCGCGGAGGGCTTCGAGCTGCTCGAAGCCGCGAAGGTCGTCAAGGACGTGCCCGCGGTGATCAAGGGCTGGCAGCGCGGCACGGTCGTCCGGTCCTGGCTGCTCGACCTGCTCGTGCGCGCGCTCGACGAGGACCCGGAGCTGGACGACCTCGAGGGGTACGTCGAGGATTCCGGCGAAGGCCGTTGGACGCTGGAAGAGGCGATCAACAACGCGGTGCCGGCGCCGGTCATCTCGGCCGCGCTGTTCGCGCGGTTCGCTTCGCGGCAGGAGCACTCGGCCGCGATGCGCGCGGTGGCCGCGCTGCGCAACCAGTTCGGCGGGCACGCCGTGAAGAAGGTCGGCGGGTAAGGAGCAGCTGGTGTATCTGCGTCACCTGCAGGTCACCGACTTCCGCTCCTGGCCCCAGGCCGATCTCGCGCTCGAACCGGGGCCGACCGTGCTGGTCGGCCAGAACGGTCGCGGCAAGACCAACCTGCTCGAAGCGATCGGGTACGTCGCGACGCTGGGCTCGCACCGCGTCGCGACGGACGCGCCGCTCATCCGGCACGGCTGCGAGCGCGCGCTCGTGCGGGTCGCGGTGGTCAACGACGACCGCGAGCTGACCGTCGAGCTCGAGATCACCGCCGGCCGCGCGAACCGCGCCCGGGTCAACCGCGGCGCGGTCGGCCGGCCGCGCGACGTGCTCGGGATCCTGCGCACGGTGTTGTTCTCGCCGGAGGACCTGGCGCTGGTCCGGGGCGACCCGAGCGAGCGAAGACGGTTCCTCGACGAGCTCTTGGTGCTGCGCGCGCCGCGGTACGCGGGGGTTCGGGCCGACTACGAGAAGGTGCTGAAGCAGCGCAACGCCCTGCTCAAGACGGCGGGCAAACGGCGTACGGGCCGCGAAGACCCGTACGCGCTGTCGACGCTGGAAGTCTGGGACGACCACCTCTCGGTGGCGGGCGCGGAGCTGCTGGCCGCGCGCCTGAACCTCGTCGCGGACCTCGGGCCGCACGCGGCCGCGGCGTACATGGGGGTCGCGCCGGACTCCCGGCCCGCGAAGATCTCGTACAAGTCGTCGCTGGGTGACGCCCTGCCGGAGACGTACGGCGTACCGGATGGCGAACGGGCGCAACCCGAAGTCCTCAAAGACGTCTTGCTCAAGGCGCTCGGCGAGGCTCGCAAGGCCGAGCTCGAGCGCGGGATCAGCCTGGTCGGCCCGCACCGGGACGAGCTGGAGCTGATCCTGGGCGAGGCGCCGGCCAAGGGGTACGCGAGCCACGGCGAGTCGTGGTCGTTCGCGCTCGCTCTCCGGCTCGGCAGCTACGAGCTGCTGCGCGCGGAGGCGGGCGAGCCGGTGCTGCTGCTCGACGACGTGTTCGCCGAGCTGGACCGCAAGCGCCGGGCCCGGCTGGCCGAGGTGGCCGCGAGCGCCGAACAGGTGCTGGTGACCGCCGCGGTCGACGAAGACGTGCCCGGGGAGCTGGCCGGCGGCCGGTTCGTGGTGGCGGATGGTGAGATCACGCGTGGCTGAGCAGGGCGAACCGGGGGCGGCAAGATCGACTCGCACACCCCGTGTGACCGTCGACACAGCAGTTACCCACCGATCTGGGGACAAACCTGTGGACAGTGTGGATAAACCCGTGCCCGAGTTATCGCCGCGCGTGACCAAAACGCCGGAACAGCGGCTTGACGCCCCCCGCACGGGGGTTAACCCACGCGGGCAGGTCACTTCGGGTACGCAGAGTGAGGGCGGCACTGCTCCGAATGGGCAGACCGGCCGGGACCTCGCCCACGCCGCGCTCGAAGCGGCGAAGGCCAAGGCCAAGGAACGCGGGACGTCGCCGGGCTACCGGCGCCGCGCGGTCGGCGGTGGCGGGGGCCAGAACCCCCGGCGTCGCCGCTGGTCGGGGCCGGGTGCGGACCCGCGCGACCCGCAGCCGCTCGGCCGGCTCGTCTCGCGGCTGGTCTCCGACCGCGGCTGGAACGAGAGCGTCACGACCGCCCGCGTCTTCGCGCAGTGGGCCCGGCTGGTCGGCGAGGACGTCGCCGAACACGCCCAGCCGGTCGCGCTGAAAGACGGCGAACTCACCGTCCGCGCCAGCTCCACGGCGTGGGCCACGCAGCTGCGGTTGCTGCAGGGAAAGCTGCTGCACAAGATCGCCGCGGGGGTCGGCAACGGCGTCGTCAAGCGCATGCGGATCCAGGGGCCGACCGCTCCGAGCTGGCGGAAAGGGCCCCGGCACGTGCCGGGTCGCGGCCCGCGTGACACGTACGGCTGACCCGGGTTGCGCGATGCTCGGTTGAATGCCCCGAGAACGCATCCAGACCTCCCGAAATACGTCAAGACTCGGCTCGGACCGATTTCGTCCGTCTGTGACGCGCTCAGGGGTGTCCTTGCCGCATGCCAGCGGACGCGGCCAAGTACACTGGGAGGGAGCGAGCGTCCGCTCGGGCGAGACGAGGAGAAACAACGCCGGTGACCGAGAACAAGAGCGAGTACAACGCGTCGTCGATCACGGTGCTCGAAGGCCTCGAGGCGGTCCGCAAGCGCCCTGGCATGTACATCGGTTCCACCGGTGAACGCGGCCTGCACCACCTCGTCCAGGAGGTCGTGGACAACTCCGTCGACGAGGCGATGGCGGGTTACGCCACCAAGGTCGAGGTTACCCTGCTCGCCGACGGTGGGGTGCGCGTCGTCGACGACGGCCGCGGCATCCCCGTCGACATGCACCCCAAGGAGAAGAAGCCGACCCTCGAGGTCGTGCTCACCGTGCTGCACGCGGGCGGCAAGTTCGACAGCGACTCCTACGCGGTGTCCGGCGGCCTGCACGGTGTCGGCGTGTCCGTGGTGAACGCGCTGTCGACGAAGCTGCTCGCCGAGGTCAAGTACGGCGGCCGCAGCTGGCGCCAGGAGTACACCGACCAGGTCCCCGGCCCGCTCGAGGACCTCGGCCCGGCGTCGGAGACCGGCACCACGATCACCTTCTGGGCCGACAGCAACATCTTCGAGACCACGACGTACAACTTTGAGACCATCTCGCGCCGGCTGCAGGAGATGGCGTTCCTCAACAAGGGGCTGACGCTGTCCCTGCGCGACGAGCGCGTCGCCGACGAGGAGACCGAAGCCGACGCCGAGGGCAAGGTCGCGCGGGTCAAGGAGAAGACCTACTGCTACCCGGGCGGGCTCGAGGACTTCGTCAAGCACATCAACGGCAGCAAGGACCCGATCCACTCCAGCGTGATCTCCTTCGACGCGAAGGGCACCGGCCTCGAGGTCGAGGTCGCGATGCAGTGGAACACCGGCTTCACGCCGTCGGTCTACACGTTCGCCAACACGATCAACACGCACGAGGGCGGCACCCACGAAGAGGGCTTCCGCGCCGCGCTGACCCGCGTCGTCAACTCCTACGCGCGCGACAAGAAGCTGCTCAAGGAGAAGGACGCCAACCTGACCGGTGACGACGTGCGCGAGGGCCTCGCCGCGATCGTCTCGATCAAGCTGGCCGAGCCGCAGTTCGAGGGCCAGACCAAGACCAAGCTGGGCAACAGCGAGGCCAAGACGTTCGTGCAGCAGACGTCGAACGAGTGGCTGGCGGACTGGTTCGAGCGCAACCCCACCGAGGCGAAGACGATCATCAACAAGTCGATCTCCTCGGCGCAGGCCCGGATGGCCGCGCGCAAGGCGCGTGACCTCGTCCGCCGCAAGGGCGCGCTGGAGATCGGCGGCCTGCCCGGCAAGCTCAAGGACTGCCGCTCGACCAACCCGGCGGAGTGCGAGCTCTACATCGTCGAGGGTGACTCGGCCGGCGGCTCGGCCAAGGAGGGCCGGGACTCGATGTACCAGGCGATCCTGCCGATCCGCGGCAAGATCATCAACGTCGAGAAGGCCCGCATCGACCGCGTCCTCAAGAACACCGAGGTCCAGTCGCTGATCACCGCGCTGGGCACCGGCATCCACGACGAGTTCGACCTCCAGAAGCTGCGCTACCACAAGATCGTGCTGATGGCCGACGCCGACGTCGACGGCCAGCACATCACCACGCTGCTGCTCACCCTGCTGTTCCGGTTCATGGCGCCGCTGATCGAGCACGGCCACGTGTTCCTCTCGCGGCCGCCGCTGTACAAGATCAAGTGGCCGCGGGCCGAGCCGGAGTACGCGTACTCCGACCGCGAACGCGACGCCGTCATCCAGGCGGGTGTCGAGGCCGGCAAGCGGCTGCCGAAGGACGACGCGATCCAGCGCTACAAGGGTCTCGGCGAGATGAACGCCGAGGAGCTGTGGGAGACCACGATGGACCCGGCCAACCGGCTGCTGGGCCAGGTCACGATGGACGACGCCGCCCAGGCGGACGAGCTGTTCTCGGTCCTGATGGGCGAGGACGTCGAGGCCCGCCGGTCGTTCATCACGCGCAACGCCAAGGACGTGCGCTTCCTGGACGTCTAGGCGTTCCCCGCTCTTCGCCCCGCTAGGACTCTCCACTCGAGAAGGACTCCATGACGGAAACTCTGCCGCCGGCTCCGGACCACGACCGGATCGAACCGGTCGACATCCAGCAGGAGATGCAGCGCTCCTACATCGACTACGCGATGAGCGTCATCGTGTCGCGGGCGCTGCCGGACGTGCGGGACGGCCTCAAGCCGGTCGCCCGCCGCATCCTGTACTCGATGTTCGACTCCGGCTTCCGGCCGGACCGCGGGTACAACAAGTGCTCCCGCGTCGTCGGCGACGTCATGGGCAACTACCACCCGCACGGCGACTCGGCGATCTACGACGCCCTCGTGCGGCTCGCCCAGCCGTGGTCGCTGCGCTACCCGCTGATCGACGGCCAGGGCAACTTCGGCTCGTCGGGCAACGACCCCGCGGCCGCCATGCGGTACACGGAGTCCCGGCTCGCGCCGCTGGCCATGCAGATGCTGGCCGACATCGAAGAAGACACCGTCGACTTCTCCGACAACTACGACGGCCGCACGCAGGAGCCCGACGTCCTGCCGTCGCGGTTCCCGAACCTGCTGGTCAACGGCGGTTCCGGGATCGCGGTCGGGATGGCGACCAACATCCCGCCGCACAACCTGCGCGAGGTCTCCGAGGGCGTCGTCTGGGCGCTGGAGAACCCCGAGGCGACCGACGACGAGCTGCTGGCCGCGCTGCTGGTCCGCGTCAAGGGCCCGGACTTCCCGACCAAGGCGATGATCCTCGGCACGTCCGGCATCGAGGACGCCTACCGCACCGGCCGCGGCTCGATCCGGATGCGCGCGGTCGTCGAGGTCGAAGAGGACGCGAAGGGCCGCACGATCCTGGTCGTGTCCGAGCTGCCGTACCAGGTCAACCCGGACAACCTGGTCGAGAACATCGCGAACCTGGTCCGCGACGGCAAGCTCACCGGCATCGCCGACATCGCCGACGAGTCCAACAGCCGCTCCGGCATGCGGATCGTCGTCACGATCAAGCGGGACGCGGTCGCGAAGGTCGTGCTGAACAACCTGTTCAAGCACACCCAGCTGCAGCAGAACTTCGGCGTCAACATGCTGGCGCTGGTCGACGGCGTGCCCCGCACGCTGCGGCTCGACCAGATCATCCGGCACTACGTGAAGCACCAGGTCGAGGTCATCGTCCGGCGGACCAAGTTCCGCCTGAAGAAGGCCGAAGAGCGGGCCCACATCCTGCGTGGGTACGTCAAGGCGCTGGACATGCTCGACGAGGTCATCGCGCTGATCCGGCGGTCGCCGTCCGCGGACGAGGCCCGGCCGGCCCTGATGGAGCTGCTGGACGTCGACGAGATCCAGGCGACCGCGATCCTCGACATGCAGCTGCGGCGCTTGGCCGCCCTCGAGCGCCAGCGGATCATCGACCAGCTGGCCGAGATCGAGCTCGAGATCGCCGACCTGAAGGACATCCTCGACAAGCCGGAGCGGCAGCGCGCGCTGATCCGCGACGAGCTGATGGCGATCGTCGAGAAGTACGGCGACGACCGGCGCACGAAGATCATCGGCTTCAGCGGCGACGTCACCGACGAAGAGCTCATCGCCGTCGAGGACGTCGTCGTCACCATCACCCGCACGGGGTACGCCAAGCGGACGAAAACCGACCTGTACCGCTCGCAGAAGCGCGGCGGCAAGGGCGTGCAGGGCGCGACGCTGAAGCAGGACGACATCGTCCAGCACTTCTTCGTCTGCTCCACGCACGACTGGATCCTGTTCTTCACGAACAAGGGCCGCGTCTACCGGACGAAGACGTACGAGCTGCCCGAGGCCAACCGGAACGCGCGCGGCCAGCACGTGGCGAACCTGATGGCGTTCCAGCCGGACGAGCAGATCGCCCAGGTCATCCAGATCAAGAACTACGAGGTCGCGCCGTACCTGGTGCTCGCGACCAAGCGCGGCCTGGTCAAGAAGACCAAGCTCACCGACTTCGACTCCAACCGCTCCGGTGGCCTCATCGCCATCAACCTGCGCGAAGGCGACGAGCTGGTCGGCGCGGTGCTCGCGGCGGCCGAGGACGACCTGCTGCTGGTGTCGGCCGAGGGCCAGTCGATCCGCTTCCACGCGACCGACGAGGCGCTGCGCCCGATGGGCCGCCCGACGTCCGGCGTGATGGGGATGCGCTTCAACGACGGCGACGAGCTGCTCGGCATCAGCGTCGTCAAGGAGGGCAAGTTCCTGCTGGTCGCGACGGACGGCGGGTACTCCAAGCGCACGCCGATCGAGGACTACCCGGTCCAAGGGCGCGGCGGCAAGGGCGTGCTCACCATTCAGCACGACCGCAAACGTGGCAGGCTGGTGGGTGCGCTCATCGTCGACGCCGAGGACGAGCTCTACGCGATCACCTCGAGCGGCGGCGTGATCCGCACGCCGGCGGGCGACGTGCGCAAGGCAGGACGGCAGACGAAGGGGGTCCGGCTGATGAACCTCGGCGAAGGAACCACTCTTCTCGCCGTCGCACGCAACGCGGACGAGCCCTCGGACGTCGCCAATGGCGACACCCCCGAGGACGCGCCGGCGGCTCCGGAAGCACCTGACGCGGGTGAGGAAACGACGGCCACGCCGGAGCAGTAAGTTTGCTCTCCGACGGCGGCCCCACGGCACGGGTAAGGACTGAAGCTTCGTGACACCATCCGAGAATCCCGAGGCACCGGGTTCGAACGGGACTCCGGCGAGCCCACCCTGGCAGCGGGTCGGCAAGGACGGCGACGTCGAAGCGACGGTCGGGATTGCCACGGACGAAGCGCTGCCGGCCGGGGAGACCCAACCGGTCTCCCCGGACCAGCGCCCGGTCGTAACGGGCAGCGCGGCCCCCAAGCTGTTCGGCGACACCCCGCCGTCCGGCGAGCAGGCGGTCCCGTCGGCCTCGTCCCAGCGAGCCCGCCCGAGCGCACTACGACGTCCAGGCCGCGGCCCGCGTCGAGCATCGCTGCAGGTCAAGCGGTTCGACCCGTGGTCGGTGCTGAAGCTGTCCCTGGTACTGGGCGTGGCGATGTTCTTCGTCTGGCTGGTGGCGGTCGGCGTCCTGTACACGGTGCTCGACGGCATGGGCGTCTGGGACAAGCTGAACGGAACGTACTCGTCCCTGGTGGGCGGCGAAGGGGCGAATGCGTCCTCGGAACCCCTGATCAGCGCGGGCCGCGTGTTCGGCATCGCGGCCATCCTCGGCGCGATCAACATCGTCCTGGTGTCGGCCCTCGCCACGGTGAGCGCGTTCATCTACAACGTGTCGGCCGACCTCGCCGGAGGCCTGGAAGTCACGCTGTCGGAGCGGGAGTAACCCGGTTGCAGGGCCCCTCCGGGGGTCCTGTAAAGTTCTCCTCGTTCAAGGGCCTATAGCTCAGGCGGTTAGAGCGCTTCGCTGATAACGAAGAGGTCCCAGGTTCAAGTCCTGGTAGGCCCACGCATGTCAAAGCCCGGTTCGCGCGTTGCGGACCGGGCTTTTGCGTGACCTGGGTGACAAATCGAGTGACTGTCAACCCATGGAAGACCCGACCTCGCTGGCAGTCGGCCCCACTTCATGCACATCCACGACGATGCCCGCAGCATTCATACGGTCTGGCGAGAAGCTGGTAAGTATGACGTCAGCGAATACAGCTTTCTCAGCGAGTCGCCGGTCGATCGTCGGCAGAGCGCCGGTGAACGTTGCGCCACTGAAGAAGACTTGGCGCGCGAAGGTGGCGCCGTTGAATGAGGCTTCCCGGGAGAAGCTCGCGTTGTCGAACGTGGCTTCGCGGGCGAAGGTGGCGACATCGAACCACGCTACGCGGGTGAAGATCGCGCCGTCGAACCATGCTCCGTCAGTGAAGGTGGTGCCGTTGAACATCGCTACGCCGGTGAAGATGGCGTCGGCGAACATCGCTACGCCGCTGAAGGTGGCGTCGTTGAACGAGGCTTCGCGGGCGAAGGTCGCGTCGCCGAACAAGGCTTCGCTAGTAAAGGTGGCGTCGTTGAACGTCGCTACGCCGCTGAAGGCGGCGTCGGCGAACCAGACGTCGCCGCCGAAGGTCACGCCTCCGAACGAAGCGCCGCGGGTGAACGTCGCGTCACCGAATGCGGCTTCGCGGGTGAAGGTGGCGGCGTTGAACCAGGCGTCGCCGCTGAAGGTCGCGCCGCCGAATAAGGCGTCGCTGCTGAAGGTCGCGCCGTCGAACGAGGCGCCGCTGCTGAAGGTCACGCCGACGAACGAGGCTTCGTGGGTGAAAGTTGCGCCGCTGAACCAGACGTCGCCGGTGAAGGTCGCGCCGTCGAACTCGGCGTCACCGCTGAAGGTCGCGCCGTCAAACGAAGCGATACTGGAGAATGTCGCGCCGCGGAACCGGCCATTCCGTGGTCGGCAGTACCGCAAGGTGAAGTCGATGAGGTGCGCGTTGGTGAGGTCGAGGTCTATGTCGTCCCAGAACCGCCAGCGGTTCAGCGGGGCAAGGTGATCGACAAGAATACGCTCGCCAGCGAGGCGGACCTCGCGTTCCTGGATCCGTTCCTGATGTGCCGCGCTGTCCGTCGCCGGTGCAGGGCTGGGTAGCGTGTAGGGCATGCGCAGGTAGGCGCAGATGACGTTGACGATGCTCTGTCGCTGTCCGGGATTGTTGTGGGCGAGCCGTTCGAGAGCGTAGAGGCCAGCTAGGCGCACTGGGGCTTCAGCCGAGCCGAGCTGGTCGGCGGCCTTGGTGTACAGCTCGGTGACGTTTTTCTCGGTCGCGTCGCTCTCGTTGTGCCACTGTCGCCGCACCGCGAGCAGGAGCGCGAAGATGCCCGTGGTGCCGGCACCAATGCCAAGCCCGGTCTTGATCGCGTCGACCCGCGCGGCACCGGGATCCTTTGCCGCGGTGGCCTCACCCAGTAGCCAGGTGGTCGCGACCCAGGCCACGAGGACCACCACGATCGCGGCAGCAGCGACGACCCACCAGCTCATTCCTGAGACTCGTGCCCGCGGCGCATGCTGCCCGCGCAGCCGCCAAACGGTGGCGGCCAGGCTTATCCCGGCAGCAGCGAACAGGGCCAGGGGTACGGCGTGCGGGCGTGCCCACCGGCCCAACTCCGGCCAGTCGACCCACCCGAACAGCACCGTCATCCCAGCCAGCAACGCCGTCCCGCTAAGCGCCAGCGTTCCGCGTGCTGGTGCCCAGTCCAGCTCGGGCAGCCGAGGCAGCGCTACCTTCCACTTCGTCACGCACGATCAGTCGCCGTCGAGCGACCAGGTGATACACCAAAGGCGGCGGTAGGCCGGAGTCAGGCAGGTCAGGGGCCGGTTCGCGAACCGGCCCCTGACCTATCTATCAACAGGTGGCTACGCTGCCGAATCGGGGAAAATCGAGTCCATAGCTTTCGCTCCGTCTTGGATCACCGGCCGCAGCTGGTGGCGGTAGACCAGCTCGGTCACCTTCGTGTCTGAGTGCCCCACCAAGCGGGAGATCTCCTCGATGGTGAGCCCGCTGTCGGACAGAAGTGACACGAAGCTGTGGCGCAGCTCACGTGGCGTCCACTCCTTCGGTTCGAGGCTGGCGAGCTTCAAGATGCGCCGGAAGCCGCGCCGGACGTTGGCCGCGTCGAGCTGGGTTCCGACGTCCGACGCGAACACGATCCCGAGTTCTTGCCACCGGTCGCCGGCCGACTCGCGCTGACGCATCTGACGGAGCTTCTGGCGCTCCAGGGCGTCGACCGCCCGACCGGGAAGCGCGAGCGAACGCCGTGACTTCTTGGTCTTCGTGTCCCCACCCGCCCGTACCGACCGCCACACGTTGACATGCGGAGGAATCGGCGGCTCCGCGTCCAGCTTCCCGATTACGTCGACCTCCGGCCACGCCAGCGGGCGCGCCTCCTCGGTCCGCGCGCCGGTCAGCAGCGAAACCACTGTGTAGTCGCCGTAGGTGGAGTCCTCCGCCTCCGCGGCGGCGAGCACCGCTACCGCCTGCGCGAAGGTCAGCGACTTCGACGGCCGTCCATCGCGGCCAACCGGCAGCTCGTCACACAGCAGCACCACGTTCCGGATGCCCTTGATCCGCTTCGCTGCTCGGTTGATCGCGCGCCGGAGAATCGAACGGAGGTCCTGGAGCGTGCGTGTGGCGAGAACCTCTGCCTTCTCCTCCAGCCAGGCGTCGACGTCATCAGCGGTCAGTTCCTTCGACTGCTTCGGGTCCAGCAGCAGACGCGCGCCGAGCGAGGGGACGATATGGGTCTCGGCCAGAATGGTCAGCTTCTCGACGGTCGCAGCAGTGCGACCGTTGAGACCGTGCCGCAGCCAGTCACGAACTGCCTTCTCGACCGTGAGCCCGCGGGCCGCAGTGGCGGTGCCTTCCTTCTTGCGCTCGACGAGCCGGTCGAGGGCAGCCTTCGCCTCCGTCTTCGTCTTGCCGCTGGCCTTGCGCGTGATGCGCTTCCCGTTCGGCCGGTATCCGATCGTCAGTTCCGCGATCCAGCGCTGTCGGTCCTCGGACCAGTACAGGCCGCCGTCTCCGCGACTACGCCGACTCGCCATAGCTGACCTCCGCCTCCTTCATGAGCAACTCGACGTACTGCTGGATGGCGACGGCCGGCACGAGCCGGGCGCGTCCTTGCTTGACCGAGCGCAGGCGCCCGGAGCGGAGCTGTTCGTAGATGACCGAGCGGCTCATCGAGAGCAGTCGCATGGCTTCGGTGATCCGGTAGAGGTGCCGTTCGGGCACGGCGACCGGCATGGGTACGGCGTTCATCGATCCCCCTCGTCGTCGTGATCCGGCTTGGTAGGCGCGACGTCCGCGACCTCCGCGACCGGGCTGGTCAACGTGGGTGCGAGCGGCTGTCGGGTGCCGCGACCGTCCGCGACTCGGGTTGCGGAGGTCGCGGCCGAGCCCGGCGGCCCCGCGCCCTCCGATGTGTTCTTGACCTGCGGGGTTGCCCTGGTCGCGGAGGTCGCGCCGGATTCGGGCGGTGGGAGGTAGCGGCTCCAGGCGTCGGCCAGGCCGCCGTCGCCGTCGACGCGGTAGCCCTTGAGCGTCTTGCCGCTGACTTTGAGGTCCTTCGGCCGGACTAGGTACCGGTCGAGTTCCTTCGCCAGGCGGCGGCTGTCGAGCGGCTTGCCCTGGACGTCAGTCCACGGGCCGTCCTCAATGGCGTGTAGCTCGCGGATCAGCTCGGCGGTGACCATGCGGTCGGTGTTCTCCGCGGCGAAGATCTGCCGGACGTCAGCGAGCAGACGAACGCCGATCGAGGCCGGTTGAGCGGTCGCTTCGAGCACGAAGTGACGGCACGCCCTGCGTGCGGTCTCCGGCCAGTGCCCGCCGGCTGCGTCGGCGATCGCCAGCAGCGGCCGCCAGATCTCAGCAGCACGGTCGCGGACGCCGTCCGGGCGCTCCGGCCGCCCGCGGCTCACCTCGTCCCCGACCCGGCCGACCCACTCCGCCAGCTCGGCGCGCACCGGCGCCGACTCGCGCTCGACGTCCTCTTCGATGAACTCCTCGACCACTTCGTCGAACCGACGCTTGCGCATGTGCACGGTGATCGCCCGGGTCGTGATCGTGTCCGGCATCCCGCCGGCGATCCCGGCGAGCGCAACCGGTGCGTACACCGGGAACCGGGTCACGTTCATGCTCTTGGCGTCGCCGACGCACCGCGTCACCGTCGCCGAGCGCTTGTAGCCCGCGTTCAGCAGCGCGCGGAGGTCCTCGTTGTTCCCGCCGGTCTTCGGGTTGAAGACCGCGTCGATCTCGTCGAACAGCAGTGTCATCGGGCCGTCGGCGAGCATCCGGAAGATCGCGGCCGGCGTGATGCTGATCGTCATCTCCGGCTTGGCGACGAGGTACTGCGCGACCTCCAGCACGCGCGTCTTGCCGCTCCCCGGCTCCGCCGAGTCGAGAATGAGCCTCGGCGTGACATACAGCCGGTCGGCCACGTGTGTGTGGGCGTACCAGAGCGCCAGCGTCGGCGCGGCGTGCTCATTGGCGAAGGCGGAGAACCGCGACACGAACGTCACGACCGCGTCGAGGACTTCGTGACCCGGCTTCACGAAGGCACCGGCCGGTGCAGGGCCGAGCCAGGTGAGCGGCGTGACCGGCGCGGCTTCTGGCAGCTCACTCGGGTGGGCGCCGCCGTCCTCGGCTGGCGTGGCCGCGATGTCGCGGCCGCGCCAGACGCGCTGGCAGTTCTCCGAGCAGAAGTCGCCGGACGGCGAGTCACCGCGCGGCCGGCCGCACTGCTGGCAGCCGGGTGCCGGCTCTTCGGAGATCACGAAGTCGATCACGGACAAGGTGTCGTCGAATCCGGACATCAGGCGGCCACCTCCAGGCGCGCGGTCGGTTCGTCGTCGCCTCCGGCCTCGCGGTAGCGCTGCCACAGGTCGTCGAGCCGCTCGGTGTCGTCGAGCTGGTGGCGGAGGACATCTGTTGGCGAGTCGTCTTCGACGGCCTGCACCAGGCGGGCCGCGTGCTCCCGGACGGCGCGGCGGTAGGCGTTCTTGAGCACGACGGTTTTCAGCCAGGCGCCGTAGTACGGCGGCGGCAGGATCGGGCCGTCGGTATAGGTCTCGACGATCCAGAGGCCGAGGCTGTGCAGGCGGTGCGCGCCGCCGGACCGCGGTTCGGTCGCTGTCCGCTCGCGGGCGTGGTCCATCACGGCCATCGGGGTCGGTGCGTGGCCCGCGCCGGTCAGCTCGATGACCAGCTGGAGGACGCGGGCGGCGATCGGCGAGCCGAAGTCGTCGGCGCGCATGCCGGCGAGCAGTCGACGGGCCCCGGTCAGCCGGACCTGCATCACGCAGCCGAGGAACTGACGCTCGGGGTCGAGCAATGTGGTCTTCATGGGGTGGCCTTTCGGTTGGGCTGCGCGTCAGCGGCTGTTGTCGCGGCGGTCGCGGTCGCGGTCGCGGAGATCGCGGTACGACCGGCGAGCGCGGAGGCAGGAGTTGAAGGCGCGGCGGCCGGCGCGGAGCGTGCGGCCGGTGCCGTTGCACCGGCGGCAGAGCCGGATCGCGCGGAGCCACGGCGAGCGGAAAGCGCCGAAGCCCCGGCAGGAACGGCACGGCTTGTACGGGTAAACCGCGCACGACCAGGAGTAACCAAGGGTGACGATCACGAGAACGAGCAGAAGCAGGATGGGCGGGTTGCTGAGGGGGTTCATCGGAGCCTCCGAGGCTGTTTTTGGCCGCACTCGGCCCGCGCCTCTAGGTGCTAGGGCGCTGATCAGCGGTGTTGTCGTGGTCTAGGGAGGGCTCTAGGTCTAGAGGGGCGAGGCTCTAGACCTAGAGCCCTGCGGGAGCTATCCGCTCTTGCGGTTCCGATCACGTTCGGTCAGCGCGTCGGCGATCCATTCGCGCTTGACGCCCATCCGGTTGGCGCCCTTGCCGGTGTCGGCGTCGGTGCCCCACACCTGCTTGGTGGTGATCCCGAGCGGCTTCAGCACGGTGGAGAGCTGGGTTGCCTTCGCCGCGCCGGTGGGCAGTTCGGCCCACGGGCCATAGACCGCCGGCCGCAGCTCGGCGAGCCGGTCCACGATCCGCTCCGACCACGCCTTCTCGGCGTCGCCGATCGCGGTCAGCACGTCGGCGAGCAAGGTGCTCGTGTCCTCGTCCTCCTCGGGCGTGAGGTCGATGCCTGCGGCGTAGCCGGTCAGCCGTCCGGCCGCCAGCCGTGCGGTTCGTGCGCGGGCGGCGATCTTCTCGGCGTCCGGGCCGTCGATGTACACGCCGCGGGTGATGCGCGGCTCGTCGCCTTCGCCGGCCAGGTACCCGATGCCCTTGTCCCGAAAGGACAGCGTGGTAGCTCGGATGCCGTTCCGGTACGACGAGGTGCCGAGCACCATGTCGTTGGCCTGCTGCCCGGTGACCTTGAGGCAGAACCGCATCACCGCGTTGTCGCTGATCGCAGTCGGGATGCTCTTCGCGTCCGGCCGCTGTGTCGCCAGGATGATCACGATCCCGAGCGCCGGACCGCGCTTCACGAGGTCAGTGCATACCTCCTCGATCTCTGCGCCGTACTCCGGGTGCTCGAACCACTTCTGGCACTCGTCGACACCGATCACAATTGGGTGCAGGCCGAGGGACTTCTTGCCGGCTAGCTCCGGTGTGACCTTGTTCTCCGGGCACAGGTCCTTCGGCAGCTCCCGGATCACCTTCGCGCGCCGCCGCAACTCGTCGGCGAGCGCCCGCAGGTCGGCGACGGCGTAAGCGATGTCCTCCGGTTCGTCGCCGGCGCGGTACCGGTGCGACACCGGTGCCAGCGGCGAGAGGTCGCCGGTTCCCTTGAGATCGAACGAGTGCAGCTCGGCCCGCGGGTCTAGCGCGGCGATCAGCAGCAGCTCTCGCAGCGTGAACGTCTTGCCCATCCGCGGGATCGCGCCGATGACCATCGAGATGAACATCAGGGTGATGTCCACCCATCGGCCGCGCTGGTCGGTGCCGAACGGTTGCGGCTTGAACAGGTCCACGGTGCCGGGCTTCCGCAGCGGCCAGGCGGCCTGTCGCGACTTGGACAGGTCCTGGTCGCCGACCCACAGGACCATCCGCCCGGGGTGAACCTCGGCGTTGCCCTCCGGCCAGACGCAGCCGAGGGGACGACCGAGACCGGACGCGAGCTTCGCGCGCCGCTCGACCACTTCGGATACCGTGACGCCCGGCGGAAGGTCGACGTCGGCACGCCAGCCGGGGCCGTCGCGGGTAATCGGCGCCGTGAACCCGATCGCGTTCGGGTTCTTGGTGAGGGCCTGGTTGATGCCCGCGATGCCGAGCACCGACAGCGCCTGAACGACGTTGTCACTCGTGAGCTTCTGGACCTGCGTGGACAGAACGGCGCGAGACGACACCACCGGGTTGTCCCGGGTGGACCCGAGCTTTCCGAGCAGTCCAACCGCGACGGCGCCGCAAGCCCAGATCACCCACTCCGGCAGGACGTTCGGCAGCGTGAACACCAGAACCAGGCCGACCGTCGACACGAGACCGAGCTGAATTAGGCGGAGGACGACTCGCCGGTCTCGCTGCTGCGACAGCTTCAGGTAGAGGTCGGCCTTGTCGGCCGTGGCCGTCTCCGAGCGGGCCGGACGCCCCTCGGCGTCGGTCACGTATCGGCCGGTTGCCGCCAGCAGAAGGAGAAGGCCACGAGGGGAGCGCACTGCGAGTCGCAGCGCGTAGAGCGGTGACCGGGCCGCGTGATAGCCGGCCTTATGCGCGTAGTGCTTCCCCACCCACTTCGCGGCGTCCTTCGCGTCGGCCGTCGACTTGAGGTAGCTGGGGATGATCGCCTGGCGGTTCTGCGAGCGGAGGCGGTCCAGCCACGACGAGCCATCCGTGACCGGGCGGTCCACAGGGACAGCCGGCGACCGCTCCGCGGCCTCGTCGCCGAGCTCGGCGTCGATGACGAACGGGTCGGCCTCCCCGGAAGCCGTGCCGGGGAACGCGATCACGCGGCCGCTCTGCGGTTCGTTGGTGGTGCTCATCAGTCGTTCACCTCCTGGTCGGTGGTGTCGCGTACGAGGTGTGCGAGGGCAGCGCCGCAGCCGAGGACGACCACCGGCAGGCAGGAGACGAGCGTGGTCACCGGCCAGGGAGCACGTTCGACGTCTGCAGCGGACATCAGGTGGTAAGCGACCTGGCCGACCATCCCGAGGACGAGCGAGCCCAGGGCCGACCACTTCGCGAAGCTGCGGACTCGGTGGGTCCGGGTCGCCGGGGACAGCCAGACCCGCAGGGCGAACGCCGCGTAGGTCTCGACCCCGATCGGGAGCGTGATCGCCGAGTTGATCGTCAGGTGGTCCCAGATCCCCGGCAGGAGCTGGATCGGGCCGAAACCCGTCAGCCTGCCGAGGCCGACCCAGCCGCTCCAGACGGCGACGAACGCCGGCAGAGCCAGCAGCAGCACCGGCCACAGCTTGATCCGCCGCACCTTCTCCGGCGTCGCGCCCGGGTCTGCGGTGGCGTTGACCTGCGGCTCTGTGTCATCCGAGGCCGGTTCTTCCGGAATCTCGGACTCCTGATCCGGTTCCTCGACATCGGCGGGTTCCGTCACCGCGTGCAGCTTCCGCACGGCCTTGGTGTCAGCCTCCTCGTTCAGCGCGGCGAGGATGGCGCGGGCCTTCGGCGCACCCACCCTGAACTCGGTCATGATCCGGTTCCGAGAGGGACACTCGCCCAGGTCCGCGGCGAACTCCCGGACGCGGGGCAGCAGGTCGGTGACCGAAGGCGGGTAAGCGCTTCGGGTGTTCGTGGGCGTGTCGAGCCCTACCATGGGTGTACTCCTGACTGGCTTGGAAGTGGTTGGGAGAAGCCCGGTCCGGCGGGTGGTTCTTGGCGGTTCCGTGCGCCGGGCCGGGGCGGCTTCAAGCGGCCGCGCCGGGGCTGTCCGACCGGCCCCGGAGAGCCGAGCTGACGTTCTGGCGGCTGATGCGCCGGACGTGTCGATGCGTCGCGGCCCGGTCCGTGCTCGGCGCCGGGCTGACGCTCACCGTTTCCTGGTCGAGTGCCATCACGAAGTACTCGGCGATCATCGCGTCGATGTCCGACTCGGTCAGTCCGTCCGGCGCGTAGCTGGGCAAAGGGACGAGGTCATCCATTGGTGTGAACTCCAACGACTTGTAGGTCTCCCGCTCGGGAGCGGCCGGTGTCGGCCGGAACCCAACGTAAGTCCTGTCTATTAACTCTGTCAACTGACATGGGAGAACTGACTTAGCCAACTGACTTGGCCTACGCTGGTGGCATGGCATCCCTGAACCCGGACGACCCGCGTGCGCCGTTCTTGCAAGTAGCCGGCGGTCTCCGGGCCGCGATCCTCTCGGGGGAGTACGCCCCCGGGGCGCAGCTGCCGACCTACCAGGAACTGGCCGATTCCTGGGGGGTGGCGGTGAACACGGCCAAGAGCGCCGTTGCCCACCTCAGGGAAGAGGGCCTGGTGGTGATCCGGCACGGCAAGGGCTCGTTCGTCCGTACCCAGCCGGCCGAAGGTGACTCCGCAATTCGTCCTGAGGCCTCAGGTGACGAGCGGGTCTGGCAGGCCATTGCCGAGATCAGGAAGCGTCTCGGCGAGATCGAGCGGAAGCTGGGGGAGAACTAGCCGAACAGGGCGCGGAGGAACTGCACGACGCCGTCGATCACCGCGCCGACGCCGTGGGCGGCTCCGCTGGCCCACGTCGCCGAGTCGGCCGGGTACTTGACGATCAGCACGACGATCGCGAGCCCGACGACCAGGCCGATCGCCTTGCCGACCAGGCCGCCCCCGCTCTTCATAACCGGGAAGTTGTTCTTCGCCATCACGGTCTCCTCTTGTTCTGCGACAGGCCGGGAGGCCGATCCGGATCGGGGGTTTTCGATCCGGCGTTGTCGCTGATGAGTTCAGGAAACCGCGCATGGGCGGGGGTGCAGCAGTGTGCACGCGGGGGTGCATTTCTGCACGTGGGGGGTGCACGGGGGGTGCTTTAATGACCTTCGGAGGTACCGGTGGTCGACAAGGGGAAGCAGCCGAACGCACTTCTAGCTGCGGTTATGCGACAGGCGGGGGCGACTAACAAGGGCTTCGCTCGCCGTGTGCGCGAGCGCAGCCTGAGAGACGGCGGCGAGCTTGTCAGCGCGGACCACGTGTCGGTCAAGCGCTGGCTCGACGGCACGAAGCCGCACTCGCGCACCTGCCAGCTGATCGCTGGCGTTCTCGGCGAGCTGCTCGGTCGGCCTGTGGGTCTGGAAGAGATCGGCTTTGGCGGAGCGGCCGAGACCACCTCGGACGACGTCGGTCTGGAGTACCCAGAGGAGATCGCACACAGCCTGGTCGCGTTGGGCGCGATCACCGAACTCGAGTTGCGGACGCCGAAGCGGGTCGGTCCGCTGGCCGTCGTACCGGAGGCATGGAGCGGACTGCTCGTCCGATGGCTGACCGACTCCGACGACGAAGGATCGCGGCCGCCATCCGAGCCGCGTTCGATCACCGTTGTGGACGTCGAGGCGGTTCGCGAGGCAACCGCGATGTTCAGCAGCTTCGACTACAAGTACGGCGGGGGCCGGCCGAAGTCGCTCGTCGCCTCGTTCCTCGACCAGGAGATCTTGCCGAACATCAAGCACGTGTCCCCGCAAGACCCAGTCGGCCGGGAGTACTTCCGGGAGGTCGCTGCCTTGACGCGGCTCGCCGGCTGGACGGCCTACGACACGGGCGCGCACGGACTCGCGCAGCGGTACCTCACGCAGGCGTTTCGTCTGGCGAAGGCGGCCGGCGACAAAGCGCTGTGCGGCCGAATTCTCGCGGGCATGTCGCACCAGGCGAACTTCCTCGGGCACTTCCAGCGGGCGGTCGACCTGGCACGAGCGGCGTACAAGGGCGCGAACGGCTACGCCACTCCGACCACGATGGCGCTGTTCCACGCGATGGAAGCGAGGGCGCTTGCGTCGCTCGGCAGGGCGGAGGACGTCACGGCCGCGCTGCTCACCGCTGAGCGGTGGCACTGCCAGGGCATCCGGGAGAACGACCCCGAGTGGATCCACTACTTCGACGAGGCCGAGCTACACGCCGAGTTCGCGCACTGCTTTCGCGACATCGGGAATGCCGAGCTGGCGAACCACCACGCGGCCGCGTCGATCGCGGCCTCCGAGTCGACCTATGTCCGCAGCCTCTCGTTCTGCCGGACCGTGCTGGCCACGTCGCACCTGCAAGGCGGGAACCTCGAAGAGGCGTTGGATGTGGCCAGGTCGGTCGTCGAGACCGCGGCGAAGCTGAAGTCGTTCCGGGTGATCTCGTACCTCGACGACTTCCGCGGACGGCTGGGCGGACACGCCGGCGACCCGTTAGTGAAGGAGTTCCTCGACTTCGCCAACATCCACTTGCCGTCAGAAAACCTTCCAGTGTCGGGGCGCCTGGTCGTCGCGTAGGTCGCTGATTCGCTTCTCGACCTCGGCTTTGACCTCGGCGGACTCGTCGACGGTCTGCGAGAGCCACATGGTCATGTTCAACTCTCGGGTCGCCCTGAGCACGGGGAACCCGTCCCAGCTGATCGGATCGAATCCGTACGCCTCGGTGTACGAGTCGTACTCGGCCTCGGAAGCCCACCCAAACGCCTGGTGACGGACCGAAAGCACGGCCGCGTCCCACTCGCGCGGCCCGTAGGCGAAGTCCTCGAAGTCGATCAGGTTCAGCGTCCCGTCCGGGGCGCGCATGACGTTCCCAGGGTGCGCGTCGCCATGCACTGGGCCGGCGGGAAGCGGGAACTCAAGGGCTTGGAACTTCTCGGAGAGTTCCTCGTACCGCTCGCGCAGGAAATCGAGGTCAGCCTCGGGGAGCTTGCCCTTCAGGGCTTGCAGCCGCGGTTCAACCTTCGGCATCGGGGAGAACGCCGGCAGGCGGAAGTCCTTCGGATGGGGGAGAGCGTGGAGGTCGTGAAGCAGCTTCCCGAACTCCGCCGGCGTGATCGGGGTGTCGTCCTCTTCGAGGCAGTTCCAGAAGGTGACGGGTAACCCGTCCTCGATGAACGGCTGTTCGGCGCCAGGTAGGGACGTGGCAGCGGGGAAGGCGTTCTCTGCGAGCCAGCCGGCGACGAGCACTTCCTTCGTCGCCGCGGGGATCGAGCGTCCGACGCGGACGACGGCCGAGCTGTCGGCCAGGCGGAAGATGGCGTTCTCCCCGAATCGGACCCGTTCCGCGTCGGCCGCGTCGAGTCCGGCGAAGGCACAGGCTGCCTCGAAGACGGCTTGTGTCCGCTCTGACGTGAAGGCCTTCGTCGTGGTCATCAGACTCCTCTATCGGGGTGCCTCAGCCAGGCTAGAGCTTCGGCAGGATCGTGTGCTTGGCGAACGGAGAGCGTGGGTTCCGACCGGCGCGCCGTCTGGAGGGAGGACAGGACGCGCCGGCCGGGGGTCATCGCATGCGGCCGCGTGGGCGTAGCGTCACGCCGGTCTGGAGCAGCATGTTGCGGGTCTGGTTGAAGCTGTGCCCATATCGGTCGGCCAGCTGGCGGATCGACGCACCTTGTTCGTACGTCGCGACCATGCCGGGCGGGCATGGCGGAACGACGATTCGCGGCGGTCGCAGGGTTACGCCGCACGAGATCAGTGCGTCACGCACACGCCGGTAGCTGTATCCCGACGACTCGACCAAGGCTTCGATCGTGGCACCGGCTTCGTACTGGCGGCATACGTCGGTCACTTCCTCCGGCGTCACGTCGGCTCCACAGCATCGGCAGACAGCCCGCCAAGCAGGTGCGCAGCGTCCAGCTCGCGGCCGTCCAACTCACCGGCGCGAGCGGCCAGCTGAGCCCCGATGCGCACGAGATCGCTACCAAGCTTCCGGAGTCCGGCCGCGTAGCCAGCGTCATCGGGTTGCAAGGTCAGCAGCTCGACGGTCACCCGCCCGATCTCGGTATTCACCTTGGCGAGCCCGGCGAGCAGCTGGCGGTCACGCGCATGCATAGCCGTCCACCTTCGCCCTCACCAGCTCGTCGGCTGCCTCTCGGTAGACCTCGCCGTCATGTCGGGCATTGCAGGTCACCACCTCGGCCAGAGCGCCGACGAACCGGCCGATGACGAGCGTGTCGTGTCGGGGATGCGGGATGGTCGCCCACTCGTGAGCTGCGCACGCCGGACAGATGCGACCACGCCGACGGTTCAGCACGGGCCGAAGGCTGATGCTTGCCCGGTCGTGCTCAAGCGGGAACCGCTGGCCGATGAGACACCACGGACGCAGAAGCTCAAGCCGCGAGTTGCGCAGTTCAGCGACCCGGTACAGGTGCGCCCAGCCGTCAGCTTCGAACTGGTGCCACTCCCAGCGTTCGGCCCGCGATGCTTCGCGTCGAACCGTCGGACGGTCGTCGAGCGCGGTCATCGGATGCCTCGCTCACGCTCGAACGTCAGCAGCGCTGCCCTGGCGGTCTCCCAGTCTTCGTCGGTCATCTCGGCGTGCGTCTGCGGAAGCTGGCGATTTTCGATGTCGATCTCGTTCAGCCGCTGGCCTCCACTGTTGAAAAGGGAGCCGCCGCACCAGAACGTCGACCGGTCTCCGCTCCCGGTCGCGCCCCCAACGTCGTGTGCCTTCACATCGACAACTCTGGTTAAGCGGGAGGACGCAAAACACAGCCAGTGACCATGATTTCACCAGGTCAACGGGCGCGAGCTAGGCGTGAAAGGCATAGATCAGCCGGGCTGGGTGCGTCGCCGGTAGCCTCGGCTCGTGGACTTGCTCCCGTTCGACGAGTACGTGCGTTCGCTCAACCGCAAGCGGATGTCCGCCGGTGTCCTATTCCGTGACGAGGCCGACCGCGTGCTGTTCGTCGAGCCGTCGTACAAGTCGCACTGGGACATCCCGGGAGGCGCGTGTGAGGAAGGCGAGCCGCCTTGGCGCACCGCGGTCCGGGAGATCGCTGAGGAGGTCGGCATCGATCGTCCGCTCGGCGACCTGCTGGTGATCGACTACATCCCGGACGATTCGCGAATGCCGGAGGGGATGGCGTACGTCTTCGACGGTGGTCACGTCACCGAAGCCGAGGTCAAGGCCCTGACGACCACAGATCCCGAGATCCTGTCGGTGGCACTGCTGTCGCTCGATGCCGCAGCACCGCGACTCAAGCCGATCCTCGCCCGGCGGATCGCGACCGCGCTCGACGCTGCGCGTGCTGGCGAGTTTGTGATCTGCGAAGACGGTAGGCGCGTAGCGCGATAGGCTGGTTACCCCGTGCACACAGCCCGGAGGACGGATGACCGCTCACAACCCGCTCGCCGAGAACCTGACGCGTATCCGCAAGGCTCGTGACCTCTCGCAGGAACGGCTCGCCGAGGCGGCCTCGGTTGGCGTCGACACTGTGGCTCGCATCGAGCAGGGCACCCGGACGACCAGCCGGCCGGCCACCCTCCGCAAGCTCGCAACCGCGCTCGGCGTCTCTGTCGATGCCCTGCTCGGCACGATGCCGGCGCCCCACTCCCGCAACGTCGACGTCGCCCCGCTCCGCCGCGCGATCACCGCAGACGCGTCCATCCCCGGTCTTGAGGATCTGGCAGACAGCCGCGAACTGCTGTCGCTTCCGGAACTCACGGCCAGCGCACACGCAGCTTGGCGCGCATACGTCGACGGCCGACACGCCGAACTGCTGCACGCGCTGCCGGTCGTCCTGGCCGACGCCCGACGAGGTGTCCGTGACACCCGCGACGAGGAACGCGCCGGCGCGCACCGCGTCCTGTCGACCGCGTACCGGCTAGGCGCTGGCATCGCGGGCCGGCTTGGCTTCGACGACCTGGCGTACACCTCGGCCGCGCGGGCGATCGAGGCTGCGGCAGAGTCGGATGCTCCGGAGGTCGAGGCCGCCATCTCGCTTCGCTACCTGGCGTGGGCGCTGGTCCGCCAGGGGCGTGCTGAGGACGCCGAACGCGTCGCCACGCAGGCGGCTGCCGCGATCGAACCGCGGATGCTGGATCGCGACCCGGTGCGCGCCGGCGTGTTCGGCAACCTGCTGTTCAACGCCGCAACCGCTGCCCTGCGAACTGGTAGCGCCGGCCGTGCCGAAGATCTCCTTGCCGCTGCTCACGCTGCTGCGATCCGGTCCCGAGGTGACACGGCTTCGGAGGCCGCGATCTTCGGGCCGCGCGTCGCGGCGCTCCAGAACGTCGAGCTTGCGGCGCGGGCCGGCGACCCCGAACAGGCGCTCCGCCTGGCGGCCGCCGTGCCGGACACGACCGGCGACGTTCCCGCGTTCTGGGAGGCCGGCCATCGGCTACTCCTCGCAGCAGCGGCCGCGGACCTCCGTCACGACCGAGATGCGCTGGCCTGGCTCGCCGAGGCACGCGACCTCGCGCCGGACTGGGTGCGGTATCAGCCGCTCGGCAAGACCACGATGCGACGTCTTGTCGATCGAGCTACTCGACGCCGAGGCAAGCAGTTCGCCGCGCTCGCCACGCACTATGGCGTAGTCGACTAGGTCGCTGAACCGTAGCTGCGCGAGGACGAGATGTGATTTGATGCTTACTGTTCTGCATCTTGAATGAGTATTCCCCAAATTTGGTCATCATTGGGCTTATTCTTTCTCCAGCTAGGCCAAGCGTCTACTTTCCATTTGGCGGGCCATGGATCTTCCAGCTTGACTACGCTTGAACCCTGCTTGTACTCAGTCATTGTGATAGAGTTTCGAAGATCTGGGGTCTCGTGGAATTTCGCCCCCGCCCACTTAGCGCCGTGTCGAAAAGTCGAGGACCAAAGACTAATCTTGTCATGGAAGTGTACTTCCTCGAAGAAAGCCGCCGCTCCAACATCTAAGCAGTCAAGCTGTACCTTTTCTAAAAATTCCGAGCCCCTGAACCATATGGGACCGCTTACTTTAACGTTGGACATATCGAGTTTCTTTTTGAAGACGCATCTGGCGAACTCTGTTGGGCCTGACCAGCTGGTGGCACTGAAGCTTGCTTCCCCCTCAAACGTAGACTGGTTAAAGCTCGCAACAAACGGACCACTGAAGGACGACTCTCTGAACGAGACCTCCTCGGTGAAAGTTGATCCGAAGAAGTATGCTCGTCCGGTGAAGCTCGAACGTTGAAATCGTGTTTCGCCGACGAAGGTGCAGTCACGAAAGTCGACGTTGCGGGCGGCGCAGAACATAAAGTTGGTGTCTATCAGAGTCGCACCGCTGAGATCTAAGTCTAAGTTTGGGCCCCAGTGCAGGGGGTTATCGATCAGGTCAACGCTATTTATATCAAATTCACTCGCCCGCAATCGTGATTGTATGATGCGTTGCGCAGTCCTCCTTACCTGGATTTCTTGTTTGGTGATATTGTCTACGTCTGCGTTTGGAAAATTGAAAGGCATTCGAAGGTATGCTGCAAGGACATTAATTACAGTTTGTCTCTGCTCAGTGTTTTCGTTTGCCAATCTCTCCAGGGCGTACATTGCACCTAGGCGAACAGGTGCGTGGGTCGAACCAAGTTGCTCGACTGATTTCGTGTAAAGCTCTGTGACTTGCCTCTGTAGATACTCTTTCTCGCTTGCCGTTGCGAGTCGCTCCTGATGGCTCCTATTGTCGAGCGCTACTTGCTCGTTGTGAGTTTGAGTACGATCCCGCAGTCGTAGATCGGCCTCGGTCGTGCGCTGCCGCCTTACGGCTAGATACAGTGCAAGAATCCCGCCGCCGGAGACAATTATGCCAGACGAAATTTTGACGGCGTCAAAAGTTGCCGCGATCAACTGATTATTGTCTATCGAAATGCTGTGTATCGTAAGCAGAAGAACTAGTAATACGACTCCGGCAAGAAGCGTGACGCCTCCTATTGTGGCGCCGATCAGCCACCTTGGCAACTCCTTCGGCAACGACGTGGCGCTCATTCTGACTTCCTCATTGGGCGCCTGCCGAGGCTCAGGAGATGACGCAGAATTCGGGGCCATACCTTCTAGTCGCTCGTTACGTGCAATCTGCTACAGCAGGTGGTAGCTCTGGCCGACCATCAAGCGGCTCGGTCGCTCGGTGGTAGCGCCGCGCTGAGGGGTGCCACGCGTCGGAAGACTGCCTGGAAGAGAGCACGGCGAGTGCAGGGTCGGTGGTTGGCTCGTCGCGTTGGCTGCGTGTGAGTGACAAGTTGGGTGACGATCGCCGAGATCGACGGTGGTCGCGGGGGGACTTCCACGGACACCGCACTCCCAGGTCGCCGGGCGTCGGGCGAGACCAGAACTCCACGATCTTGACCTGATAACGAAGAGGTCCCAGGTTCAAGTCCTGGTAGGCCCACTCGAACAAACCCGGTTCGCATCCCGCGAACCGGGTTTTGTCGTTTCAGCGCCCTAATTCTCGATCAAGTCCGAGCGCACCTCGTGGCCTGCGGCGTTACCGTCGGAAGCGACGAAGGGGGTCGACATGGGGTGGATCATCGCGGGAAGCGTGCTCGTGGTGCTGCTGGCGATCGCGGCGGTCGTCGATCTGCGGGACCGTCGTCGCGGGGGCACGCGGATCGCCGGCGGGTTGCGCCAGTCGCGGCAGGACGACGTCGTGCGGGATCCGCAGGTGGGCGACCAAGGCAACTACCTGGGGCTCTGAGATACAGGTCAGCCCTGCCGGGAAGAGAATGAACCGGCAGGGCTGAGCGGTCACGGTCGGCGCGCGCCACGGTCGCCTCTCGGCGAAGTGGCTCAACGCGGCTCCAGCCGTACGGAACTCCGCGAAGGCAGTGGTTGAGGCCCGGGGGACACGGTGGGCGCACCGACCAATGGGTACAACAGGACACCCCGCCCCCGTATTTCCGCCGCGGTGTGACGTGCGTTACCTGCATGATCGTGGTTCCACGTGGAACCACCGCCCCGAAGGCGGCCGGCACCGGTGCAGTAACATCACGGGGTAAGGGAAGCAAGCTGAGAAGGGGGCTTCGGTGAAGAAGCTGCTGGCACTCGCGGTCATCGCGGGCGGCGTCCTGTTCGTCGTGAAGCGCAACAAGGCGGCCAAGGCGGAAGCCGACCTCTGGCGCGAGGCGACCGCCCCGGTCCCCTCGAACAACGGCACCACCCCGGCCAAGCCGGCGGGTGCGTCCCACAACTGAGTTTCCCGCGGGCGCCAGCCCGCACCCGGGGCTGTAGCTCAATTGGTAGAGCACCGCCTTTGCAAGGCGGGGGTCAGGGGTTCGATTCCCCTCAGCTCCACAGTTCTTCCCCATCGCAGGCCATCGGGAAATCCCGTGCCGAGGTGCGAGATGCCGGACCCGCCGAACCTCGCGGATGTCGTCGCCGATGCGTCCGCGAGCTGGCTGCCGGGCAGCTTCCTCGGCGCGGTGGACGATGAGGTACGAGCAAAGCTGTTGTCCGCCGGCCGGTTGGTGAGCTTCCCGGCCGGCAGCAAGCTCATCACCGAACGTCAGACCGACGACTGGATCTTCCTGCTCCTGCGTTCCTTCGCCAAGGTGACGGCCGAGCTCGACGAAGGTGGCGAAGCACTTCTCGCCGTTCGTGTGGGTGGCGACCTCGTCGGCGAGCTCGCGGCCGTCGACGGTAGCCCTCGGTCGGCGACCGTGACCGCTTGTGGCCGGGCGCCGGTCGACGCGGTCCAGCTCGAAGCCGCGCAGTTCCGCGAGATCCTGTCCCAGGACGGTCCGGCGTCGATGCGGCTCAGTGCCAGCATCAGCACGAAACTGCGGGCCGCGACCCGGCGACGGGTCGACTACACCGGACTGGCGCCGGTGCAGCGGCTGGCCAGGGCGTTGCTCGAACTGGTCGGCGCCTGCGGTCGCGAGACCGGCAGTGGTGGCCTGATCATCCAAGCCAGCCTGACGCAGATCGAACTCGGGACGCTGATCGGCGTGAAGCGCGCGACGGCCGAACGCGCCGTCGCGCGCCTTCGAGGTCGTGGCTTGATCGACACGTCCGGGCGTCATCCCATCGTCCGTGACGTCGACGCCCTCCGGCGCTTCGCCGAGCGGCCGCGGATGCCCTCAGATGATGGATTGGTGGACTGAGCCGACGCGCCGCTCACATACTCGGCCGTGCTCGCTTTTCCGGTACGCCGCCCGGGCGAGTGCCGGACTGGGTAAAGTTCCGCCGAATCGCGCTCCCTCCTGAGGGTGGAGAAGCTCCGAAGAGTGTTTACCTGGGGAGGGAAACACTGTGTCTTCGCAACCGTGGATCAATTTCTCCTGGCCGCGAACCACCGTGCTCGGTCGGCTCGATCACCGGGTGCGGGCGAGCGTGTTCGCGGCGGGGGCGGAACCGAGAACCACGGAAGATCGCTATCTCGTCCGCCAGAACGAACCCGGCGTGCACGCATTTGTGCTGCTTAGCGGGATGGTCAAGGTGGTCGTCCATTCCGCTTCCGGTGTTTCGGGGCTCCTGGGCATCCGCGTGGCGGGAGACGTGGTCGGTGAGATGAGCGTGCTCGACGAGATCGAACGGTCAGCCAGCCTGATGACGTGCGGGCCTGTTTCGTTCATCGCGATCGAAGGCGCCCGCTTCCGCAAGCTGCTGGCGGAGCAACCGCAGTTTTCGCTCGAAGTGACCCGCATGATCAGCCGGCGGTTGCGGTGGGCCAACCGGCGCCGGATCGACGCCGGTGCGTACGACCCGCTGGTGCGGATCGCGCGGCTGCTCTACGAAGTCGCCACCGCGTACGGAAATCAGCAGCAGGACGGCTGGGACTTGGGCATCTCCGTGACGCAAGCGGAGATCGCTTCCTTGACGGGCGTCGCGCAACGCACGGCCGAACGAGATCTCTTCGAACTCGAACGGAGGAAGGTGATCACCCGTCACTACCGGCGGCTGAAGATCATCGACGCCGATCAGCTCAAGGAGATCGCGGATTGGTCGGAGAATCCGCCTCCGTGCGTATTCCTGTGACTGCGCGTGGCCAATGATGACGGCGCGGATTTTGCATACGAAAGGTTCTTGAAATGGCGCAGATGGGCGAGGTCTGCCGTCGGCTCTGCTTGGCGGCGGACGCTCGTGGCTACGGCCGGGGGAATGATCTTCACCAGATATGGATCCAGCGGCACTTGCTCGAAGTGCTGACCGACGCCGCCGAGGTCGTCGGGTTCGATCGAATGGAATGGCACCGGCAGCAGGGCGGGGATTCCGAATTCGCGGTGTTGCCGGCCGACGTGTCGGAGAAGACCGTGGTCGACGGGTTCGTGCGTGAGCTTTCAGCATGCCTGGCCCGGCACAACTCCAGGCTGAGGGACGATCTGCGGCTGCGCTTGCGGCTCGCCGTGCACTTCGGCCGCGTTGTGCCCGCCGAAAACGGGCACGCCGGCCCGGCGCCGGTCGAGCTTGCGCGGATCCTCGATTCGCCGGAGCTGCACGCCGCGCTCGACGATCGCCCGGCGAGCGACCTGGCGGTCGCGCTGTCGAACCAGGTGTACGAGGACACCGTGCTCCAGGGGCACACGACCCACCGGCCGGCGGACTTCCGCCGCGTGACGATCACCAAGAAGGAGTTCACAGGGACGGCCTGGATCTGGGAACCCCACGCGGGCGCACCGTCCGAGCGGGCGAAAAGCCAGGAGCGGCCGGAAGAACAGCCCACGACGTCACCGGGCACGGTTCAGACGACCGTCAACGGATCCGTCCACGGCGAGAACGTCGTCTTCGGCATCAGGAACGGGTGACGGCCATGACCACTCCCACCACGACGGACGAAGAGCACGAAGCGCCGGAGCCCGAACCGCAACCGGCCGCGGAACCGGAGTACGGCGAAAGCGACCGGGTCGCCATCACGGCGAAGCAGGTCGTCTACAACGCGATCTCGGGGGACATCCACGCCGACAACGCCGTGTTCGGCTTCGGCGCCCGAGTCCGGCGGGCAACGGGCACCATCACTCCGGAAGCGCTCGAAGCCGCGTTGCGCGACTTCGTGCGACCGGAAGGACTGTCCCGCGCCGGCCGGATCCTGCGTCGCAACCACCTCGTCGTGCTCCACGGCAACGAGGGCGACGGCAAGTACACGGCGGCTTTGAAGCTGCTTTCGGAGGTGTGCGGCGGCCTTGCCGACGGACCCGCGCCGACGTTGACGAGCATTTCCCCGGCGAGCACACTCGCGCAGCTCGGCACCGGGATGACCTACCGCGAGGGGCACGGGTACCTGATCGCCGACCTCGTCGGGGACGGCGCCCCGGCGCAGGTTCGCGAGCACGACTTCCGATCGCTGTCGACGGTGCTCGAACGGGCGGGGGCGTACCTCGTCATCACCAGCACCGAGGCCGGTTTGCGAGAGCAGTCGCTGCCGGAGTTCGTCGCCGAAGTGCCCGCGCCGGATCCGCGCGAGCTCCTCCTGAGCCTCCCCGGGATGGCCGCGCTCGAGGCAGGCGTGCGGACGGCGGCTTTGGTGCAGGTCGTCCACCTCCGCCCGCGCGAGATCGTGGCCCTGGCCGCGCATCTTCGCGACGACCCGGACAACGCCCTGCAGGCCTTCCGGTCCGAGGCGAGGCAGCAGGTCACCGACTGGGTCCAGAACACCTCGCTGCGGCGGGACATCTTCGAGGTCACCGTGGTCGCTCTCTTCGGCGTCCTCCCGGAGCCGGTGTTCGACGACCTCCTCGCAGGCCTTCTGCTCACGAGTGATCCGGCGCCTCCCGTCGCGCCAACCGGCGATCGGGAGCTGCCTCGGCGGAACCGGGAGCACCCGTTGCTGGTGGCCAGCGGGCGCGAACGCGCCGGTGGGGTCGGCAGGCAGATCGCCTTCCGCCTCCGCGAACACCGGGCCCTCGCTCTGGAGGCGCTCTACGACGAGTTCGGGCACCAGCTTTGGGATCCGGTGCGCCGGTGGCTGTTCGACGTCCGCGAGCTGGGGCTCACCGAACGTGGTGAGGGCCAGCTGGCGATCGGGCTGGCGATGCTCGCCCGCAACGACTTCGCCGACGTGTGCGCGTCGTTTCTCGAGCCGTGGGCGGCGGGCGGCGTGGTCGAGCGCAGCCAGGCCGCTCTGGTCCTTTGGTTCATGAGCGACGACGACGGCCTGGCCCCGCTGGCGCTCAGCATCGCGTTGGCCTGGGGAGATCGGCAAGGCACCGCCAAGGCACTCACCTCGGCTATGGCGCTCGGTGGTCCCCTCGGCTTGCGCTACCCGGCGGAAGCGATGCAGCGCCTTTGCTTCCTGGCGTTGCGTTCCAAGCGGATCGGCGACGCGGCCGGCGGCTCGCTCGCATTCTTGCTGGCCACCGCGGCCGACGCCGGAGCGACCGCTACCGGCGACGTTCTCGCCACCGTCGCACGTGAGCTGGTGACGGCGACGAACGGTCGGGTCCTCGATGGGATTTCCTTGCCGGATGTCGCCGTGACAGTGGCCGATCCGCTGGCCGATGCACCGGACGAAGCCGACGGCGACGCCTACGAGAAGGGAGTCAGCGTCCGCGTGCTGCGGGCGGCCCGGCGGCTCGTCGTGACCCTGCTCGGGGCGCGTCGAGTGGGCGTCGCGGAGCCGGTGGCGGCCCTTGTCCTGCGCGAGCAGTCGGAGAACATCGCCCTGCTCGGTGCGCTGTGGGCCGATGTGCTGTGCAGCGCCCCGCACCGGGCGGACGCGATCGACGCGCTGCGGGACACGTTCGCGGCACTGGACAAGGCGGACGACGTCCAGGGCGCGGTCGCCGCCCTGGGAGAGGCGATCCGCGAAGCCATGCCACCGGCTCACCAGCGGTTCCGCAACGAAGAACTCAAGCGGCTGCTGCCCGGCGGATCACGGTCGGCCGAAGCCAACCTCACCACCCTGCTGCACACCCTCGGCGGGATGCAACCCGCTCCGCTGCCCCGTTCCCGCCGACCCCGAGGAGATTTCTGATGAGCGTCGACGCACGTCCCTTTCCCGTCCTGGCCGAGCGTTCGCTCGCTCGTGCCCCGCGGAAGTTCTTGTTCCGCAGCCGGCAGATCGCGGAACTGCCGACGTCGGAACCGGGCGCGGTCTTCGTCTTCGAGCGGGGATCCACCTACGTCGCCCTGACCGATCGCCAGCACCTGGCGGGCAACGAAGACCTGGTCGTGAACGCGGTCTCGGTGAGCCTAGTGAGTATGCGCGCATACCAGATCCCGGTGTCGTTCCGGCTGCCGTCGTCGAGCGCGGCCGACGACTTCACCGTCGTCGTGGACTTCACCTGCCAGGTCGTCGATCCGGAACTGGTGGCGGAGCACGGGTGGACCGACCTGCGGGCACCGCTGCGCACCCACCTGAAGCAGAACGGGGCACTGGCCGGTGTGTCCGGTGTGTACTCGGTCGCACAGATCACCAAAGTGCGCCAGGAAGTGGGCGCGCTCGTCGAGGCCTACTGCCGGCTCCGCCCGCCCGCACTGCCGGGAATACGCACGGAACTGGCCGGGGTGTCGGTGCAGACGCCGACGGCGCTGGCCGACCACGAACGTGACCTGCGTGACCAGGGATGGCGGCACAAGCTCGACGAGCGCGAGCAGGCGGCCGAAGACCGGACGGCCGCCCGGTTGAGCGAGTACTTCGACCGCGGCCCCGAGGCCCTGTCGTCCATCGCCGCGGCGAAGAACCAGCTGAACCTGGCCGAAGCCGCGGAGCGAGCCCACACCGAACGCGCGCAGAAGGAGCAGAACCTCATCAAGCTGCTCGAAGTCCTCCCCGACGGGGCGTTGGACACCATCGCCGTCGACGCGGAGAGGTTGTTCGCGTCGGTCATCGACAGCGCGATGCCCCACCGCCAGGCCCGCGGCGACCTCGCTTCGAGGCAGCCCGCGGCTCAGCTCGACGAAGGCCAAGGCCCGCGGGAGAACTCAGGTGACTGAACCGAAGATCCGTCCGCCGGACCTCCCGACGCTCGCTCGCAGGCTCCGCATCCTCACCGGGGTCGACGAGAAGCTGCTCGACGAGATCCCGAGCGACCGGCCCCGGTACACGGCGATGGGCGGGGTCGTTCTCGGCACCGCGACCATCGCCACGTTCTCGATGCTCGTCGGGCTCAGCGAAGCGCTCGGCGGGTTCAACGTCCTGCTGTTCGTGCCGGCCCTGATCTGGGGCGTCTTCATCCTCAACCTCGACCGCTGGCTCATCGCCAGTTCGACCACGACGGCTTGGACCAAGCGCGCGTCCTTGCTCGTCCCGCGCCTGCTCGTCGCCGCCTGCTTCGGAGTCGTGATCGCGGAACCGCTCGTCCTGCGGGTCTTCCAGCCCGCGATCGAACAGCACATCCGCGACGAGCGTGACCAGTCGCTGCGCGACCTGACCAGCGTCCTCCTGCGGTGCAACCCGGAACCCGATGCCGACGAGGGGGCGCGCAAGGCCGCGGAACAGCCGGAGTGCGCCGGGCACCGGATGAACCTGCTGGCGAACCACGCGACGGTGGCACGTCAGCTGGACGACCTGCGTAACGAAGCCGGCGGCCTCCGGAAGAGCATCAAGGACGACACGGACGAGCAAGCCCGCCGCGACAGCGTCGCGAGCGGGGAGTGCGTCGGTACCGCTGGGCCGGGCTTGAGCGGCAAGGCGGGCCGCGGACCGGAGTGCCTCGCCCGGGAACGGGAAGCCGCGGACTTCCGGCAAACCCACCCGATCACCGACCGGGCGACCCGGCTGGCCGGGCTGGAAACCAAGATCACCGAGCTCACTGCGACCCTCGGCGACGCCCAGCGCAACTACCGCCAGGACCGTGACGCGGAAGTCCAGCGCCAAGTGGCCGCGGAGGCGTCCCACCAGGGCGCGATCGGTCTCCTCGAGCGGCTGCGAGCTCTGGACGACCTCACGACCGAAAACGGGTTCCTGGTCGCGGCCACCTGGTTCATCCGCGGCTTCTTGATCCTCGTTGATTGCCTTCCCGTGCTGGTCAAGCTGCTGAGCGGGACCACCCGCTACGAGCAGCTGCTGGAGATGCGCGTGAACAGCGTGTGCAAGGTGTTCCAGCAGCGGGTCCGCACCGATGAAGCTCGCGAGGTCTTCCGGCTGGAGAACGAGCAGCACGAACTCCGGAACCAGGCCGACACCCGCCGGGCGAAGTCCGACGCGCTGCGGCGGTCCGAGGAAGCGCGGCTCCAGGCCGATCTGGACGACGAGGTCGTCCGGCTCGCGGCGCGGCTGAAGCAGACCGACGTCTTCGGTGAAGCGCCAACGGAAAGACCGCGGGACGAGGTCAACGGAAGGAAACCGCACGTCATGACGTGAGCGGCTTCGACGGCCCGGGCGCCGGAAACGCACCCGGGCCGTCCGCCTCAGCGAAGGAAGCTGAGCACCGCGTCCCGGCCCGCGTGGCCGCGCTCGCGGTTCTGGATCGAATGGGACTCGCCCGGGACGATCACCAACTGGCCACGAGGGGCCTGGGCCGCTTCCTCGCGCGCCCACTCCAGCGGTGTCGACAAGTCGCGGTCGCCGTTCAGCAGCAGGACCGGGACGTTCGGCAGCCGGGACGCCGGGTTCGAGCCGGGGCGCTCCGCGGGCCACGGCAGGCACGTCTGGATGAAGCCCTGCTGCGTCGCCACTTCCGTCGTGTATGGCCAGGTCGCCGACGGTGGCAGCGCGCGTGCTGTCAACGACAACAGCGGCTGCCGCAAAGCCATGGGCGTCGCCGATGAGCCCCATGGGAAGCGCTGGTCCGCGCACAGCGTCGCCGCGTGCAATCCCGAGCTGAACGATGCCGGGTCGTCGCCGCCCGACTTGTACGTCTCCAGGAGCCCATCCAGCTGCTCCGGCGATCCGCCGCGGGCCGCGTGGAGGGCTCCGATGACGTCGCCCGCGGACGGGTTGCGGTACGTCGGGTCGACGAACTCGTATGTCACGATCAAGTCGAAGATCTTCACGCCGTCCGCCGTGCCGCGGTGGCGGACCACCCACGCCAGGTCGTCCGCCGGGTCGAAGCCGCAGGCCGGGGCCACCGCGCACGCCGCGCGCAGCACACGCGCCTCGGCCGTCAACCCCGTCAGGTAGAGGGACGCCGATGCGGACGCGTGGTGCGGCAGCACCGAATCCAGGACGACCTTGCTGACGTTGCCCGGGTGCGCGATCGCGTACCGCGCCGCCGTGAACGAGCCGTACGAGACGCCGTCGACCACCATCTTCGACACGCCCAGCGCCTGGCGGAGCTGGTCGAAGTCCGCGACGGTCTGGTCGGTCGAGTACAGCGGCGCTGTGTTGCCGAGGATGCGCGCGCACTCGGTGACCGCGTCACGCGTTGGCGTCGCGATGTCCGAGCTGCCCATCTGCGCCTGCAAACCCGGGCAGTGCAACGCGTTCGCGCCGGTGCCGCGCTGGTCCAGCATGACGAACCGGTAGTCCTTCGCGACTTCCGGCAGCCGCTGGGTCGCGATCCGCGTGATGCTGCGGACGCCGCCCTGGCCGGGCCCGCCGGTCAAGAACAGCAGCACGCCCTTGGGGGCGGTCACGTTGTCGGCCGTCGCGACCGGCAGGTCGAGCGTGCCCGGCACGCGGCCGGACCGGTCGAGCGGCACGGTCAACGTCGAGCAGGTGAAGCCCGGTTGGCCCGGGCACGGGTGCGGGTCCCTCAGCGTCGGTCGTCCCCCAGGACGCGCGTCGGCCGAGGCCACACCCCCGAGTGCGGCAGTCAACGCCAGGACCAGCCCGGCGGTCAGCAGTTTCGAGCGCATGATCCATCATCGCCACAAAGACCCGGGCGCGGTATACCTCCGATCAGGGCCAGAGGCGCTCGCGGACCCAGCCGCCGTCGGACTTCCGGTACCGCAGCCGCACGTGCCGGCGGTCGTGACTGGCTTGCCAGAACTCGACTTCGTCCGGGTCGACGAGGTAGCGCGTCCACGTTTCCGGGGCCACGTCCGGGTTTTCCGCGACCCAGCGCTCTGCCTCCGCGGCCGCCGCGTCGAGGTCGGCCGGGTCGTGCAGGACCTGCGACTGGTGCCCGATGAACGCCTCGACGCGCGACGCCGGTGGCCGCGCCAAGAAGTCCGCCGCGGATACCTCGGGCGCCGCGGGGGAGACCGGGCCGCGCAGCCGGACCTGACGGCCGCGGCCGGGCCAGAAGAACGTCAGCGCGGCGCGTGGATCCTTGTGCAGCTGCAGGCCTTTCGGGCTCTCCGAGCTGGTCGCGACCGCCCAGCCCGCCGGGCCGACGTCCTTGAGGATGACCACCCGCGCGTCCGGCGCGCCATCGGCGTCCACTGTGGACAGTGTGACGGCGTGCGGCGCCAGCACGTGTTCACCGGCTTCGGTCAGCCATTCGACGAAGAGCGTCTGCGGGTCGGCGGCCGCCGTTTCCGGCTTGAACACAGGGAGTTCTTCAGGGAACGAGGGCCATCCGCGCAACGCGACCATGTCAGTAACCGTACGGCTGCTGTCCCGGCGGCGGGTAGCCGGGCGCGGGCGGACCGGCGGCCGGCGGGGGCGGTACCGGCGGCTGCTGCGGCTGGACCTGCGCCTGCTGCCACTGCACCTGCTGGTAGGCCTCGGCGGGCGGCGGGAAGCAGAACGTCAGCTTGGCGCGGATCGCGCCGTGCATCGCGGCGCCCCAGACCTTCCCGCCGGTGAACGCGTACGTCTGGCCCGCGGTGAGGTCGACCGCCACCATGCGCGTCTCGCCGCCGAACTGGTTGCTCGTCTTCGCCGACGCGGCTTGCGCGGCGTCCGGGTGCACGTGGTGGCCGACCAGCCCGGCGATCACGACCGAGGCCGCGGTCCAGCCCATGGTGCCGACCAGGTTGGCGCGCGCGTACTGCGTGGCGCGGCCGGTGAAGTCGTACAGCGCGGCCGCGCTGATCTCGGGGACGGCCGCCGCGATGACGCAGTAGTTCATCGTCGACAGCATCACCGACTCGGCGAACAACCCGACGGGGCAGAGCGCGGGCCCGATCTGCACGGTCCCGAAGTTGCCGCCGGACCGCTGGATGCGCTCGGCCACCACGCCGAGGTACTGCTCGGGGGTAAGCACGACGCCATCGTCGCACGCCTCGCGGTCACGTCGACTTCAGCCAGCAGTTTTCACACACGCTTCATGGTTGACTGTGCGCGCTATGCGACGACTCGTACTTCTCGCGCCCGCCGTGGTGCTGCTGGCCGGCTGCGGCCCCTCCCTCGTGTCCGGCACCGCGACCCCCAGCCCGCCGTCGACGTCCGTCGGCACGGCCGGGGGTGCGGACCTGCCACCGGACCCCCAGCCTGGCGCGACCGGGGACTGCCCGTACCTCGACAGCCAGTTCGTGGCCGACTCGAACGGCCAGCACGTTTCGAAGGTGCGGATCTCGGCTGACAAGCCTCACCCTGCGTGCTTCTTCTACCGCCCGGACGGGAAGATCCAGCTCACCGTCCGTGTCTACGTCGGGGACGCGAAGACGGCGACCGCGCTGGTCAACAAGGCGGCGCCGGTCGACTCGTCCAACCCGGCCAGCGACCCTTCCGGCTGGAAGGGCGGCTACGAATCGACCGACGACGGCGCCGTCTACGCGGTCGCGAAGGGGTCCGCGGCGGTCATCGCGACCACCAACCAGAAACAGAGCGTAAAGGCACGCACAGTGGTCAAGAAGGCTATCGCTGCCCTGAAGCTCTAGGTAGCGGGCTCCACACGGGTGAGTGATGTTGATCTTGTATTACCCTGTGCGTCACGCGCAGGCTTCGTGGACTCGCGCACCGCAGCCATCGGGGGATCCCCACCCCGGGGCCGGGCACAAAATCTGCAACGCAAAGGACAAGATTCGTGGCTGACACCCTCAAGGACATCCTGCTCGACTCCAGCCGTCGTCCGGCTGTCGTGACGGACTTCGAGACCCTCGTCGACGCCGAGGTCTCGGACAAGGGCGGCGTTTCGGGTGCCGTCGTCAAGACCGGCTTCGCCGCGGTCAAGAAGATCAAGCCGGGCATCATCCCCTCGGCCGTCGACACGCTGCTGCCCGACTTCGCCACCGCGCTCGAGCCGTTCTACGGCGACTACCGCGCCAAGGGCGGCAACGACTTCGGCGCCTACCTGACCAGCCGCTCGGACGAGGCCTCCGACGCGCTGCTGAGCGTCACCGACACGCGCGCCGAGCGCAGCAGCCGGGACAGCATCAAGAAGGTCTACTCGAAGCTGCGCCCGAACGGCAAGAAGAACGTCGAAGAGGCGCTGCCCCGCCTGGGCCAGCTGATCGACAAGCACGCCGCGAACGCCTGATCGCACGCACGACTGAAGAGGCCCCTCGGGTGCACGCCCGAGGGGCCTCTTCGCGTCGGCTTCAGTTCTTCTTCTCGGCGGGCGCCGGGGACGGCGCCTTGCCGTTCGCCTGCGGGCTCGGCTTCGCCGCTTCGGCGGGCTTCGGCGCGGGCGGGGTGGCCTTCGGCGGCGCGGGCGCGACCGGCGGCTCCTGCTTCGACCGGAGCGCGTAGGCGGCACCGGCGCCGACCACGACCAGGCCGAGCAGCCACGGCCACTTGCGACGGCTGCGCGTGCCCTTCGCCGCGGCCTTGGCCTCGACGACTGCGGCGTAGAAGTCCTTCTTCGCCGCCTTGAAGTCCTTCTTGCCGCGGCGCTTCGAGTCGCCGGCCGCCTTCGCGGCCTTGATGGCGGCCTTCTTGGCCTTGCGGCCCGGCTTGCGCAGCTCGGACAGGCGGGAGAGGGCCTCCTGGCGGGCGGCCTTCGAGCTCTTCTTGAGCTCCTTGCGGGTGAGCTCGGTCTTCTTCGCGAGCTGCTTCTGCGCGCGCCGGCCGTGCTTGACGCCCTCGGAGACGAGTTTGTCGGCGGTCTCGGCGGCCTGGGCTGTCGCCCGGGACATGGACTTCACCTCATCATTCGTTTTGACACTGCTCTGTTACCCGTAACCTATCGTGCCCCTTTTCGCCGCCGCCCGCCGCAGATGGCACGATTGGGCCTGTGAAAGCAACGCTGCACACCAACCAGGGTGACATCAACCTGAACCTCCTCCCCGACCACGCGCCGAAGACGGTCGCGAACTTCGTCGGGCTCGCGGAAGGCACCAAGGAGTACACCCAGCCGAACGCGGCGGGCACGAACTCCGGCCCCTTCTACGACGGTTCGATCTTCCACCGGGTCATCGACGGCTTCATGCTGCAGGGCGGCGACCCGACCGGAACCGGCCGCGGCGGCCCCGGCTACAAGTTCGGCGACGAGTTCCACCCGGAGCTGCAGTTCAGCAAGCCGTACCTGCTGGCCATGGCCAACGCGGGGCCCGGCACGAACGGCTCGCAGTTCTTCATCACGGTCGCGCCGACCACCCACCTGAACTTCCGGCACACGATCTTCGGCGAGGTGGCCGACCAGGAGTCGCGCAACGTCGTCGACGCGATCGCGCGCACGGCGACCGGCCCGGCGGACCGTCCGCTGACCGACGTCGTCATCGAGAAGGTCACCATCGAGCACTGACGGCTTCCCCGACGGGAGTTTCGGTAGGTTGGTGACATCGTGAACCAACCGCCGAACCCCGCCGCCGAGCAAGCCGCGCTCCCCGGGTGCTGGTGGCACCCGAACCGCCCGACCGGGCTGAGCTGTTCCCGGTGCGGGCGTCCGGCGTGCCCGGATTGTCTCCGCGAAGCCCCCGTCGGCTTCCAGTGCACCGACTGCGTCCACAGCGGCACCCAGCAGCAGCGCCGCCAGCACCGCGGCTACCAGGAAGCCGGCCTCGGCGTGCGCACCATCGCCGGTGCGCGGCCATCCGGGTCGTTCCTGGCCACGCAGGCCATCCTCGCGGTCAACGTGCTGGTCTTCCTCGTCACGGTCGTCCAGGCGCGCAGCCTCAACGACAACCAGGTGTCGAACGTCTTCCAGCTGGGCGTGCTCTGGGGCCAGGCGACCTTCGGCGCCGACGAGTGGTGGCGCGTGTTCACCTCGGGCTTCCTGCACTACGGCCCGATCCACATCGCGGTCAACATGTTCTCGTTGTGGATGATGGGCCGCGCGCTCGAGCCGGTCTTCGGCAAGGTCCGGTACCTGGCGCTCTACTTCGTCTCGATGCTCGGCGCGTCCACGGCCGTGCTGCTCTTCGACAACCTCGACGGGGGCACCGCCGGCGCGTCCGGCGCGCTGTTCGGCCTGATGGGCGCCTACGCGGTCATCGTGCTGAAGCTGCGCCTCAACCCGACCGGGCTGATCATCACGCTCGCGCTGAACGCGTTCATCACCTTCGGCGTCGCGAACATCTCGATCCTCGGCCACGTCGGCGGCCTGGTCACCGGCGCGCTGGTCACCGTGGCGATGCTCTACGCGCCGCAGGCGCGCCAGGCGACCTGGCAGGCGGCCGGGGTCGCCATCCTCGTCGTCGCGATGATCGGGCTGCTGATCTACAAGGACACCGAGGTCGCGGCCCAGACCTGCCAGTTCGTCCAGTACCGCGGCCAGGAGCTCTACAGCTGCGGCTAGCTGCGCGCGCGGAGCGTGCTGAGGACGTCCAGGACGTCCCGGGGGTCTTCGCCGAGGTCGAGCCACCCGAAGACGTACAGGTCGTCTTCGTGCTCGATCTCGAGCGTGACGCCGTCGCGGCCCAGCCGGCGGGTGGTGCGCAGCCGCGTGCGGGTCTGCGCCCACGGCAGCCGGTGGGTGCCGCCGAGCGTCCGGGCGGCCAGCCCGTCCGGGCCGGCCGCCAGGCGGGGCCGGACGAGCGTCGAGTGCGCGGCGAACGCGCCGACGGCCAGCGTGGCCAGCGCGAACAGCACCAGACCGCCGCGGTCGCCGGTCAGCACGTCGGCTACCACGCCGGCCAGCAGCAACGCGGTGACCGCCCACGCAGATACCACAAGGGCCCGCCGCGGCGCCCACGAGGTGGGGTAGTTATCCACAGGGGTTATCCACACTGGGGATGAGTCACACCGGTGTAATTCGGCGTCAAGCCGCCATTCGGAGTAATAATCAGCGCCAACGCATAGTCATGAGCAGACCCGCGATCATCAGCGCGAACCCGCCGGCGAAGTTCCAGTTGCCCAGGTCGGCCATCCAGGAGATCTTGTCCCCGGCGATGTAGTTCACCAGCAGCCAGACCAGGCCCACGAGCATCAGCCCGAACATGGGGATCTTCCAGGCGAGACCAGTGGGACCGGCCGCCCGCACCTTCACCGGCGTACGCCGGTCGGCAGGCGGGGTGTAAGCCGTCTTCTTGCGGACCTTGGACTTGGGCATCGTGTTCCTCGCGGTGCTGTTTGGGCTCGTCTGGTGGCGATGACCCGCCTGGGGTGCGCAACCAGCGCCACGTGCACACGTTAACGTAAATGACCGCAGGAAAGCAGCGGCCGGGAGTGGTTGGATTTCCCGTACCGTGACGTCGGGGTCACCAAGTGTTGGACGCGGCTTGAGAGGAGCTTGCGTGACTACGCGCGAAGGACCGGATGACGACCGGCGCAGAACCCCCGGGCAGCGGCCCGCGCCCCAGCGCCGCCCGGTCCCGCCTCCACGTGGGCAAATGCCGCCACGCCAGGCTTCCGGTCAGCCGCCGCGGCGTCCGCAGGGCCCGCCGCCCCGCCGCTACACCAGCCCGCCCCCGGCCCCCGGCGCGAACGAGGAGACCATCGTCTTCGCCCCGGTCGGGAAGGGTGGCACCGCGACCAAGGAGAAGCCCGCCCCGCCTCCGTTGGGCAAGGGCGGCGTCGCGATCCGGACGGCCGGCGAAATCCTCATCACGCTGGGCCTGGTCGTGCTGCTGTTCATGGTCTACGAGCTGTACGTGACCGACCTGTTCTCGGCGGGCAAGCAGTCCGAGGCGAGCGACCAGCTCGACGGCGAGTGGGCGCACGACCGCACGCTGCACCCCGAACTCATCGACGGCAAGGCGTTCGCCCGGATCCACATCCCGACGTTCGGCGTCGACTACAACTTCACGATCCAGGAAGGCACCGACGACGCCTCCCTCGAAGTCGGCCCCGGCCACTACAAGGGCACGTCGCTGCCCGGCGAGCCCGGCAACTTCGCCGTCGCCGGCCACCGCGTCGGCAAGGGCGCCCCGTTCAACGACCTGGACAACCTCTCCTCCTGTGACCAGATCGTGATCGAGACCTCGACCGACTTCTACATCTACAAGGTCCTGCCCTACGACGACGAGATCGAGAACTGGGCGGGCGGCAAGGGCGCCGACCCGAAGTGCAAGGGCGTCTCGACCCTGCGCGACCCGAACGCCGAAGAGGGCGGTGCGTACAGCAAGACGTTCGGCCGCAAGGTCGTGCTGCCCAGCGAGGGCACGGCGGTGAACCCGGTCCCGTACAAGGACGCCGAGGCGCTGCCGAAGGCCCAGCAGGCCGCGCTGCTCACGCTCACGACGTGCCACCCGCAGTTCTCCGCCCGCGAGCGGCTCATCATCACGTCGGTGCTGACCCAGCAGGTGCCGAAGAACCAGGTCAAGGACTACGGCGACCTGCTCTCGAAGATCGGGGAGGCCTGATGTACGCCTGGCTCTGGCGGAAGTTCCCCGGCCCGTTCGCGGTGAAGCTGACGATCGCGGTGGTCCTCGCCCTCGGCGTCGTGGCGCTGCTGATGTTCGTGGTGTTCCCGTGGCTGGAGCCGCGGCTGTGGTTCAACGAGGTCGCGGTCAACTGAGCCTCCGGCGCACCGGGCGGTGCGCCGGAGGGCCGGGCTAGCAGTCCCGCAGCTCCGGGCTCTGGTTGAGCAGCTGGCCGCGCGGCGAGACGAACGCTCGGTAGCGGTCACCGTCCACTTCGGACTTCCGGAACACCGCGACCCGGTGGCAGTTCTGGAAGGCCAGCTTGACGCCGAAGTGGCGCTCCAGCCCGCCCCGGATCGCGTCCGAGGCCAGGGCTCGCAGCAGCTGGCCGCGGGCGGCCTCGCTCGGCGGTGGCGTCTCGTTGTCGGCGAACCCGTCCGCCGCGCCCTCGGCGTCGGCGATGACGCCGGTGATGACCTCCCAGGCGTACGGCAGGGACTCCTTGACGCAGGTGACGAACTCGGCGTCGGTGACCTCCCCGCGCTCGGCCTTCTCCAGCAGCGCGGGTGACACGTCCAGGGACATCGAACCTCCAGTTTGAGCAGGGCCGTCTTCCTGGCTACCGGCCGCGTGGCCCGGCCACAAGAGAAAACGATGATCATCACCAATATGGCGGATCACTCCCAGCGGAAGAGCTTCGCCGCCGAGGCCGTTCCGATGACCGCGAAGCCGGCGAGGACGACCAGCTGCAGCGGCTGCACGCCGGTGCCGACCCAGGCGTCCTGCAGCGGCTGCGTGCCCGGCGGCAGGTAGTCGCCGATCCGCTGCAGGACCACCGGCAGCAGCGCCCGTGGCAGGTACACGCCGCCGAAGAACATCGTCGGGATGAACGCGACCAGCGCGAACCCGCCCGCCGCCTTGGCCGTCCGGGCGATCGCGGCGGCCAGCAGGCCGAACGAGAACATCGAGACCGTGCCGAGCAGCAGCGTCAGCAGGAACAGCAGCGGGTGCTTCGGCATCGGGACGTCGTAGGCCGCGTGGGCCGCCGCGAGCACCAGGCCGATGCCCGCCAGCGCGACCACGACGTGGATCAGCAGCTGCGCTCCCAGCAGGTTGACCGGGTGCACCGGGGTGGTGGCCAGCCGGCGCAGCACGCCCTGCTCGCGGTAGGTCGCGACCGCGGCCGGGATCGACTGCAGGGCGAGCATCGCGAGGCTGATGACGACCAGCGACGGGACCCAGGCGTCGATGAAGCGGTATCCGCCGGCCGCCGGGCTGGGTTCCGTCATGCCCGGGATCGCGCCCACCGCGAGCAGCACGGCGGTCGGCAGCAGGAGCCCCGCGATCGCCATGAGCGGCGTGCGGAGGAAGAGCTTGGTCTCGGTGGCGGTGATCTTGGCGAAGGTGTTCACAGCGTGCTCCTCGTGAGCGAGACGAACGCGTCGTCCAAAGTGGAGGCTCCGGCCGTCGCGCGGAGCTCGGCGGGCGTGCCGGTCGCGACCACGCGGCCGGCGTCGAAGATCGCGACGCGGTCGCAGAGCCGCTCGGCCTCGTCCATGAAGTGCGTGACCAGCAGGACGGTGACGCCGGCGGCGCGCACGCCTTCGACCAGCCGCCACGTCTCGCGGCGGGCGTGCGGGTCGAGCCCGGTCGTCAGCTCGTCGAGGATGGCCAGCTCGGGGTTGCCCACCAGCGCGAGCGCGATCGACACGCGCTGCTTCTGGCCGCCGGACAGCTTCCCGAAGTAGCCGCGCGCGTGATCGCGCAGTTCGAGCTGATCGAGCAGGACGTCGACGTCGGCCGGATCCGGGTAGAAGGAGGCGAACAGTTCCAGCGCCTCGCGCACCCGCAGCTTCGGCGGCAGCCGGCTTTCCTGCAGCTGCACGCCGACGCGGCGGGTCAGCGCGGCGCGGTCGGTCGCGGGGTCGAGGCCGAGCACGGAGATCTCCCCGGCGTCCGCACGGCGGAGGCCCTGCAGGCACTCGACCGTGGTGGTCTTCCCGGCGCCGTTCGTGCCGAGGATGCCGAAGATTTCGCCGCGCTCGACGGTGAACGAAACGCCGTCGACCGCGACCCGGGAGCCGTAGCGCTTGCGGAGGTCGGTGACTTCGATGAGGGGCATGACGACAAAGCTACGAATCTTCGCGGTCGCGCAGAATGACGCTGAATCCCCAGCTCAAGTAGGGTTTTGCTGACGCGGGGGTGGGTCTGGCCCAACCCCGGCCGGGGAGCTTCGGCCAGTGCGCGGACGCGGGCGGTCCGGCGATGATCGCGGGGGAAGGAGGTGCCGGATGGCGTACCTGCGGGCGCTCGGGCGGGCGTGCGCGCTGGCCGCGTTCGCGTTCCTCGGCTGGGTCGACGTGCTCGTCGAGCTGGTCGCGTTCGCGCTGCTGTGCGTCGGCCTGGTCTTCTTCCTCGGCCCCGCGGTCGAATGGGCGCGTGGCCGGTCGACGCTCGCGCGGACGCTGGCCGCGCGCTGGTGCGACGTCGACATCGCCCCGCCGTACCGGCCCGAGCCGCCTGAGCCGGTGCGCGAGCGCGACGGCTGGTACCGCGACGGCAACCAGCTCTACAAGCGCGCGTTCTGGATCCGCTGGCAGCACCGCCTCACGTGGGCGCTGGAGGACCCGGCGGCGGGCCGCGAGCTCACCTGGCAGCTGGTGAACCCGCTGGTCACGCTGCTGCTGCCGGTGGCCGTCCTGATCGGCGGGCCCGCGGTGCTGCGCGGTTACGGCCGGTGGACCCGCTGGTGGCTCGGCCCCGGCCCGCCCGCCGAGTCGCGCGGGAATTGGCTGCACCGGCACACCGAAGCGCTGGGCCACCAGGCCGGCATCTTCGCGCTTTCCGTGGTGCAGCTGATCTTTTCGGTGCCGCAGCTGGTCCTGATGGTCGGCTTCTCGCCGTTGGCGGTCCCGGTCGTGCTGTGGTGCCGGACGATCACCGACACGCTGCGCCGCGAGGCCGGGAACTGGACGGGGGTGCGGATCGCGCGGCCGTACCTGCCGCCGCCGGGGTTGCCGGTGCCCCGGCCCGACGGGCTCTACCAGGTCGGCAAGCAGTTGCACGAAGAGCCGTTCTGGCCGGTCCAGCACGCTCGCACGCGCTGGGTCCTGCGCGACCGCGCCACCTGGCGCGACCTCGCCGGCGCTGTGCTCGTCACCCTGGTTTCGCTGGTCTTGCTCCTGCCGACGGTCGCGCTGGTCGGCCGGGGACTCGCCGGCCTCGCCGCACTCTGGGTGTGGCGGCCGTTCGTCTCGTCGCCGGTCGAGTGGTTCCCGCTGCCCGAAGTGTCGACGCACCTGGGCGCACTCGCGCAGACCCCGGCCATGCTGGCGATGGTCGTCGTCGGCCTGATGCCGACGACCTGGCTCGCCCGGCAGCAGGCCCGTTTCGCCCGCGTCTGGTTCGGCCCGACGGAGGCGACCCGGCTCGCCGCGCGCGTCGAACGGCTGAAGCAGACCCGCAGCGACGTCACGGTCACGCAGGCGGCGGAGCTGCGGCGGATCGAACGCGACCTGCACGACGGCATCCAGTCGCGGCTGGTCGCGATGGGGATGAAGCTGGGCGCGGTAGAGGCGTTGGTGGACAGCGACCCGGCGGCGGCCAAACGGCTCGCGGCCGAGCTGCGCGCGTCGTCGTCGGAGGCGCTCACCGAGCTGCGCGTGCTGATCCGCGGCATCCACCCGCCGGTGCTGTCCGAGCGCGGACTGCTGGACGCCGTTCGCGCGCTGGCCCTCGACAGCCCGCTGAAGGCGGAGGTCACCGGCTCGCTGCCGGGACGCGTCGAGGAGCCGGTCGAGGCGTGCACGTACTTCGCGGTGTCGGAGCTGCTGGGCAACGCCGCCAAGCACGGCTCGAAGCGCGCGACGATCGAGGTGGCGTTCGCCGACGACCAGCTGACGGTGGTGGTGACCGACGACGGGCCGGGCGGCGCCGTTCCGGCCCGCGGCTCGGGACTGCGCGGGATCGAGCGCCGGCTGGGCGGCTTCGACGGTAGGTTGACCTTGACCAGCCCGATCGGCGGGCCGACCAGGGCGATGGTGGAGATCCCATGTCAGCTCGACCTCGGGTCGTCGTCGCCGAAGACCAATACCTCCTCCGAGACGGCCTGACGCACTTGCTGGCGGCGCACGGCTTCGACGTCGTCGCGGCGGTCGGCAGCGGTCCGGAACTGGCTTCGGCGTTGCGCCGCGAGAAACCCGATGTGTCCATTGTGGACGTAAGGATGCCGCCGACGAACACCGACGAAGGCCTGCAGGTCGCCTTGGCGGCGCGTCGTGAAATCCCGGGCTTGCCGATCTTGGTGCTGTCCCAGCACGTCGAGCAGCTCTACGCGCGCGAACTGCTCGCCGACGGCACCGGCGCGATCGGCTACCTGCTTAAGGACCGCGTGTTCAACGCGGACCAGTTCATCGACGCGGTCCGCCGGGTCGCGGCCGGCGGCACGGTGATGGACCCCGAGGTGATCGCGAAACTCCTGTCCGGCAAGGCGTCCGACCCCCTGGCCGCCCTGACCCCGCGCGAGCGCGAGGTCCTCGGCCTGATGGCGGAGGGCTGCTCGAACGCGGCGATCGCGTCCCGGCTGCACTTCAGCGAAGGCGCGGTCGGCAAGCACACGGCGAACATCTTCGCGAAGCTCGGGATCTCGGCTTCGGACGACACGAACCGCCGCGTGCTCGCCGTGCTGGCCTACCTCGGCGCCGCTTAGCCGCGCGAAACCCGCGTCATCTCCTCGCGCTCCACGACCTTGATCCGCTCGCGGCCCGCCGCCAGGCCCAGCGCCTTCTCGTGCGCGTCGAGCTTGCCCCAGCCTTCCCAGGTGGTGAACGGGATCCCGCGCGCGGCCAGGAAGTCGAGGATCGCGTCGGGGGAGTCGTACTTCGGGGCGGTCAGCGTGTCCGCGTCCGAGAGCAGGCTCGCGATCGTCTCCGCCGCGTCGCCCTTCGTGTGGCCGATCAGGCCGATCGGGCCGCGCTTGATCCAGCCCGTCACGTACACGCCCGGCAGCTGGTTCTCGTCCAGGTCCAGCACGCGGCCGGCCTGGTTCGGCACGACGCCGTTGACGTGGTCGAACGGGACCTCCGGCAGGTGCGACGACAGGTAGCCCACCGCGCGGTACACGGCCTGGACGTCCCAGTCGTGGAACTCGCCGGTGCCGCGGACGTTCCCGTCGCCGGTCAGCTCGGTGCGTTCGGTGCGCAGGCCCGTCACGCGGCCGTCCTCGCCGAGGACTTCGGCCGGCGAGTGGAAGAAGTGCAGGTGCAGCCGCCTCTGCCGGCTGCCCGGCTCGCGGATCGCCCACTCCTGCAGCGTCTTCACGACCATGTCGATCTGCTTCGACGCGCGCAGCGCCGCGATGCTGCCGTCGTCGAACTCGATGTCCTCGGGGGACACGATGACCTCGACGTTCGGCGAGTGGTCCAGCTCGCGCAGCTCCAGCGGCGTGAACTTCGCCTGCGCCGGCCCGCGGCGGCCGAACACGTGCACGTCGGTGACCGGGCTCGTGCGGAGTCCCTGGTAGACGTTGTCCGGGATATCCGTGGTCAGCAGCTCGTCGGCCGTCTTCGCGAGGATGCGTGCGACGTCGAGAGCCACGTTGCCGACGCCGAGGACCGCGACCGAGGACGCGGTCAGCGGCCAGGTGCGCGGGACATCCGGGTGGCCGTCGTACCAGGAGACGAAGTCCGCGGCGCCGTAGCTGCCGTCGAGGTCGATGCCCGGGATGTCGAGTTCGCGGTCGGCCGACGCGCCGGTCGAGAAGATCACCGCGTCGTAGAACTCGCGCAGCTCGTCGAGCTTGATGTCGGCGCCGTAGTCGATGTTGCCCAGCAGGCGGATGTTCGGCTTGTCGAGCACCTTGTGCAGCGCCGTCACGATGCCCTTGATGCGCGGGTGGTCGGGCGCGACGCCGTAGCGGATCAACCCGAAGGGCGCCGGCATGCGCTCAAAGAGGTCGATCGTCACGTCGGCGTCGGACTTGTCCAGGATGTCGGCGGCGTAGATCCCGGCGGGACCAGCGCCCACCACGGCTACGCGAAGAGATCGGCTCACACCCTCCACGGTAAGTTAGGGTCACCTAACTAGAAATGTGGTTTACCGTACGGTCCACCAGTTGGGAGCCGGTAGGCTCGGCGTCATGCGAGTTCTCGTCGTCGACAACTACGACAGCTTCGTCTACAACCTGGTCCAGTACCTGGCCCAGCTCGGCGCCGACTGCACGGTCTGGCGCAACGACGTCGTGGACCTCGACCGCGTGCCCGAGTTCGACGCCGTGCTCGTCTCGCCCGGCCCGGGAACCCCCGAACGCGCTGGTCAGAGCATGGATGTCGTCCGCAAGTGCGCCGAGACGCGCACGCCGATGCTCGGCGTCTGCCTCGGCCACCAGGCGCTCGGCGTCGTCTACGGCGCGACCGTCGACCGCGCGCCCGAGCTGCTCCACGGCAAGACCAGCCAGGTCCACCACGACGGCGCCGGCGTCCTCAAGGACCTGCCGGCGGAGTTCACGGCCACCCGGTACCACTCCTTGACCGTGGTGCCCGACACGATCCCGGCCGACGTCTTCGAGGTCACCGGCCGCACCGAGACCGGCATCGTGATGGGCATGCGCCACCGCGAGCTGCCGCTTGAAGGCGTCCAGTTCCACCCGGAGTCCGTGCTCACCGAGGGCGGCCACCGGATGCTGGCGAACTGGCTGGCCGCGGCCGGCCACCCCGTCGACCCGGCTCGCGTCGACGAGCTCGAGCGCGCGACCAAGGCGCTCCAGAAGGCCGCTGTTGCGTGATCCGGCTCGCGGGGGTCGGCAAGCGGTACGGGCGCGGTGACTTCGTCCTCCGCGACGTCGACCTGAGCGTCGAGCCCGGGCACGTCGTCGGCGTCCTCGGCAGCAACGGCTCCGGCAAGTCGACGCTGCTGCGGATCATGGCCGGCGTCTCGCACGCGACCACCGGCGTGGTGACGGGAAGCCCGCGGATCGGCTACCTGCCGGACCGCTTCCCGGCCGGCCAGCGCATGGGCGCGCGGGCCTACCTGCGGCACATGGCGCGCATCCGCGGTCTGACCGACCTTTCGGTGATCGACCCGCTGCTCGAACGGCTCGCGCTGGTCGGCGGCCCGGCCGCGCCGCTGCGGACGCTGTCGAAGGGCAACGCGCAGAAGGTCGGGCTCGCGCAGGCCGTCATGGTGCGCCCCGACCTGCTGATCCTCGACGAGCCGTGGTCCGGCCTCGACGTCGGGACGCACGCGATCCTCGGCGAGCTCGTCGCCGAGACGCGGTCGCGCGGCGCGAGCGTCGTGTTCACCGACCACCGGCCGCAGGTGGTGCACGACCACGCCGACGTCGTCCACCTCATGAACGAGGGACGGCTCACGGCCGAGAGCGCCGAGCCGACAACGCGGATCGTGCTGCGCGGCGACGGCGCCGCCTGGGCGGACGAGCCCGGCGTGCGGCACGCGGTCGTCGAAGGCCCGCGGGTGGTGCTCACCGTCGAGGTCGCTTCGGTGGACGCGGTTTTGTTGCGGGCGTTGAAGGACGGCTGGTCGGTGCGGGAGGTGGCGCCGTGTTCGCCCTGACGCGGTATTACCTGGCGCTGCTCGGCCATTCGCAGCGTTACCTGCCGGCGCTGCTGGCCTACCTCGCGCTGTGCGTGATCCTCTACGCCGACCCGCATTCACCGCCGTTGCCGCTGTTCGGCGTGAGCGCCGCCGGTCTGCTCGTCGTGTCGTGCTGGCTGACGATCGCGCTGCTCGACATCGAGGACCCGGTGCAGCGCCTGGTGACCTTGAGCCACGCGCGCCAGTGGCGCCGGATGATCACGGGCGCGATCTTCACCGTGCTGGCGTTTTCGTTGGTGCTGACGGTGATCACCGAGGTCTGGTCGGCGATCAAGTCGTTCAAGGTCCAGCCGGCGGCGCTGGGCATCGGGCTGCTCGCCCACCTCGCGTGCGCGCTGCTGGGCATCGCGATCGCGCTGCCGTGCTCGCGGCTGCTCGTCCAGCGGATCGGCTGGACGGTGCTCGCCGCGGTCGTCACGCTGATCGTGGTGCTGCTGGCGAAGATCCCACTGGTCCACCCGCTGCTGCACGCCCTCACCGACGACGAACCGGTCGGCGGCCCCCTCGTCTTGGCGCTCGTGACGTCGGTGGTGGTGCTGACCGCCAGTTTCATCGTGGTCTCAAGGCTTGTGCAGCGTCGTTCCTGAGTGCAATTTGCAATCTTCAATTTCCGAGTCGGGCTTTCGGCGGGTGGTCGGCGCCGACTAGTGTTCGGGGCCTCTCCGATTCCGGGTGAAGGGAGAACGGGTGACGGCGGGGATCGTTGCGATCACCGGGCCAGACTCCGAAGGCGAGCTCCGGGAGCTCGCCGCCTGGTTGCGCGGTGAGGATGAGCTTCGCGGCCGCGTTCAGCTTTTCGACGCCGTTGTCGTCGGCGTGACCAGCAACTCCGCCGGGGTCTTCTGCCGGTCGCTGATCGCCTGGCTGCGGCGTTGCCGCGAAGCCCGCGTTTCCCTGAAGGTCAAACGCTCCGGCGCGGCCGAGGAGCTCGAGCTCGACTGCGATCCCGGGAGTGACGCCGAACAGGTGCTTGGCGCCGTCCGGGGATTCCTCGACAAAGCCTGAAAACGCGGAAGGCCCGCACGGCGAACCGTGCGGGCCTTCCGCGTGGACTTGATCAGCCGCTAGGGGTAGTCGTCGGGCCCGTCGGGAACAACGGACCGTTCGAGACGGCCACCGTGATGTTCGTGTTCTTGTCGATCTGCGTGCCCGGCGTCACGCTCTGCTTGGTGATCGTGCCTTCGGGCTTGTTGCTGGTCCGGTCGGACTGCTGCCGGAGCTGCTGGGTCCAGCCCATGCTCTCCAGCTTCGCCTGGGCGTCGTCGACCGTCATGCCGACCAGGAGCGGCATCTCGATCTTCGAGTTGTCCTGCTGGTGACCGGTCGAGACCGTCAAGGTGATCGTCTCGCCGACCGGCACCGAACCACCGTTCGGGTCCTGGGTGATGACCGTGTCCTTCGGCACCGTGTCCGAAGGCTGGTCGACCCGCTTCGTCTTGAAGCCGGCGGCCCGCAACTGCTGGTCGGCCGTCGAGTACGGCTTGCCGGTGAAGTTGGTGACCTGCTTGAGCGTCTTGGACTTGGCCACGGTGATCTTCACGGCCGTGCCCTGGTCGACCTGGGTGGACGCGGTGGGGGTCTGCGACTGCACCAGGCCGGCCTGGTTCTGGTCGTCCACCTCGACCTCGTCGGTGTTCGGGTCGAGGGTCAGCTTCGCGTCGGTCAGCAACTTCTCGGCCTGGTCACGCGTCTTGCCCTTCAGGTCCGGCACGGTGGCCTTGCCCGGCGGGACCCCCTTGTACAGCGTGATCTTCGCGTCCGTGGCGACCGGCGTGCCGACGTTCGGGTCGATCTTGACGACCTTGTTGATGTCGTCCGGCGTGCACGTCGGACCGCCGTCGGTCGGTGCGACCCCGCCGCAGGTGACGTCCTTGGTCTCGATCGACTGGAACCCCTTGGAGCGCAGCTGTTCCTGCGCCTGCGGGATGGACTGGTGCAGGACGTCGGGGATGGCGACCGTCTCCGACTGGCTCTTGAACGAGCCCGACAGCCACATGATCAGCAGCACCGCGCCCAGCACGAAGACCGCGGCCAGCGCGGCCAGCAGCGTCCGGCGGCGGCGCTTGGCCTTCGGGTCCTCGTCGTCCGCGGCGTCGTACTCCTCGTAGCGCTGCGGCTGCCGCCGGTCGGCGTTCATCACCTGCGTGCGCTCGTCCTCGGACATCACCATCGGCGCCGCCGGGCGCTGGCCCGACAGGGTGCGCACCAGGTCCGAGCGCATCTCCGCCGCCGACTGGTAGCGGTTCGCCGGGCCCTTGGCCAGCGCCTTCAGCACGACGGCGTCCAGCTCCGGGGCCACCGCCGGGTTCACCGACGACGGCGGGTTCGGGTCCTCCCGGACGTGCTGGTAGGCCACCGCGACCGGGGAGTCGCCGGTGAACGGCGGCTCGCCGGTGATCAGCTCGTACAGCACGCAGCCGGCGGCGTAGACGTCGGACCGGGCGTCGACCGACTCACCGCGGGCCTGCTCCGGCGACAGGTACTGCGCCGTGCCGATCACCGCGGCGGTCTGGGTCATGGCGGACTGGCCGTCGTGCATCGCGCGCGCGATGCCGAAGTCCATCACCTTGACCGCGCCGTTCTTCGTGATCATCACGTTGGCCGGCTTGACGTCGCGGTGCACGATGCCGTGGCGGTGGGAGAAGTCGAGCGCCGCGCAGACGTCGGCCATGACCTCCATCGCCCGCTTCTGCGACATCGGGCCTTCGGTCTTCACGATGTCGCGAAGCGTCCGGCCTTCGACGTACTCCATGACGATGTACGGCAGCGGGCCGAACTCGGTGTTGGCCTCACCGGTGTCGTAGACCGCCACGATCGCCGGGTGGTTCAGCGCGGCGGCGTTCTGCGCTTCCCGGCGGAAGCGCTCCTGGAACTGCGGGTCCCTGGCGAGGTCGGCACGGAGGATCTTGATCGCGACTTCCCGGCCGAGGCGCACGTCGTGGCCGTGATGGACCTCGGACATGCCTCCGTAGCCGAGCGTTTCGCCCAGCTCGTACCGGTTGGAGAGCAGTCTGGGTGTGCTCATCTCTGGATGCCGTTCCATTCCGTCCAAGGTGCGGTCATGATGCCTTGCTGGCCATCGTCGGTCGTTCCGGGAGTGTCCGCCGGGTAGGCGCTCGAAGCGGGCGGTTCCTCCGCGGGCGGCTGTCTGCCCGGGACCACCTGGCTCTGCGTCTGGCCGGTGTGCGGTGGCGAGCCCGAGCTGCCGATCATCTTCGCCACGAGGACGATGGCCGCCACCAGGACAACGAGCAGGATGGCCGCGAGGAGCGCCCACCAGCCCCACTGGGACTTCTTCCGGGTCACCGGCACCATGGCCGGCCGCAGGACCGGCCGCGACGGCGGTCCGATCGCGACCATCGGGTTGCCCGTCGGGGACTGCGGGCCCACCGGCATGTGCTGCTGCTGCGGCGGGACCGGCTGCGGCGGCACCGGCTGTTGTTGCGGTTGCTGCACCACCGGCTGCTGGCCCGTCGCGTACGTGGCGTTGACCAGCCCGCGCGGTGTCGGCAGCGGCAGCCCGGCGCGGACCGCGGCGACGGCGGCCGCGAACTCGCCGCCGCTGTTGTAGCGCTGCCGCGGGTCCTTCACCAGCGTCGCCTCGATCACCGCGCGCGCGGCGGGCGGGACGTCCGGCGGCAGCGGCGGCGCGATGTCGCGGATGTGCATCATCGCGACCGTCACGGCGTTTTCCGACAGGAACGGCCGGTGCCCGGCGAGGCATTCGTAGCCGCACACCGCGAGCGAGTAGACGTCGGACGCCGGCTCGGCCGGGTGCCCGAGCGCCTGCTCCGGCGCGATGTAGTGCGCGGTGCCCATGACCATGCCGGAGCGGGTGACCGGCGCGGCGTCGGCCGCCTTGGCGACGCCGAAGTCGGTGATCTTCACCTGCCCGGCCGAGGTCACCAGGATGTTGCCCGGCTTGACGTCGCGGTGGACCAGGCCCTGCTCGTGCGCGGCCTGCAGCGCGTTGCCCGCCTGCTCCAGCATGTCGAGCGTGAACTCCGCCGACAGCCGCCCGTGCTTGGCCAGCAACCCGGCCAGCGGGTCGCCGTCGACGAGCTCCATCACCAGGTACGCGATGGAGAGGTCACCGTCGAAGATGGTTTCGCCGTAGTCGTGCACCGCGGCGATGCCGGGGTGGTTCAGGGACGCCGTCATCCGCGCTTCGGTGCGGAAGCGGTGGAGGAACTCGGCGTCACCGGAGAGTTCGGCCTTGAGGATCTTGACAGCCACGGTCCGGTCCAGCCGGGTGTCGCTGGCCTGCCAGACCTCGCCCATCCCGCCGACGGCGATCCGGCTCGTCAGCTTGTACCTCTCGGCCAGCAGCTGGCCCGAGGACAGCATCCGCTATCCACCCCCGAGCTTGGCGTTGATCGCGGCGCGGCCGATCTCCGCGGCGACCGTGCCGCCGGTGGCCGCGAGCCCGCGGTTGCCGCCGTCTTCGACGATGACGGCGACCGCGATCTGCGGGTCGTTCGCCGGCGCGAAGGCGGTGTACCAGGCGTGCGGTGCCGTGTTCTTGGAGTCCGTGCCGTGCTCGGCGGTGCCGGTCTTCGACGCGATCTGGATGTCCGCGCGCTTGCCGCCACCCTTGGTGAAGCCCTCGGAAGCGATCATCATGTCCTTGAGGATCGCGGCGTTCGACGACGAGAGTGCCGCCGTGCCGGTGAGCTCGGTGGGACTGTAGTCCTCGATGGTCGACAGGTCCGGCGCCAGTACCGACTGCACCAGCTGCGGCTTCATCGCCATCCCGCCGTTGGCCACGGTGGCCGCGAGCAGGCAGTCCTGCAGCGGGGTCAGCCGGACGTCGCGCTGGCCGATGCCGCTCTGGTAGAGCGCGCCCTGCGAGTCGAGCGGGCCGACCGTGGAGGGCGCGACCTTCATCGGCACGGTCAGGTCGGTCTGCCCGATGCCGAAGTTCGCCGCCGTCTTCTTCAGCTTGTCCGCGCCCAGCTGGCCGGCGAACTCCGCGAACGGGACGTTGCAGGAGTGCGCGAGCGCGTCCTTGAACGTCGTCCCCGGGCAGCCCTCGCCGGCGTAGTTCTCCAGCGTCACGTTGGTGCCGGGGAGCTTCGTGTTCGGCGCGGGGTTGACCGGGGTGTCCGGGCCCTTGCCGTCCTCGAGCACGGCCGACGCGGTGACCAGCTTGAACGTCGACCCCGGCGGGTAGGTCTCCGAGATCGCCCGGTTCAGCATCGGGTTCTTCGGGTCCTTGACGTAGGAGTTCCACGCGTCGGTCTGCGCCTTCGACGTGTGCGACGCCAGCTTGTTCGGGTCGTACGACGGCGTCGAGACCATCGCCAGGATCCGGCCGGTCTTCGGCTCCATCGCGACGACGGCGCCGGTGTAGCCGCGCTGCGTCATCAGGTCGTACGTCGCCTTCTGGACGGCCGGGTCGATGGTCAGCCGGACGTTGCCGCCGCTCGGGTCGCGGCCGGTGACCATGTCCGACAGCCGGCGCACGAACAGGCGCGGGTCCGAGCCGTTCAGGACGTCGTCCTCGGAGCGCTCGAGGCCGCCGGAGCCGTAGTTGATCGAGTAGTAGCCGGTGACCGGCGCGTACATCGGGCCGTCGACGTACGACCGCGTGTACTTGTACTTGTCGTTCGACGGGTCGACCTTCGCCAGGACCTCACCGTTCGCCTGCGACACGATCTGGCCGCGGCGGCGGGCGAACTCGTCGTAGAGGACGCGCGCGTTGCGGGAGTCGGTGCGGTAGGCGTCGGCCTTCACGACCTGGATGTAGGTCGCGTTGGCGAGCAGCAGGACGACCATGACGAGCATCGCCATGCCGACCTTGCGCAGCGGGGTGTTCATGCCTGCTGGCCCCCGTCCGCCGGCGGACGCTGGACGAGCACGGTGTGCGCTTCGGCGATCGGCGCCTGCTGCTGGGGCTGCGGCTTCGGCCGGGCGGTGGGCCGCCGGGCCGCGTCCGAGACCCGGAGCAGCAGGGCGACCAGGATGTAGTTCGCCAGCAGCGACGAACCACCCTTGGACAGGAACGGGGCGGTGATACCGGTCTCCGGGATGAGCTTCGTGACCCCGCCGACGACGACGAAGATCTGCATGACCATGGTGAACGCCAGCCCGCCGCCGAGCAGCTTGCCGAACGTGTCGCGCACCGCGAGCGCGCTGCGCATGCCGCGCATCGCGACCAGCAAGTACAGCATCAGCACGGCGGCCAGGCCGATGAAGCCGAGCTCCTCGCCGATCGCCGCGGTGATGAAGTCGGTGTTGGCCTCCGGGACCATGTCCGGGCGGCCGGCGCCGAGCCCGGTGCCGCCGATCCCGCCGGTCCCGAGCCCGAACAGGCCCTGCGCGATCTGGTACCCGCCGCCGAGCTTGTCGTACGTGGCCAGGGGGTCGAGCCAGTTGGCGACGCGCTGCTGGACGTGCGTGAAGAGGTTGTAGGCGATCACGCAGCCGCCGACGAAGAACCCCAAGCCCAGGACGACCCAGATGATCCGCTCGGTCGCCACGTACAGCATCATCAGGATGACGCTGAAGAACAGCAGCGACGTGCCGAGGTCCTTCTCGAACACCAGGATGCCGATGCAGGCGACCGCGGCGATGAGGATCGGGCCCAGGTCACGCGCCCGCGGCAGCTCGACGCCGAGGAACTTCTTGCCCGCCACCATGAACAGGTCGCGCTTCGACACCAGGAACGACGCGAAGAAGACCATCAGCAGGATCTTCGCGAACTCGCCCGGCTGGATCGAGAAGCCCGGCAGCTTCAGCCACACCTTGGCGCCGTTGACCTCGGACAGGCTCGACGGCAGCAACGCGGGCAGCGCCAGCGCGACGATCCCGACCAGGCCCGCGGTGTAGCCGTAGCGGGTCAGCGTGCGGTGGTCGTTCACCACGACCAGCACGGCGACGAAGAAGCCCAGCGAGATGACGGTGAACAGCACCTGCGCCGTGACGGCGGGGGTGTAGTCCTTCCCGTTCTGCACGGCCTTTTCGGCCAGGGCCAGGTCGATCCGGTGGATCATCACCAGCCCGATGCCGTTCAGCAGCGCGACGCAGGGGAGCAGCACCGGGTCCGCGTACGGCGCCCACCGGCGCACGGCCAGGTGCGCCGCGGCGAAGATCGCGAGGTAGGCGAGGCCGAGCCAGACGATCGACCAGGTGAGCTCCTGCTCCTGGTTCGCCTCGACCAGCACCAGGGCGATGGTGACGATGAACGCGGCGAACCCCAGCAGCACCAGTTCGGTGTTGCGGCGGGTCGGGACGTCTCGTGGCGGGTTCGTCTGGAACTGCGCGGCGAGCGGTTCGGCGGTGCGCGCGACGGGCTGGCTCATCAGTTACCGCCTCCCGTCGTCGGTGCCGTCGAACTCGGCGTCGAGCAGTCCCTCCCCGCTGGCTGGTTCGCCGACGACGGAGCAGTGGAGCCGGCCGGAGCCGACGGGGTGGACGTCGGCGTGACCGTGGGGGTCGGCGTCGAGGACGGCTGGCCGCCCGCCGGCGCGCAGTTGTTCAGGCGCTTGTGCAGCTGCAGGAAGTCGTCGATGTACTTCCGGGCGTCGTCCAGGCTGTCCTTCTTGACGCCGTTCTGCACCGCCAGCCGCGCGTCTTCCTGGAGCTGGTCGACGCGCAGCTTGTCCGTGCACACCTGGTTGGGCGGGCACGAGCCCTGCTCGTAGGTGTGCAGGTCGATGCCGAGGATGCTGCCGGGGACGCCGCGGTAGATCACGACTTCCTGGTCCGCACCTTCGCCGACATAGTACTGACTCAGGACGAAGTACCGGGTGGCGATGGCGGCCGCGGCGAGCACGACGAGGACGACCAGCGCGCTGGCGAGCCAGCGGAACCGCTTCCGGCGCTTGGCCTTCGGGTCCACGCTCGGCTGCGGCAGCTCCGGACGCGGCTGCGGCGGTGGCTGGGTCAGCGCCCGCGCGCGGGCCGCGGGCGAGTCGCCCTGGTGCCGTTCGTCGCTGCCGTCCCCGGCGGCGCCGCCCACGATGGGCGCGTCCTCGCCGAAGTCGACGTCGACGACGTCGGCGATGATCACCGTGACGTTGTCCGTGCCGCCGCCCTTGAGCGCGAGCTCGATCATCCGGTCCGCGCACTGCTGCGGGTCCGGGATCTGCACGGCCTCGGCCAGCGTCTCGTCGCTGACCATGCCGGACAGGCCGTCCGAGCAGATCAGGTAGCGGTCGCCGGAGCGGGCTTCGCGCACGGTCAGGCTCGGCTCGACCTCGTGGCCGGTCAGCGCCTTCAGCAGCAGCGACCGCTGCGGGTGCACCGCCGCCTCTTCGGGCGTGATCCGGCCCTGTTCGAGCAGCTCGTTGACGAAGCTGTCGTCGCGGGTGATCTGCGCGAACTGGCCGCCGCGCAGCAGGTACGCGCGCGAGTCGCCGACGTGCACCAGCCCGAGCCGGTTGCCGGCGAACAGGACGGCGGTGAGCGTGGTGCCCATGCCGTCGAGGTCGGGGTCTTGCGAGACGAGTTCGGCGATGGCGGCGTTGCCGTTCGCCACGGCCTCCCGGAGCTGCGCGAGGAGGTCGTCGCCCGGCTCGTCGTCGTCGAGCGGGGCGAGCGAGGCGATGACGACCTTGCTGGCCACCTCACCCGCCGCATGGCCACCCATACCGTCGGCGAGCGCGAGCAGGCGAGGGCCGGCGTACACGGAGTCCTGGTTGCTCGAACGCACCAGGCCCCGGTCGCTGCGGGCTGCGTAGCGGAGGACGAGAGTCATGGGCGAAGCTCGATCACCGTCTTGCCGATCCGGATGGGGACTCCGAGCGGGACCCGGAGGGGTGCAGTGACCTTAGCCCGGTCCAGGTACGTCCCGTTCGTCGAGCCCAGATCTTCCACGTACCAGTCCTCACCGCGCTGGGCGATCCGCGCGTGCCGGGTCGACGCGTAGTCGTCGTCGAGCACCAACGTGGAGTCGTCGGCGCGGCCGATCAGGATCGGCCGGCCGTCCAGCGCGATGCGCGTCCCCGCCAGCGCGCCGTGGGTCACGAGCAGCTGCTGCGGGGACTTGCTGTTGCGCGGCTTCTTCTCTTTCTTGCGCCCGAAGGTCGGTACCTGGACGCGCATGCCCGACGCCGCGTAGAGGTCCGAGCGGACGACTCTGAGCGCGGCGAACACGAAGAGCCAGAGCAGCACGAGGAAGCCCACCCTGGTGAGTTGTACGACCAGCTCTGGCACTTGGTGTGTCCGCTCCCGACTCGTCCGTGCAGCCGCGACGCGGGTACGCCGCGGTCCCCCCGCACGTCAATTCTGCGGGAACAGTATTCCGTGCCCCCAGTCAGCCCTGTGTACGGAACACGAGCGAGGAGTGCCCCACCCGGATGACGTCGCCGTCCGCGAGCTGCCAGGTCTGGACCGGAGTGCCGTTCACGGTCGTGCCGTTGGTCGACCCGATGTCGGCGAGCGTCGCGCTCTGGCCGTCCCAGGTGATCTCCAGGTGCCGGCGCGAGACGCCGGTGTCCGGGAGGCGGAAGTCCGCGTCCTGGCCGCGGCCCACGACGTTCCCGCCCTGCTTCAGCGAGTACGTGCGGTTCGAACCGTCGTCCAGCTGCAGGCTCGCGGCGAGCTGGCGGCCCGGCGCCGGCGGGGCGTAGCCACCCTGCTGGCCGTACGGGTCCGCGGCCGGGGCGCCGTACGCCTGCTGCTGGCCGTACTGGTCGTAGCCGGCCTGCTGCTGACCGCCGTACTGGTCGTAGCCGCCTTGCTGGGGCTGGGCGTAGCCGCCCTGGTCGTAGCCACCGCCCTGGGGCTGGCCGTAACCCTGGTCGTACCCGCCCTGCTGGGGCTGGGCGTAGCCACCCTGGTCGTAGCCACCGCCCTGCGGCTGGCCGTAACCCTGGTCGTAGCCACCCTGCTGGGGCTGGGCGTACCCGCCCTGGTCGTAGCCGCCCTGCTGCTGGCCGTACTGGTCGTAGCCGCCACCCGGCTGCTGCTGGCCGTACTGGTCGTAGCCACCACCCTGCGGCTGGCCGTAACCCTGGTCGTACCCGGGCTGCTGGCCACCCTGCTGTCCGTAGCCGTACTGGCCATGCTGCTGGCCGTACGGGTCACCCTGGTCGTATTGGCCGTAGCCGGGGGGCTGGCTCATTGCTGGGTCTCCTGCGTTGCTGGGTCGTGCCGACCGCGGTGAACCGGCGCCTGAGGGGCGGGCGTCGGGATCGACGGACGAACGGGTCTTGAACTGTCCAGTATGCAGCGCCTCGTTGCGCTCGAGTGATACGACGACGTCACCATAGGTGTCCAGGCCCTCGGCGGCGAGGTGTTCCGCGACCGCCTTCGCCAGCACCTGAGTGACGCGTTGCTCGTCTCCGGCCATGCGTTCGTGGTCAGCCGCCCCCAAGGACACGATGTAGTGATTCGGGGCGAGCTGCCGACCGCCTGCCAGCTCACGAACGTTCTCCTCACTCTCCCGCTCCAGGGCGATCGCCACTTCCTGCGTGACGACGTTGCCACCGAACATGCGCGCGAAAGTGTTCCCCACCAGGTTCTCGAGTCGCCTGTCGAATCGCTCAGCGCGGCCCACCGGGGAAAACCTCCTCACACGTGTGCTTCCGCATCGATCCTATCCGGGTGAGCGAGCCTCTACACGGCCCCCGGTGAAACCCGTTCAAACGACCTGCTAGTCTTCTCTTCGCTGTCAGAGACAAGCACTCGGGCGAGTGGCGGAATGGCAGACGCGCACGGTTCAGGTCCGTGTGTCCGAAAGGACGTGAGGGTTCAACTCCCTCCTCGCCCACTCGAAAAGGGCCCCGGCATCACGCCGGGGCCCTTTTTCGTGTCCGCTGGGCGTTCGGCTCAGGTGGGGAATATCACCCGTTTGGCTCTGCGTGGTGTTCGCTCACGGCGGACTTTCGGGTGTATCAAGCTGTCGATTTGGCGACCCAGGCCGCCAGGACGTCGGCCCGGCCGGCCGTCTCGATGCCCGCGTGGGGGCAGCCCGGGCCCGTCGCCTCGACCGCCACCAGTTCGCCGCCGGTGAAGTACGGCGCTCCCGAGTCGTACGTGCAGGCGCTCGTCGTGATCTCCGGGGCCGCGCCGCGGACGCCCAGGGTCGTCGGCTCGACCTTGGCGACCGCCACCGTGCCCTGCTGCATGTGGCTCGCCGGGGTCGGGTTGGTGCTGGTCGTGCTGCCCCAGCCGGCCAGCGTCAGCTGCTGGCCCACTGTCGGGACCGCGCGGCCGACCTTCAGCGGCGGCACCGCCGTCACCGGGCTGTCCAGGCGGGCCAGGGCCACGTCGTTCTCGTTGGCCTGGACCACCTCGGTCACCTTGCGGGCGATGCCCGACTCCGTCGCCTCGTCGACCAGGCCCAAGGTCACGGTGGTCGGGTAGGGGACCTTGCCGGAGACGCGGTTGCGGTTCGCGTCGTGGAAGCAGTGGCCCGTGGTCAGCACCCAGCCCGGGGCGATCAGGGAGCCGGTGCAGTAGCTGCTGTAGGTCGAGCCGTCCGGGCGGGGGATCTTCGTCATCGCGAGCTTCGCGACGAACCCGAACTGCCCGGGCGGTACGTCGGTTCCGTGGGCGATCCCCGGCGCGGCCAAGGCGGCGGGGGCGGTGGCGGTGGCGGTGGCGGTGGTCAGGACAGCAGCGGCGAGCAGGGCGCGCAGGCGCATTCTTCCCCTTCGTCGAGTCGGTGGACGACGTTCGACGTTAGGGCCGCCGGAGGCTCGGCGGAATTCCCTGGCCGGGCGTCACCCGTCGGCGCGAGCGGGTGACGCCCGGACGGGGTCAGCCGAGGTGCGAAGCGATCCAGTCCGCGACGACGTCCACGCGGGAGGTGGTCTCGAGCTGGTTGTGGGGGCAGTCGGGCCCGGTCGACTCGACGGACACGAGCTGCCCACCCGACCCGCCCGCGACGAAGTAGGGCGCACCGGAGTCGTACACGCATGCGCTGGTGGTCGACGTCGGGGCGACACCCTGGACGCCGAGCGTCGAGGCGGCGACCTGGCCGACCTTCACGGTGCCCTGCTGCAGCTTCGTCGACGGCGTGGGGTTGGTGGCGGTGAGGCTGCCCCAGCCGGCGAGTGTCAGCAGCTGCCCGACCGACGGCGTGACCCGGTTGACCGTGAGCGGCATGATGCCGGTGACGTCCGCGTCGAGCGTCGCGATCGCGATGTCGTTGGCGCTCGCCTGGTAGACCGTGACGACGTTGCGCGTCACGCCCGGCGTGCTCTGGTTGACCGTGCCCAGCAGCACCGACGTCGGGTACGGCACCGGTCCGGACACGCGGTTGCGGTTGGCGTCGTGGAAGCAGTGGCCCGCGGTGATGATCCACTTCGCGGCGATCAGCGCGCCGGAGCACGCGCTGTTGTACTTCGTGCCGTCGGGCTTCGGGATGTTCGTCATGGTGAGCTTCGCGGCGAACTTGAACGTCCCGGCCGGGACGTCGGAGCCGTTGGCCACGGCCGCCGCCGGTCCCGCGGTGGCGAGACCGGCGGCCAGCGTCAGCAGAGCAGCGGAAAGCACAGCGCGAACGCGCATCGGTGAATCCCCCTTTTCGTGCACCGGCTTCGAAGGCCGGTGATCACTTTCGAGGGTAGTGATGGCGCTCCGCGGGAAAAGACGCCGTTCAGCCCAAGTGGAGCAGAACCTAGTTCACGCCGACGAGGTCGACCACGAAGATCAGGGTCTCGCCCGGCTTGATGACGCCGCCCGCGCCGCGGTCGCCGTAGGCCAGGTGCGGCGGGATGACGAGCTTGCGGCGGCCACCGATCTTCATGCCCGCGACACCCTGGTCCCAGCCGGAGATGACCTGGCCGGCACCCAGGCCGAAGCGCAGCGGCTCGCCGCGGTTCCAGGACGCGTCGAACTCCTCGCCGGTCGAGTGCGAGACACCGACGTAGTGCACGGTGACGGTCTTGCCCGACGTGGCTTCCGTGCCGTCACCGACCGTGATGTCGGTGATCTCGAGGTCGGCCGGAGGGTTGCCCTCGGGGCGGTCGATCTGGGGCTTTTCCAAGGTCATGGCACTCACCGTACCCACGCGCGCGAGGCTGCGCCGTTCGGACTACGTCCAAGGGCTGAAAAACGCGAAAAGTCTTCACACTTCAGCTACTGCTCGGTAGCGTGCGCTTCGTCACTCTTCTGACTGAGGGGAGCCCGGCATGCGACGTGGCATCCGCGCCCTGACCTTGACGGCTTTGGGGGCCCTCGTGGCCGGACTCACCCAGGTCGCCGTCACCGCTCCGGCCGCGCAGGCGGCCGCGTCTCCCGACGACTACTGCGGCGGGCAGTGCGGCGACATCCTGCCGCCCGGCGAGAACGGCAACGCCACCCTCGCCGACATCCTGGCGCACAAGGTCCTCGGCACCCGTCCGGCGCACGCTTCCGACCAGCTCGGGAAGTACTCGTCGCTGGCCAACGGCTACCAGACGCTGACCACCGGCACCATCAACCAGTACTTCAACGACTCGTCGTTCGGCGTCGCCGCCGACCAGGTCGCGAGCACGACCAAGCCGCGCTCGGACGTGACGATCGTGCGGGACAAGGCCCTCGGCGTCCCACACATCACCGGGACCACCCGGTCCGGCACCGAGTTCGGCGCCGGCTACGCGGCCGCGCAGGACCGGCTGTGGCTGATGGACGTCCTGCGCCACGCCGCGCGCGGCCAGGTCACCCCGTTCGCCGGCGGCGCGGAGGCCAACCGCGAGCTGGAGCAGCAGTTCTTCTCGAACGCGCCGTACACCGAAGCCGAGCTGCAGCAGCAGATCGACCACGTCGCGAGCAGCGGCCCGCGCGGCGCGCAGGGTCTCGCCGACGCGCAGGCCTACGTCGACGGCATCAACAAGTACATCAGCGACTCCTACAACGGCCGGTACTTCCCGGGCGAGTACGTGCTGACCGGGCACGTCGACTCGATCACCAACGCCGGGTCGATCGACCCGTTCAAGCTGACCGACCTCGTCGCGCTCGCCTCGCTGGTCGGCGCCGAGTTCGGCGCGGGCGGCGGCGGCGAGGTGCAGAACGCCATCGCGAAGCTCGCGATGCAGGAGAAGTACGGCGTCGTCCAGGGCGAGAAGGTGTGGCAGAGCCTCCGCTCGGAGGACGACCCCGAAGCCGTCAAGACGCTGCACGACGGCCAGACCTTCCCGTACGGCAAGACGCCGGCCAACCCCGTCGGGCAGGCCCTGCCGGACAAGGGCTCGGTGACCGGGCAGCAGCTGGTGTTCGACAAGACCGGCTCGGCTTCGACCGCGGCTCCGTCCACTGTGGACGTCGCCGCGCCGGCCGAGCAGGAGCCCGCCCGCGGGATGTTCGACAACGGCGTGCTGCCGGGGAACATGCTGAGCGAGAAGCACGGCATGTCGAACGCGCTGGTCGTGTCCGGCTCGAAGACCGCCAGCGGCCACCCGGTCGCGGTGTTCGGCCCGCAGACCGGCTACTTCGCCCCGCAGCTGCTCCTGCTGCAGGAGCTGCAGGGCCCGGGCATCAGCGCGCGTGGCGCCGCCTTCGCCGGGCTGAGCATGTACGTGCTCCTCGGCCGCGGCCAGGACTACTCGTGGAGCGCGACGACGTCGGCGCAGGACATCATCGACACCTACGCGCTGACGCTGTGCGACCCGAGCGGCAAGGCGCCGACGAAGGACTCGAACTACTACACCTGGCAAGGCCAGTGCATCCCGATGGAGACCGTCGAGGTCAAGAACGCCTGGAAGCCGACCGTGGCCGACGGGACCGCGGCGGGTTCGTACACCTTGCGCAGCTACCGCAGCAAGTACGGGCCGGTGCAGAGCCGGGCGACCGTCGGCGGCAAACCGGTGGCGTACGCGGCGCTGCGCTCGTCCTACTTCCACGAGGTCGACTCGCTGATCGGCTTCCAGGAGCTGAACGACCCGGGCTTCGTGAAGTCCGCCGCCGACTTCCAGAAGGCCGCGGCCGACATCAACTACACGTTCAACTGGTTCTACGCCGACTCGAAGGACATCGCCTACTTCAACTCGGGCAGCAACCCGTCGCGGCAGTCCGATGTGGACCCGAACATGCCGGTCTGGGGCGACCAGGGCCACGACTGGATCGGCTGGAACCCCAGCGGGAACCAGGCGACCTACACGCCGGCGTCGCAGCACCCGCAGTCGGTCAACCAGGACTACTACGTCAGCTGGAACAACGCGCAGGCCAACGGCTACGCGGCCGCCGGCGCGGACAAGTCCGCCGTGCACCGAGTCGACCTGCTCGACTCGCGCGTCAAGCAGCTGATCTCCAGCGGTACCAAGGTCACCCGGGTCAACCTGACCCAGGCCATGGAGTCCGCGGCGCTGGCCGACCTGCGTGCCGAGCGCGTCCTGCCGCTGCTGCTGCAGGTGCTCGACAAGACGCCGACCACCGGCGCGGCCGCCGATGCCGAGGCGAAGCTCAAGACGTGGCTTGCGAACGGCCAGCAGCGCAAGGAGACGTCGCCGGGCAGCAAGGCGTACTCCGACGCCGACGCGATCCGCATCTTCGATGCCTGGTGGCCGCTGCTCGTCCAGGCCGAGTTCAAGCCGGGCCTTGGCGACGACGCCTACAACGCGATGACCGGCGTGCTGGGCATCAACGAAAGCCCGTCCGGGTGGCAGAACGGCAACGGCCAGCACACCGGCCAGCCCCACAAGGGTTCGTCGTTCCAGTTCGGCTGGTGGGGCTACGTCAGCAAGGACATCCGGCAGGTGCTCGGCCAGCCGGTGGCCGGCCCGCTCGGCCAGACGTTATGCGGCGGCGGGAACGTCACGACGTGCCGCCAGGCGCTCGTCGACTCGCTGACCACGGCTGCCGGCCAGGCCGCCAACACCGTGTACCCCGGAGACGGCAGCTGCTCCGCGGGTGACCAGTGGTGCGCCGACACGATCGTCCACAACCCGCTGGGCGGCATCACGCAGGACAAGATCAGCTGGCAGAACCGCCCGACGTTCCAGCAGGTCGTCGAGTACACCGCGCACCGCGGCGACAACATCGCGAACCTCGCGCCGGGGAAGACGGTCAGCGCCACGAGCGCCGAGACCGGCTTCTACAACTCCCCGGCGTCGAACGCGATCGACGGGAACGCCTCGACCCGCTGGGCCAGCGACTGGAGCGACGACCAGGCGATCACCGTCGACCTCGGTTCGGTGCAGCAGGTCTCGCGGGTGCTGCTGAGCTGGGAAGCCGCGTACGGGAAGGGCTACAAGATCCAGACCTCGCCCGACGCGGTGCACTGGACGGACTCGGCCGTGGTCACCGACGGCGACGGCGGGCAGGACAACGTCTCGTTCGCTCCGACGTCGGCGAGGTTCGTGAAGATGCAGGGCGTCCAGCGCGGCACGAAGTACGGCTACTCGCTGTACGAGTTCGAGGTGTACGCCCACTGAGCAGGCCGGGCCGCCCGTGGACGCGCGGGCGGTCCGGCCACCCCACCGGGTGCGCGGTTACCGTGAGGCGCATGGACGACTGGACGCCCCGCACCAAGGCGATCGCCGCCGGCCGGCCGCATGGCCCGGGCGAGCCGCTGAACACCCCGCTCGTCGCCACCAGCACGTACCGGGCCGGTGGCGACTCCGTGTACGCGCGCGGTGACGGGACGCCGACCTGGCACGCCCTCGAAGAGGCCGTCGGCGCGCTGGAGGGCGGGCACGCGACGGCGTTCGCGTCCGGCGTCGCCACGCTGTCCGCCGTGCTGGACCTGCTGCCGGTCGGGTCGCGGGTGGTCGTGCCGACGTTCAGCTACGCCGTGACGCGCGGGGTGCTCGCCCACGCGCAGAAGCTCGGCAAGCTCGCCGTCACCGAGCTCGACCCGACCGACACCGCCGCCTGGGTCGCCGAGGCCGCGACGTCCGACCTGGTCTGGCTCGAGTCGCCGACCAACCCGACCCTCGACGTGATGGACATCGAGACCATCGCCGCCGCCGCGCGCGGCCGGGTCGTCGTCGACAACACTTTCGCGACGCCGTTGCAGCAGCGGCCCCTCGAGCTCGGTGCCGACGTCGTCGTGCACAGCGCGACCAAGCTGATCGGCGGCCACAGCGACCTGCTGCTGGGCATCACCGTGGCGAAGGACTCGGCGGTCGCCGAAGAGCTGCAGGGTGCGCGGACCCGCGTCGGCTCGACGCCGGGCGCGCTCGAGGCGTGGCTCGCGTTGCGCGGGCTGCGGACCATGCCGGTCCGGCTGGCCGAGCAGTCCCGCACCGCCGCGCTGCTGGCTTCGCGGCTTGGCGAGCACCCCGCGGTGCAGCGTGTGCGCTACCCGGGCTTCGGGATGATGGTGTCCTTCGACCTGGCCGACGCCGAGACGGCCGACCGGTTCTGCGCGGCGGTCCGGCTGATCGTCCCGGCGACCAGCCTCGGCGGCGTCGAAAGCCTGGTCGAACGGCGGGCCTGGCTGCCGGGCGAGGAGCGCGTCCCGGCGGGGCTCATCCGGTTCAGCGTCGGCCTCGAAGACCCGGACGACCTGTGGCGGGACCTGAACAGCGCGTTACCGCGGTAACGCCGGTCGGCGGATCTTCGATAGTCGCGGCATCGCAGATCAACCGCCGTTGGGAGTCTCTCGTGGGTAGAAAGCTGCACCGGGTCGCAGGCGTCGTTTCCGCGGCGGCCCTCGCCACCTTCGTCGCGACTCCGGCCGCGCTGGCGGAGGAGACGGGCACCACCGCCCCCGAGACGACCACCACGACGTCCAGCTCGGAGACCACGACCACCACGGCTCCGACCACGACGGAGACCACGACTCCGGTCACGACCACCGGGACCACGTCGATCGCCCCGACCACCGACGTCACGAAGACCTCGACGCCGGAGACCACCTCCACGACCTCGGCGACCACGCCGCCGCCGGGCGACGGCTACCAGGACAACACCGGCGCGGGCGTCGTCGGCGTCGGCGGCGAAGGCAGCCTGACCATCAACTGCGCGGCCGGAGCGCCGGGCGCCGTGGCGACCCAGTACCTGAACGTCACCGGCGGCCCGGACCAGGACGGGGCCGACGGCCGGATCTGGCACTACTCCGTGCGCGTCGACCAGCTGCCGCCGGGCACGACCACCGGCAAGTTCAGCTGGACCTGCGCGGGCGTCGAGGGCGACGGCACCGTCGTGTTCGAGCAGGCGCCGCCGCCCGAGACCGGCACCACGAACCCGCCGACCGGCGACACCACGACCAGCGTGCCGTCGAGCACCGCGCCCGTCACCACGGCGACGTCGACGACGGCCGCCTCGACCACGGCCGCCGCTCCCGGCAACGCCGCGCCGGAGGCCCAGGTCAAGGTCGCGCCCAAGGGCGGGATCGAGACGGGCTTCGGCGGCACGGCCTGGTGACCGCCCGTCGGGTGGCCGTTGCGGTCGCCCTCGCGCTGACGCTGGCCGGCTGTAGCACGCCTGAGCAGCCGAAAGCCGCGGCGCCGGTGCCGTCGTCGGTCCCGGTGACCGCGCCGTTCAAGGGCCTGCGGCCGACCTCGGTGCGGATCCCCAAGATCGGCGCCGACTCCAGCCTGATCTCGGTGGGCCTCAAGACCGACGGCTCGATTTCCGTGCCGTCGGTCCACCAGCCCCTGCAGGCCGCCTGGTACCAGCTCTCGCCGGTGCCCGGTGACGTCGGCCCGGCGGTCGTGCTCGGCCACGTCGACGGCGACAAGAAGCCCGGCATCTTCTACAAGCTCAAGGACCTCGCGCCCGGCGACGAGGTCGACGTCGACCGCAGCGACGGCAAGAAGCTGAAGTTTGTCGTCGACCGCGTCACGCAGGTCCCGAAGGACACGTTCCCGCGCGACGCCGTCTACGGCAACAGCGACAAGCCGGAGTTGCGCCTGATCACCTGTGGTGGCGTGTTCGACCACGCCGCGCACAGCTACAAGGACAACATCGTGGTCTACGCGAACCTAGCCAACGCCTGAGCCCGGGTACGGGTATTCGGGCTTGAGATCGGTTCCCGGGCACACCCAGCGGCGCATGCCCGCGTCGCAGACGGCGTACCCCCAGTTGATCAGGTTGTCCTGCACCTGTTCGGACATCCGGCTCAGCCGGGTCTTCGTCTCGGCCAGCGCGCGGGTCCGCTCGACCGGCGCGGGCAGCGCGTCGGGCAGCTCGAAGTGGGTGATGTCGCTGTAGGTCGCCCAGTACGTTCCGGCGAACTGCTTGTCCTCATAGGACTTCAGCAGCGAGCCGGTGCGCAGCTCGCGGACCTGGTTGTCCATCACGGTCAGCACGCGGAACAGCTGCATCGGCCAGTTGTGGTGCGGCTTTTCCTCGTGCTTCATCTTCTTGCCCGCGTCGCTGACCAGGACGGTCGCGCGCTGGTTCTCGATCGGGTCGAGGCCGAGGTTGTCGTACACGCCCGCGTCGCTGAGCACGATCTTGCGGTCCGGCCGGCGCGGGTCCGGGATCACCACCGGGGAAAGCAGCGGCGGGAAGGCCGAGGACGCGGCGACCGCCGTCGCCAGCGGGACCTGGCCGTGCGGGCCGGGCTGGCGGAAGAACCACCAGAGCGAGCCGTCCTGCAGGCTGGTCGCGGTGAACACGAAGTTCGGCCCGGCCGGGTCGAGGTCCGCGAGGCGGCAGTCGCCGAAGAGGTGCTTCGCGTACCGGCGCGCCAGTTCCTCGCCCGCGCTGCGCCACGGCATGAACATCGTCTTCAGCGTCACCGGGACGTCGAGGTTGGTGCGCGCGAGTTTCCGCAGCGGCTGCACGACTTCCTTGCCGAAGTTCTCCGCGACGCCGTCGTCGCCGAAGTACAGCTTGTGCCACGCGTGCGCGAGCACCCCGGCCGCGATCGACCCGCCCGACACGCTGGAGACGGTGGTCAGCTTCGGCAGCCAGCCGAGTTCGTTGAGCCGCCAGAGCGCCCCCGCGTGGAAGAGCATCGCCCGATAGCCACCGCCGGACAGCGCGAGCCCGACCCCGTCCCGTTTCGCCGCGTCCACGCCGCCGAGTCTAGGACCGCAGCAGCGGCGCGAGCAGCGGGCGCTGTTCGGCGGGGACGTATTCGGCGTAGTTGTCGTACAACGCCTGCTTGGCCAGGTGCGCCGCGCCGGCGCCATCGGCCGACCGGATCGCGGCGAGCACTTCGGCGTGGTGCGACAGCCACGCGCGCATCAGCGACGTCCGGTTGCTGGCGTGCTCAAGCTTGTCCTCGATGAGTTCCAGCACGACCCCGCGCACGACCTCTTCGCTGATGACGAGCAGGGGGTTGCGCGAGATGCGGGCGATGACTTCGTGGAACGCGACATCCGCGCGGCTGAACTCCGCGTAGCCGTGCGAGACGCCTTCGCGCATCGCCTCCAGCGCCGCGTCGAGGCCGGTCAGGTCGTCGTCGGTGCGCAGCTCGGCGGCGAGCAGGTGGGCCGAGCCGTCGAGGATCATCCGGAACTGCAGGAGCTCGGCGAGCCCGACGTGGTCGGCGCGCGCCAGCCGGTGCATCGACCGGTGCAACGCGGCGGGGGATGCGGCCAGCACCTCGGGCCCACGCGGGTCGCCGGGACGCGACCGGACCATTTCGGCGGCCTGCAAAACCCTCAGCGCTTCGCGGACCGTCGACCGGCCGACGCCGAACTGCGTCATCAGCTCGCGCTCGCTGGGCAGGCGTTCGCCCGGCTTGAGCGCGCCGCTGATCACGGCCTGCTCGATCTGCTCGACGACCCGCTCGTACGCGCGGACCGGAGCCACCGGTTCGAACCGCATCCTTGACCTCGACGTCCGTCGCGTGCAGGCTACTGGTCAGACCAGTGTACCGACCTGGAGGCCAGATGAAAGCCCGGATTCCCGTGCTGGCAGCGGCGCTGCTGCTCGTGGTGTCCGGCTGCTCGGCGGGCTCGTCGGCGAGCGTTTCCGCTGGTCCGGACACGCTTTCCGTCGGCTTCACGGCGGAGCCGGCGAACTTCGACTTCACCCGCACGGACGGCGCCGCGATCCCGCAGGCGCTGCTCTACAACGTCTACGAAGGCCTGGTGAAGCTCGACTCGCAGGGCAAGGTCGTGCCGCTGCTCGCGAAGTCGTGGACGATCAGCCCGGACCGGAAGACCTACGACTTCCAGCTGCAGCCCGGCGTGAAGTTCAGCAACGGCTCGCCGTTCACCGCCGAGGACGTCAAGTTCTCGCTGCTGCGCGTGAAGACCGACTGGACGATCTCGATCAAGTCCACGATGGACGTCGTCGACCACGTCGACGTCGTGGCGCCGGACCACGCGCGGGTCGTGCTCTCGAAGCCGTCCAACGGCTGGCTGTTCAGCCTCACCAGCCGGCTCGGCGCGATGTTCAGCCCGACCGGCGTCGCCGACCTCGCGAACAAACCGGTCGGCACCGGGCCGTACGTCGTGGCGGCGCGCAAGCGCGGCGACTCCGTGGTGCTGAAGGCGAATCCCGCGTACTGGGGCCGGAAACCGGCGTACCAGACGGTCGTCCTCAAGTACATCAAGGACCCGACCGCGCTGAACAACGCGCTCTACAGCAACGGCATCGACGTCATCTCCGCGATCACCGCGCCCGACTCGATCCCGCAGTTCCAGGCCGACGACCGGTTCCAGGTCGTCCAGGGCACGTCGAACAGCGAGGTCACGCTCGCCATGAACAACCAGCGGGCGCCGCTGAACGACGTCCGGGTGCGCCAGGCGCTGACGTACGCGATCGACCGGAAGGCGTTGCTGGACACGGCGTGGGCGGGCCGCGGCACGCTGATCGGCAGCATGGTCCCGCCGACCGACCCCTGGTACGAGGACCTCTCGAACGTCTACCCGTTCGAGCCAGCGAAGGCGAAAGCGCTGCTCACGGAAGCGCACGCGACGAACCTGAACCTGCGCCTGCGGATCCCGAACCTGCCGTACGCGGTGTCGGCCGCGCAGGTCGTGCAGTCGCAGCTGGCCGACGTCGGCGTGCGGACCACGATCGAGCCGCTCGACTTCCCGGCGGTCTGGCTGAAGCAGGTGTTCACCGACCACGACTACGACCTGTCGATCATCCAGCACGTCGAAGCCCGCGACATCACGACGTTCGGGAAGCCGAAGTACTACTGGGGCTACGACAGCAAGCGCGTCCAGCAGCTGCTCGCCGAAGCCGACAGCGGGACGCCGGAGCAGCAGGTCGCGGACATGAAGCAGGTGGCGCGGCAGATCAACACCGACGCGGCCGCGGACTGGCTGTTCCTGTTCCCCAACGTGATCGTCGCGAAGGCGAAGGTCGGCGGGTTCGTGCAGAACCAGGTCAGCGAGTCGTTCGACGTCACCGGATTGGCGCCGCGATGACGGCCAGGGTGCTGCGCCGGGTGGCGATCTTCGTGGTCAGCGTGCTGGTCGCGTCGATCGTGGTGTTCCTCTTCATGGCCGTGCTGCCGGGCGATCCGGCGCAGGTCGCGCTCGGCGTCAACGCGACACCGGAGCTGCTCGCCAAGACGCGCGCGGAGTTCGGCATCGACCGCCCGCTCGTCGCGCAGTACTTCGACTGGATCTCCCGTGTGCTGCACGGCGACTTCGGCCGTTCGTACGTCACGCGCGACTCGATCGGCCCGCAGCTGCTCGACCGCCTCGGCGTCACGCTCTGGCTGGTCGGCGCGGGGATGCTGGTGGCGCTGGTGATCGCGGTTCCCGCGGGCACGTTCGCCGCGGTGAAGCACCGGAAGGCGGCCGGCGCGGGCGTTTCCGGGCTCTCGCAGATCGGCGTCGCGATCCCCGCGTTCCTCGCCGGGATCATCCTGGTGCAGATCTTCGCCGTGCAGCTGCGCTGGCTGCCGTCCGGTGGGTGGACGCCACCGGACCAGGACTTCGGTGAGTTCATCCGCGGGCTGATTCTTCCGGCGCTGTCGCTCGGTTTGGTGCAGGGCGCGGTGCTCACCCGCTATGTCCGCTCGGCGGTCCTGGACACGCTGGGCCAGGACTACCTGCGCACCGCGCGGTCCAAGGGCTTGCGGCCGGGACAGGCGCTGGTGCGCCACGGGCTCCGCAACGCCTCGGTCCCCGTGGTGACGGTCTTGGGGCTGCAGCTGGCGACCCTGCTGATCGGCGCGGTCGTCGTCGAGCGCGTGTTCGTGCTGCCGGGCCTGGGCTCGATGCTGCTCGACGCCGTCGCCTCCCGCGACCTGCTGACCGTGCAGGGAATCGTGCTGGTGCTGGTCGTCGGCGTGCTGCTGGTCAACTTCGTCGTCGACGTCCTCTACACCGTGCTCGACCCGCGATTGCGAGGTTCGTGATGCGCAATCTCCTGCTGGGCGCGGTGCTCGTCGGCCTGGTCGTGCTGGCCGCGCTGCTGTCGTTCTTCTGGACGCCGTTCGACCCGGTGAAGGTCGACGCCACCCACCGGCTGCTCGACGCCGGCGCGGTGCACTGGTTCGGCACCGACAAGTTCGGCCGCGACCTGCTGAGCCAGATCATGGTCGGCGCGCGGACGACGTTGTACGTCGGCGTCGTCGCGGTCGGGATCGCCGCGGTGATCGGCACGCCGCTGGGCATCCTCGCCGGGATGTCGCCGCGGTGGCTCGGCGAGTTCGTCATGCGGGTCAACGACCTCGTGCTCGCGTTCCCCGCGCTGCTGCTGGCCATCATGTTCGGCGCGGTGTTCGGGGCCGACACGCTGACCGCGATGGTCGCGATCGGCATCGCGACGATCCCGTCGTTCGCGCGGATCGCCCGGTCCGGGACGCTGCAGGTGATGAGCACCGAGTTCGTGCTCGCCGCCCGCGCCGGCGGCCGGTCTCGCCTGACGATCGCGGTGCGGCACGTGCTGCCGAACATCTCGGGACTGCTGATCGTGCAGGCGTCGGTGTCGTTCGCCATCGCCGTGCTGGCCGAGGCGGCGCTGTCGTTCCTCGGTTTCGGGACGCGGCCGCCGACGCCGTCGTGGGGCCGGATGCTGCAGGAGTCCCAGGAGCTGCTGACCGTCCACCCGCGGCTGGCGCTGGTGCCGGGCATCGCGATCGGCGTGGCCGTCCTCGGGTTCAACCTCCTCGGCGACGGCCTGCGCGACCGCCTGGACCCCCGATTGGCGGCGAAGGTATGACGCTTTCGGTTTCCGGGCTGCGGGTTCGTGAGCTGGTCAAGGACGTCTCCTTCGAGATCGGCGCGGGTGAGCGCGTCGGCCTGATCGGCGAGTCCGGGTCCGGGAAGTCGTTGACGGCGTTGTCGATCATGGGCCTGCTGCCCGAGGAGCTCCGCGCGTCCGGGTCGGTGCGCCTCGGCGACCGCGAGCTGCTCGGAATGTCCGAAAAGGACTTGTCGCGGCTGCGCGGGAACGAACTGGCCATGGTGTTCCAGGAGCCGATGACGGCGTTGAACCCGGCCATGCGCGTCGGCCGCCAGGTCACCGAACCCGGCCGCGTCCACGGCCGCCGGCACCGCGCCGAAGACCTGCTGTCCGCGGTGGGCCTGGCGGGCACGGCCCGCGCTTACCCGCACCAGCTGTCCGGCGGGCAGCGGCAGCGGGTCGTGCTGGCGATGGCGCTGGCCAACGAGCCGTCGCTGCTGATCTGCGACGAGCCGACGACCGCGCTCGACGTCACCGTGCAGGCCCAGATCCTGTCGCTCATCAAGACGTCGTTGCCCGCCGAGAGCGCGTTGCTGTTCATCACGCACGACCTCGCGGTGGTCGCGTCGGTGTGCGAACGCGTACTGGTCATGCTGGACGGCGAGATCGTCGAAGCGGGCTCGACGCGCGAAGTCCTGACGTCGCCGAAGCACGAGTACACGCGCAAGCTCTTGGCCGCCTCGGACCTGGAGGCCCGCCGATGATCATCGAAGTCCGCGACCTCGAACGCCGGTACGCCCGGCGGGACGTTCACGCGCTGCGTGGCGTCAGCTTCGACGTCGAGGCGGGACAGCGGTTCGGCATCGTCGGTGAGTCCGGCTCGGGCAAGTCGACGCTGGTCCGGCTGCTGGCCGCGCTCGACAAGCCGACCGCCGGCACGGTCTCGTTCCAGGGCCGGCGCATCGACAACCTGCCGGAACGCAAGCTCGGCTTCCTGCGGTCCGAGCTGCAGATCGTCTTCCAGGATCCGATGGGCTCGCTCGATCCGCGCATGCGCGTGCGGGACATCATTTCCGAGCCGCTCGGCCACCGCGAGCCCGATCGCGTCGCCGAGATGCTGGCCGCGGTCGGCCTGCCCGCCGACGCCGCGCAGCGGTACCCGCACCAGTTCTCCGGCGGCCAGCGGCAGCGGATCTCGATCGCCCGCGCGCTGGCGCCGAACCCGAGCGTGCTGATCGCCGACGAGCCCGTCAGCGCCCTCGACGTGTCGGTGCGCGGCCAGATCCTCGATCTGCTCGCGTCGTTGGTGGACCAGTTCGCGCTGACGCTCGTCTTCGTGTCGCACGACCTCGGCGTCGTCCGGCACGTCTGCGACCGGGTCGCGGTGATGCGCCGCGGCGAGATCGTCGAGCTCGGCGACGTGGCGCAGGTCTACGACGCGCCGCGGCACGAATACACGCGGGAACTCCTCGAAGCCGCGCCGAACCTGCGCGCGGAGCTGGCCCGGTTGAGCGGAGGTGACGATGCCTGACCACCCCGAAGGACTTCCGGTCGGCACCGGCTGGGTGTCCACTGTGGACGTCGAAGAAATCGTTTTCCCCTACGACGGGAGCGTCGTCGGCACCGCGCCGGTCGGGACTCCGGAGCTGGCTGCTCGCGCCGTCGACGAAGCTGTCGCCGTCGCGCGCGAAGTGGCTTCGCTGCCTTCGCGGACTCGCCGCACCCTGCTCAACGACGTCGCCGCCGCGGTGCGGTCTCGCCGTGAGGAGTTCGAGGACCTGCTCGTGCTGGAGACCGGCAAGCCGCTGGTCGACTGCCGCGTCGAGGTCGCGCGCACGATCGTCACCTGGGAAGCCGCGGCCGAAGAGGTGTCCCGGCTGCACGGCGAGACCGTGCCGCTGGACCTGCTGCCGTCGGGTGACGGCCTGGTCGGGTTCTGGAAGCGCAAGCCAATCGGCGTGGTCGTCGGCATCGCGGGCTTCAACTACCCGCTGCTGCTGGCGTCGCACAAGATCGCCCCCGCGATCGCCGCCGGCTGCCCGGTGATCGTCAAGCCCGCACCGCAGACCCCGCTGGCCACGCTCTGGCTGGTGCACCTGGTCCGGCAGCTCGCCCCGTTGCCGGCGATGGTCCAGCTGGTCACCGGTGACGCGGCCGTCGGTGCGGCACTGACGACCGACCGCCGGATCGGCGCGGTGTCGTTCACCGGCTCGGCCGCGGTCGGCCACCGCATCGCCCGCGACGCGGCTCCCACGAAGACGTTGCTGGAGCTGGGTTCGAACGCGGCGCTCGTCGTCGCTGAGGACGCCGACCTCGACGCCGCCGTCGACGCCGTGCTGCGCGGCGGCTTCTACGCCTCGGGCCAGGCGTGCATCTCGGTGCAGCGGGTCCTGGTCGTCGCGCCGGTCGCCGAGGAGTTCACCGAACGGCTGCTGGCCCGGCTCGACGAGGTCGTCGTCGGCGACCCGCGGGACGAGAAGACGCGGGTGTCGGCGCTGATCGACCCGGCATCCACCGCCCGCGTCGCCGCGTGGATCGAGCAGTCCGGCGCTCGCCGGGTCGGCGGTGGGGTCGACGGCACCGTGCTGCGGCCGACCGTCCTGCTCGACGTCCCGGACGGCGTCGAGGCCTGGGACGAGGAGATCTTCGGTCCGGTCGTCTGCGTGCGCACGGTGTCCGATGTGGACGAAGCTTTCGCGGCGGTGAACGCGTCCCGCTACGGCCTCCACGCCAGCGTCTACAGCAGGTCGTTGCACACGGCGTTCCGCGCGCTCGACGAGCTGGAAGTCGGTGGCGTCGTCGTCAACGAGGTCCCCGGCTTCCGCTCGGACACCATGCCGTACGGCGGGGTGAAGGACTCCGGGATCGGCCGCGAAGGGCCGCGGTTCGCCGTCGAAGAGCTGACCGTGACGAGGATGGCGGTGCTGCGCCCGTGAACTTCGAAAACCTGTTCCGGCTGGACGGCCGCCGGGCCGTGGTCCTCGGCGCGGGTGGCATCGGCCGCGAAGCCGCGCGAGCCCTGGCCGCGCACGGCGCGGACGTGGTCTGCGCCGATCGCGACCTCGAAGCCGCGCGGGAGGCCGGCGTCGGCGAGGCGTACGAGATCGACCTGCTCGCACCGGGCGCGGTCGACCGGGCCGCGAGCGACCTCGGGCCGCTCGACGTCGTCGTGCTGACCGCCGCGATGAACGTCCGCAAGCGGTTGCTGGACTACACGCGGGAGGAGTTCGACCGCGTCATCGCGCTGAACCTCGGCGTGGCGTTCGAAGTCGTCCGCGTGTTCGGCGCCGGCATGGTCGCGCGCGGGCGGGGGAGCATCATCGGCTTCTCGTCGATCCGCGGGACGACCGTCGAACCGGGCCAGGGACCGTACGCGGCGACGAAAGCCGGGCTGGTCCAGCTGTTCCGCACGGCCGCGGCGGAGTTCGGCCCGGCCGGCGTGCGGGTCAACGCGATCGCGCCCGGCGTCGTCGAGACCCCGCTGACCGCGCAGATCAAGGCGAACCCCGAGTGGTACGACGCGTACGCGACGAAGGGCGCGTTGGGCCGCTGGGCGCGTCCGGACGAGCTGGCCGGCGCCGTCGTGTACCTCGCTTCGGACGCTTCGTCGTTCGTGACCGGCTCCGTGCTGGCGGTCGACGGTGGCTGGACCGCCGTCGACGGCCGCTTCGAACCGCCTGCTTCCTGAGGAGCGTTCATGACCGAGCTGCCCGACCTGACCGCCGTCGAACTCATCGCGCAGTACCGCGCGAAGACGCTCTCGCCGGTCGAGGTGACCGAAGCGGTTCTCGCGCGCATCGAGGCGCGAGAGCCGGAGCTGCACGCGTTGTACGCGTACGACCCTTCGGCGGCCCGCGACGACGCGAAGGCGTCCGAAGCGCGCTGGGCGTCCGACGAGCCGCTGGGTCCGATCGACGGCGTCCCGCTGACGCTCAAGGAGAACATCGCGACCCGCGGCACGCCGGTCCCGCTGGGCACGGCCGCGACGGCGTTGACCCCGGCCGCCGAAGACGCCCCGGCGGCCGCGCGCGTCCGCGAGTCCGGCGGTGTCCTGCTGGCCAAGACGACCATGCCGGACTACGGGATGCTGACGTCCGGCCTCTCGAGCTTCCACGAGACCGCGCGGAACCCGTGGCTGACCTCGGCGTCGCCGGGCGGCTCGAGCGCGGGTGCGGGCGCGGCGGCCGCGGCGGGCTACGGCCCGCTGCACGTCGGCACGGACATCGGCGGCTCGATCCGGCTGCCCGCGGGCTGGTGCGGCCTGGCCGGGCTGAAGCCGAGCTTCGGCCGCGTGCCGGTCGACCCGCCGTTCCTCGGCCGGGTGGCGGGCCCGATGACCCGCACGGTCGCCGACACGGCGTTGCTGATGAGCGTCCTTTCGGCGCCCGACGCGCGTGACCACCTGAGCCTGCCGCCGGCGGAGCTGGACTGGGCTTCCCTGGACTCGTCGTTGACCGGCCTGCGCGTCGGGCTGCACCTCGACCCCGGCGTCGGGCTCCCGGTCGACCCGGTCACGCTCGACGCGGTCACCGCGGCGGCGCGCGCCTTCGAGGCGGCGGGCGCGATCGTCGAGCCGGTCGAGCCGTTCCTCACCCGCGAAATGCTCGCCGGCCTGGACGTCTTCTGGCGCACCCGGGCCTGGTCGGACATGACGGCGTTGCCGGCGGACCGCCGCGCGAAGGTCCTGCCGTACATCGCGGACTGGGCCGCGGGCGGCGCGGAGGTGTCCGGAGTGGACGCCTACCGCGGCTTCGCCCAGATCGACGCGATCAGCGTCGCAACCCTGCGCGCGACTGCCGCTTACGACGTCGTGCTCTCGCCGACGTGCCCGGTGGCGGCCCCGCCGGCGGAGTGGGCGTCGCCGACGAACGACCCGGCGCGGCCGTTCGAGCACATCGCGTTCACGGTCCCGTACAACATGTCCGGCCAGCCGGCGGTCTCGCTGAACTGCGGCTACACCGACGACTGCCGCCCGATCGGACTGCAGATCAGCGGCCGCCGCTTCGACGACCTCGGCGTCCTGCGCGCGGCCGCGGCGTACGAGCGGCTCCGCGGCCCGCAACGGCCCTGGCCGATCGGATAGGGAAGAAGTTCGGGTCCCGCGGCGAAGAGGTGGTGAAGCTGTCGCCGACGGGAAGGAAGCCCATGACCGAGGCAGCCCCGGTGACCGGCATCGACCGGTTCACCGAGGTGCACGACCGCTACTTCGCCGAGATCTACCGCTACGTCGCCGGCCGGCTCGGCGCGCAGGTCGCGGAGGACGTCGCCGCCGAGACGTTCCTGGTGGCGTTCGACCGCCGCCGGACGTTCGACCCCGCCCGTGGCGAGCTGCGCGCCTGGCTGTTCGGCATCGCGACGAACCTGGTGTCGAGACACCGGCGGAAGGAAGCCCGCCACTACCGCGTATCTCGGGCCCCGACACCCCGCGGCGGCCGAAGCCCGGCAATCCACAGGCACCGCCAGATGTGGACAACTCGGCCGCCGGAGCGGCATTCCGCCGGTCCTGTCGGCCCACGCCGATAGACTGGACTCGGGGACGCCCCCCAGGGAAGGGCGGGGGACCCCGTGGCCGCCTCCGGGCCCGGCAGGCAGTAGCCGCGCAGCCGATTTTCGCGCCCGGCTTGCCCCGAAGCCCTCAACGGCCTGCGTACGCTGTGCGTCGCCCTGCTCCCCGACGAGCCCGCCCAGGACGTCGTCGACCGCAGCCGCCACCGCCTTCAGAACCGGATGCTCGGCCGCCGCCGGCGGATTCGCCCGCTCGCGATCGGCGCCGGTCTCGTCGCCACCGCGGCGGTCGTCGCCGGGGTCGTGGTGGTGACCCGGCCCGCCGCCCCCGTCGAGACTCCGCCCCAGGCCGTGGCACCGGTCGACACCCGCCCGGCGGTCCTGCTGGCCGCCGCGAAGGTCGCCGAGCGCGCCCAGGTCGGCACCGGCAAGTACTGGCACTCGACGACGAAGGTCGGCAAGGAGACCTGGGAGTACTGGACCACCACCGACGGGCAGGAGTGGTACCGCGGCGAAAACACCCACGGTAAGGCCGTGCTCATGCCTCGCCCGAGGCCCATCCGGATCAACGGCGACGACGACGTCACCCTCAGCACGATCTTGACGCTGCCCCCGGACCCCGCGGCCCTGCGGAACTGGCTCGCGGACGGGCTGACGCGGCACGGCGTTCCCGCGAACCAGCGGGACACGATGGTGCTCCAGTCGTTGATCGACCTGGTCTCCGTCGTGCCGTCGCCCCCGGCAGTCCGGGCGGCGGCGTTCCGCGCGATCGCCGCTGACCCGGGCGTGCACGCGCTGGACGCCCGGAGCGTGCGGCTGCCCGGCGGCGGCCGCCTGGTCGTCGACCCGGCGACCGGCCAGGTCGACGGCTCGTCGGTGTTCCTGGACGCGAACGGCAAACCGGTCCACGACGCGAACGGGGACAAGTACGCCGTCAGTGGCGAATGGACGGACGAGCTGCCGAAGTGAGCCTGGCCGGGGCCGTCAGCGCTGGACGGCCTCGGCCAGCGCGAGCACCCGCCGCGCGTTGTCGACGTGCAGGTTCTCGATCATCCGGCCGTCCACGGTCACCACGCCGCGTCCCGCCGCGCGCGCCTCTTCGAAGGCCTCGATGATCCGCCGCGAGCGGTCGATCTCCTCCTCGGACGGGGCGAAGATCCGGTTGCACGGCTCGACCTGCGCCGGGTGGATGAGCGTCTTGCCGTCGAAGCCGTACTGCCGGCCCTGCTCGCACTCGGCTTCGAAGCCCTCGAGGTCCTTCACGTCGTTGTAGACGCCGTCGAGGATCACCTTGCCGGTGGCGCGCGCGGCCAGCAAGCACAGCGACAGCCCTCCGAGCAGCGGCCCGCGGCCCGGGACGAACTCCGCGTGCAGCTCCTTGGCCAGGTCGTTCGTGCCCATCACCAGCACGGTCAGCCGCTCGGAGGCCGCCGCGATCTCCTCGGCGTGCAGCATCGCGACCGGCGTCTCGACCATCGCCCAGATCTTCGTGCGCTCCGGCGCCCCGCCGAGCTCCAGCGCTCGCTCGATGTTGTGCACTTCGGCCGCCGAGTTCACCTTCGGGACGACGACCGCGGCCGGTCCCGCCGACGCGGCCGCGCGCAGGTCCGCGTCGTGCCACTCGGTGTCCAGGCCGTTGACCCGGATGGTCACTTCCCGCAAACCGTAGTTGCCCACGGCCGCGCAGACGCGTTCGCGCGCGGCTTCCTTGGCGTCAGGGGAGACGGCGTCCTCGAGGTCGAGGATCAGCGCGTCCGCCGGGATCGTCTTGGCCTTCTCCAGCGCTCTTTCGTTCGCGCCGGGCATGTAGAGGACAGAGCGTCGGGGCGTGGTCATCCGAGGATCTCCTTGGTGGCGGCGTCGTAGGCGGCCGCGAGTTCGGGGTCGTCGGCCGCGAGGGCGTCGGCCAGTTCGGCGACCACGCGGCACTGCTTCACCGACGCGTCGTCCTGCATCTTCCCGTCGATCATCACCGCGCCGGTGCCGTCGCCCATCTCGGCGATCACCCGGCGCGCCCAGGCCACATCGGACGGCGAAGGCGAGAAAACCTTCTTCGCGATGTCGATCTGCACGGGGTGCAGGCTCCACGCGCCGACGCAGCCGAGCAGGAACGCGTTGCGGAACTGGTCCTCGCACGCGACGACGTCGCGGATGTCCCCGAACGGCCCGTAGTACGGCAGGATCCCGTGCATCGCGCAGGCGTCCACCATCCGCGCGACCGTGTAGTGCCAGAGGTCCTGCTGGTAGGTCGTCCGGCCTTCGTTCAGGTCGTCGCCGGTCGGGTCGGTGCGCACGAGGTAGCCGGGGTGCCCGCCGCCGACGCGGGTCGTCTTCATCCGGCGGCTCGCGGCGAGGTCGGCGGGGCCGAGCGAGATGCCCTGCATGCGCGGGCTCGCGCCGGCGATCTCCTCCACGTTGGCCACTCCGCTGGCCGTCTCGAGGATCGCGTGCACCAGCAACGGCTTCGTCAGGCCGGCGCGCGCCTCGAGCTGGGCCAGCAGCCGGTCGACGTAGTGGATGTCCTGCGCGCCCTCGACCTTCGGCACCATGATCACGTCGAGCTTGTCGCCGATCTCGGTGACCAGCGTGACCAGGTCGTCGAGCACCCACGGCGAGTCGAGGCTGTTGACGCGCGTCCACAGCTGCGTCTTCCCGAAGTCGTTCGCCTTCGCGATCGAGACGAGCCCGGCGCGCGCGGCCTCCTTGCGGTCGGCGCGGACGGCGTCCTCGAGGTTCCCGAGCAGGACGTCGACCTTCTTCGCGATGTCCGGCACCTTGGCCGCCATCTTCTCGTTGCCCGGGTCGAAGAAGTGGATCATCCGGGACGGCGTCACCGGGATCTCCCGCACGGGAGCGGGCGCGCCCAGGGCGAGCGGGGCGAAGAAGTCCTTCGGGGAGCGCATCGGTCCTCCACGGCGACGACTAAGTGACTGATCGGTAACTTTAGTCGCGGGGCCGCGTCACCGCTGCGGCGCAAGTCACCGCCATGTGGGTGACGGCGGACAACCGCAGCTCAGCGGCCCGCGTCCACTGTGGATTTTCCCGGTATTGCGCCGAACGGGCTAGTCGGACCGGGTTTGCCGATTTCTGCCCCGGGTAGTCGGTTGGCACCGTTCCGTAGTGCCACTCACCCCGCGATCACTCGGTTGGCCGCACCGTTCGACCGAAGTCGGATGACCGCCTACCGACCGGTCATCGACCGCTGGGCGCCGCCGATCGCAGCCACTCGCACTACCCGGCGACGCCGCGCCGCCGCGCTGTTAGACAGGTTGGGTGCCGGTTTCCCCCGGTCACGAAGCGGTGCAGGTTAGAAGGAGGCGGACTCGTGGCGGCTACACCTCAGAACACCGAGCGCTCGACGGTCGCCGGTGGCGCGAAGCGCAGCCGGTCGATGCCGAGCCGCGTGGTGCCGCCGATCGAGCTCCCCGCGAGCGTCGACGAGCTCGCCCGCGCCGCCGCGGCCCAGCTGGGCTGGAACGGCGTCGTCCTCCCCGAGATCACGATCCTGGGCCGCAAGGTCTGCGTGGTCGCCAAGCTCCGCACCGACGTGCACGCCGAACGCATCGCGATGGGTGCCGGTCCGGTGGCCGACCGCGCCACCGTCGACACCTGGACCTGGCCGGAGCTGGCCGGAACCGCCCCCGCCCCGGCCGCCGAGATCGTCGGCGTCCTGGCCGTCGCGCGCCACTGGCGCACCGCGATGGCCTCCGCGGTTCCGTTCGCCCGCTACGGCGAGGCCGCGATGGTGCTCCCGTCGCCGGCCGTCCTCACCGAGGACTACGTCGGCAACTGCCTCCCGCGGGCCCGCGCGTACGGCCTCGCGGTCGTGACGGCCGACCCGAACGCGGTCGTCGACCTCGACCTCGAGGGCCGCACCGAGCGCGTCGTGCTCGCCGAGGACCCGGTCTCCCGCCTGGTGAACGAGCTGGTCTACGACCACCTGCTCCGGACCGCGGAGGCGCCCGCTTCGCACTAGGGTCGACTCATGCGAGTCGTCATTGCAGGTGGACACGGTAAGATCGCGCTGCGGCTCGAGCGGTTGCTCGCCGCGCGCGGTGACGAAGCGATCGGGATCATCCGGAAACCCGCTCACGCGGGGGATCTCGAGGCCGCCGGCGCCCAGGGCGTCGTGCTGGACCTGGAGAACTCCGATGTGGACGCCGTCGCCGAAGTCCTGAAGGGGGCCGACGCCGCGATCTTCGCGGCCGGCGCCGGGCCGGGCAGCGGCCCCGCCCGCAAGGACACTGTGGACCGGGGCGCCGCGGTGCTGCTCGCCGAAGCGGCCGAGCGGGCCGGGGTCCGGCGGCACATCCAGGTCAGTTCAATGGGGACCGACAACCCGGACAACCCCGACGTCAGCGAGGAGTTCCGCTACTACCTGCGTGCCAAGCGCGCGGCGGAAGACGACCTCAAGGCACGCGACCTCGACTGGACGATCCTCCGGCCCGGCCAGCTCACCGACGACCCCGGCACCGGCCTGGTCCTGCTGGCCGAGAAGACCGGCCGCGGTCAGGTGCCGCGCGACGACGTCGCGGCCGTGCTCGCCGGCCTGCTCGACGCGCCCGCGTCCGCGCGGCGCACCCTGGAACTGATTTCCGGCGAAACCGCGATCGACGAGGCGATTTCGGCACTGTGATCACCCAGGCATCGAGAGAAATCGCCGTCTTCAGCGGCAGCGCGCACCCCGAGCTGGCCGAGGAGATCTGCAAACACCTGGGCGTGCCGTTGCGCCCGGTCGAGATCCGGCGGTTCGCGAACGACTGCCTCGAGGTCCAGCTGCAGGCGAACTGCCGCGAGCGGGACGTCTTCATCATCCAGCCGCTGGTCAAGCCGGTGCAGGAGCACCTGGTCGAGCTGCTGCTGATGCTCGACGCGGCGCGCGGCGCGTCGGCGTCCCGCATCACCGCGGTCATGCCGCACTACTCGTACGCGCGCTCGGACAAGAAGGACGCGCCGCGCATCTCCATCGGCGGCCGCCTGGTCGCCGACCTGCTGACCACGGCGGGCGCGAACCGCGTCCTCGCGATGACGCTGCACTCGCCCCAGGTCCACGGCTTCTTCAGCGTCCCGGTCGACCACCTGCACGCGCTGCAGGAGCTGGCCAAGCACTTCCGCGAGTACGACCTTTCGCGCACCACGGTCGTCTCGCCCGACCTGGGCAACGCGAAGGAGGCGTCGCACTTCGCGCGGCTCCTCGGCGCCCAGGTCGCAGCCGGCGCGAAGGAGCGCTTCCCCGACGACCGCGTCCAGATCACGTCGGTCATCGGCGAGATCACCGGCCGCGACGTGATCGTGCTGGACGACGAGATCGCCAAGGGCAGCACGGTGCTCGAACTGCTCGACCGGCTGGCCGAGCTGAAGCCCCGCTCGATCCGGGTGGCGTGCACGCACGGCCTGTTCGCGGCGAACGCCATCGAGCGCATCGGCAGCCGCCCGGAGGTGCTGGAGATCGTCTGCACCAACACGGTCCCGGTCCCCGAAGAAGAGCGCACGGAGAAGCTGAAGATCCTCTCGATCGCCCCGGCGATGGCCGAAGCGATCCGCCGCATCCACAACGGCGAATCGGTGTCGGCGTTGTTCTAGGCCGGGCCGAGCACGCGGTCCAGGTAGGTGTTCGTGAAGACGCCGTTCGGGTCGGTTTCCTTGCGCACGCGCAGGAAGTCGTCGAAGTGCGGGTAGCGCGAGCGGAGGACACCGGCGTCGAGGTCGTGCATCTTGCCCCAGTGCGGGCGGCCGCCGACCGCGCCGGCGATCTTCTCGAACGCGCTGAAGTACTCGCGGTACGGCATGCCGACGAACTGGTGGATGGCGATGTAGGCGGAGTCGCGGCCCTGCGCGGTCGACAGCCAGATGTCGTCGGCCGCGGCGACGCGCACCTCGACCGGGAACATCACCGGGTCCTTCAGCGTCGGCACTACCGCGCGTAGTTCGGCGAGCACGTCGAGCACTGATTCACGTGGAACAGCGTATTCCGTTTCGGTGAAACGGACATTGCGCGCCGTGACGAAGACGCGGTGGGAGACGTCGCTGTACTCGCGCGCGGAGAGGACGTTCGACGCGAAGCTGCCGAGCGACGGCACGAGCCGCGGCATCAGCCGGCCGGTGCGGCAGAGTCCGCCGAACGCGACGTTCTCCATGATCCGGTAGTCCACGAACTCGCGGACCTTGCTCAGCGGCTCGGCCGTCTCGCACCGGTTGTTGCGCTTGACCAGCGCGTTCTTGCCGTAGGGGAACCAGTAGAACTCGAAGTGCTCGTTCTGGTCGGCGAAGTCGTGGAAGCCCTCGAGGACCTGCTCCAGCGGCTCCGGCCGTTCCTGCGCGCGCAAGTAGAAGGACTTTTCACAGCGCAGGGTCACGGTGGTGATCACGCCGAGCGCGCCGAGGCCGACGCGGGCGGCGGAGAAGAGGTCGGGCTTTTCGTCGGCCGAGCAGGTGACGACCGAGCCGTCCGCGAGGACCAGCTCCAGTGCGACGATCTGCGTGGCGATGCCGCCGAGGCGCGCGCCGGTGCCGTGCGTGCCGGTGGAAATCGCGCCGGCGATGGTCTGCGCGTCGATGTCGCCGAGGTTGGTCATGGCCAGCCCGAGCGCGTCGAGCTCGGCGTTGAGCTGCTTGAGCGTGGTGCCCGAGCGGACGGTGACGTGCCCGGCTTCCAGGTCGACGCGCTCGATGCCGGTCCAGTGGCGCAGGTCGAGCGCGTCGGAGTCGGCGACCGCGATCGCGGTGAACGAGTGCCCGCTGCCCCAGGGCCGCACGGTCCGGCCGGCCGCGGCGACGCCTTCGACGGCCGCCGCGATCTCGGCCGCGCTGCGCGGCTGGTGAACGTGCTGCGGCGACGCGGACGCCGTGCCCGCCCAGTTGGTCCACCGGGTCATGCGCGCACCCTCCATCGGTCGAGTGCCCGAAACAGTATGTGAACGGTATTCGCGTTTCAAGCCTTCGTGTCGTACTTTAGACCTCGTGACCAGTGCGACGGTGTACGACTTGGCGACCAAGGACCTCGATCCACCCTTGGCCGTGGTCGACTTGGCGGCGTTCGACGCGAACGCCGACGACCTCCGCCGCCGCGCGGCGGGCAAGCCGATCCGGGTGGTCAGCAAGTCGGTCCGCTGCCGGGCGTTGCTGGAGCGCGTGCTCGCGATGCCGGGCTTCGAAGGCCTGATGTGCTACTCGCTGGCGGAAGCGATCTGGCACGCGGAGCTGGGCACGACGGATGACATCGTCGTCGCCTACCCGACGGCCGACCACGAGGCCCTGCGCCGCCTGGCCGCATCCGAAAAAGCCCGCGCGGCGATCACGATCATGGTCGATTCGCCGGCGCACCTGGACCTGGTCGACGCGGCCCTCGGCCACGGCCACCCGGAGATCCGCGTCTGCCTGGAGCTGGACGCGTCGTGGCGCCCCCTGCCGGGAGTCCACGTCGGCACGCGGCGTTCCCCGATCTTCACACCGAAGCAGGCCGCGACGTTCGCCCAGCAAGTCTTGGCCCGCCCGGGTTTCCGCCTGGTGGGCGTGATGGCGTACGAGGGCCAGATAGCGGGCCTCGGCGACGCGGCGGGCGCGCGCCTGAACCAGCTGGTGATCGGCTGGATGCAGCGTCGTTCGGCGGCGGAGCTGAACCGCCGCCGCGGCGAGGCGGTCCGCGCGGTCCAGGCGGTGACGCCGCTGGAGTTCGTCAACGGCGGAGGCACCGGAAGCATCGAGTCAACGGGCGCGGACGCGGTGGTCACGGAGATCGCGGCGGGCTCGGGCTTGATCGGCCCGACGCTGTTCGACGGCTACACGAAGTTCAGCCCCCGCCCGGCAGCGTTGTTCGCGCTACCGGTGGTCCGCCGCCCGACGCGCAAGATCGCCACGCTGTTTTCGGGCGGCTACATCGCTTCGGGTCCAGCGGGGGATTCGCGAGTCCCGAAGCCGTACTTGCCGACAGGCTTGAAGCTGCTGGGCTTCGAAGGTGCGGGCGAAGTCCAGACGCCGGTAACAGGCCGAGCGGCGCGAACCTTGCAGCTGGGCGACCGGGTGTGGTTGCGGCACGCGAAGGCGGGGGAGCTGGCGGAGCGGTTCACGCAGTACCACTTGGTGATGGGCGACCGGGTGGAGCGAACGGTCCCGACGTACCGAGGCGAGCACCAGAACTTCGGCTAGCGAACGAACTCGCCCTTCGCCGGAAGCCCGACACCGAGCCGCCGCTCGACAGCCGCCCAGCCGACGGCCGGAGGCCGAGCACCTGCGCCAACTCGGTGACCGCTGCCCCCACTTGATCCTCGTCCCGCACCATGGCGCGCCGCACCGCATCGGCGGGCATCCAAGGCAGGCCGGCTGACTCAGGCGTCGAACTCCGCCTTGCGCCGAGCGAGGTAGGCAGGCCAGTCGGCTCGCGCGGCGATCACGTCGTCGATGGAGAGCTTGATGACCGCACAGCCACTGAGCGAGCACGCCCGCGGCGAGGTGGCGTCGATCAGCGAGATGCCACCGATCTCATCACCGTCGTCGATGTACGTGCACAGCACCGGGTGGAACGAGCAGTCTTCGTAGATGTCGCCGGGCCGGATCTCCCCGGGCTGATCCCGGCCGGCGCCGGAAGATTCCTCCACGGCGGCCACCTTCCGTTCGTCAAGGCTCGCGGTCTGCAGCGGCCCCGTCCTTAAGCCCCAGGTTCGCCACAAGCCATGGTCGCCGTCTCGCGGTCCGGCAGTCAATCGCCGCCTCCAAGACCATGCCCATCCGACCCCCGCCGGCCAGGCCCACACGCAGCCCACCCTCCCCGGGGGAACCCCCACATCCAGTCTATCGGCGCCCACCGACAGCCCGGCCCAAAACACCCGGGTTGTCCACAGCTGTGCATACCTGTGGACAACTTCTGTGGACAGCTACGAACGCTCTCCGAACCGCGCCGCCAAATACCCCTTCACCACGTACTTCGCCTCGGCGACGATCTTCTCGTCCCCCCGAGGCTCCTTCCGGAACGCCAGCTTCAGCAGCGCGTCGGCCACTTCGTTGGCGATGCCGATCGCGAACCTCAGGTCCTCCACCGGCCGGTCCACCTGGGTGGCGACCAGGTCCGTCAGCGAATCCACGATCACCGCGTTGTTGTCGCGCGTCTCGTCCAGCAGCTGGCGGTCGATGATGTCGCCGAAGTGGACCTTCGAAAAGCCCGGTACTGACCGGTGCATCTCCAGGTAGATGTCGAGGATCGAGTCCACGACGTCCCACCAGTGCTCCGGCCCCAGCTGCTTCAGGCGCTCGTTCACCGCGCCTACGAACCGCTCGAGGTTCCGGGCCGTAAGCGCTTGCACGACCGCTCGCTTGTCCGGGAAGAACTGGTACAGCGAACCGACCGCCACGCCCGCTCGTTTGGCGATCAGGGTTGTCGTCAGTGCGTCGTAACCGAGTTCGTCGATCAGCGCCGCGCTCGCGTCGAGCATCTGCTCGACTCGCTTCGCGCTGCGCTGCTGGACCGGCTGACGGCGCAAGGGGGTGGCTTCTGCCGGCACCTTCGCGGCCTGGATGTCGGACACGGCACTCCTCCTCGTCTGATCTGGGACTTTATCGTGCCGACGGGCTTCCCCACGGACGAGTGAAGACCTAGTATATGAGAACTTTTCATGTTCACCCGTACGGGTGGCCTGACGAAGGGGTCAGCACCGGTGCAGAACCCGATCTTCCCGCCCGATTTCCTCTGGGGTGTCTCCACTTCGGCGTTCCAGATCGAAGGCGCCACCAGCGAAGGCGGGCGCGGACCGTCCATCTGGGACACATTCTCCGCGACCGAGGGCAAGATCGCCCGCGGGGAAAAAGCGAACGTAGCCGCCGATCACTACCACCGCTACCCCGAAGACATCGCGCTGATGGCGGAACTCGGCGTCGGCGCCTATCGGATGTCCATCGCCTGGCCGCGGATCCAGCCCACCGGCACCGGTGCGCCCAACCCCGACGGCCTCGGCTTCTACGACAAGCTCATCGACGCCGTCTGCGAGGCCGGCATCGCTCCCGTCGTCACGCTCTACCACTGGGACACCCCGCAGGCGGTCGAAGACGACGGCGGCTGGCTCTCCCGCACGACCGCTGAGCGCTTTGCCGAGTACGCCCACATCCTCGGAGAGCGCTTCGCCGACCGGGTGAAACTGTGGATTCCGCTCAACGAGCCCATGGTCATGTCCATCTTCGGCTACGGCATCGGCGAGTACGCGCCGGGCCAGACGCTCCTGCTCGACGCCATCCCGACCGCGCACCACCAGAACCTCGCGCACGGCCTCGCCGTCCAAGCCCTCCGCGCGGCCGGCGCGACGAGCGTCGGCACCGCCAACAACCACTCGCCGATCTGGCCGGCTGACGAAAGTGACCACGACGCCGCCGAATGGCTCGACGCCCTGCTCAACCGCCTCTTCGCCGACCCCGTGCTGCTCGGCAGCTACCCCGAGCAGCTCCACGCGCACCTCCCCGCCGGGTTCGCCGACGACCTGCCCACCATCGCGCAGCCGCTCGACTTCTACGGCGTCAACTACTACGAGCCCCAAGGCGTCGCGAAGCCCGGGCCGGGCAACCCGCTGCCCTTCGAACTCCGCCCGATCGAGGGCTACCCGATGACGACGAACGACTCGCCGATCGTCCCGCACGCCCTGCGCGAGCTGCTGCTCGACTTCCACCGGCGCTACCGCGACAAGCTGCCGCCCATCCAGATCACCGAAAACGGCTGCAGCTTCGCCGACGTCGTCGCCGAGGACGGCGGCGTGCACGACCCCGAGCGGATCGACTTCCTGCACAGCCACCTCGTCGCCGTGCGCGAGGCGATGGACGCCGGTGTCGATGTCCGGGGTTACTTCTGCTGGTCCCTGATGGACAATTTCGAGTGGTCCAAGGGGTACGCGCCGCGCTTCGGCCTGGTGCACGTCGATTACGAAACCCTCCGGCGCACGCCGAAGGACTCGTTCCACTGGTACCGGAAGCTGGTGCGCGATGAGCAGTGAGACGACCGAGGCGACCGGTGTGCCGGAAGCCCTCGCCGAGCCCGTGGTGCGGGTGCGGCCCGGCTGGATGAGCCTGCTGTTCTTCGCGAACATCGCGCTATGGCTGGGCATCTACGCGCCGATCCAGGTGCTGCTGCCCCAGCAGGCCGAACTGCTCGACCAGGCGAACAAGGAGTTCGTCCTGGGCCTGGTGATGGGCGTCGGCGCGGTCGTCGCGCTGATCGTCAACCCGGCCGTCGGGCTGCTGTCCGACCGGACGTGCTCGCGCTTCGGCCGCCGCCACCCGTGGACGGTGATCGGCGCCGCCGTCGCGGCCGTCGGACTGCTGGTGCTGGCGTTCGCGCCGAACGTCGCGATCCTGATCGTCGGCTGGTGCCTGGTGCAGGCGGGGCTCAACGGCATGCTCGCCACGCTGATGTCCGCCATCGCCGACCGCGTCCCGGTCGGGCAGCGCGCGCAGGTCGGCGGGCTCGTCGGGATCGCGCAGATGCTCGGCACGGTGCTCGGCGCGATCGTGGTCGTCGTGATGCTCGGCATCGCCGGGATCCCGCTGGCCTACGCGGTTTGCGCGGTCATCGTCGTCGCCGGCGCCGCGTTCTTCGTCCTCCGGACGCCGGACGCGCGCCTGCCGGTCGAGTTCCGGCCGTCGTCCCAGGTGGGCGAGGTCCTGCGCAACCTCTGGGTCTCGCCGCGGCGGCACCCGGACTTCGCGTGGGCCTGGTCGTGCCACTTCATGATCAACCTCGGCAACGCGTTCGGGACGCTCTACTTGCTCTTCTTCCTCAAGGACGCGGTGCACTACGCCGACCCGGACACGGGCCTGCTCATCATGATGGGGCTCTACGGCGTCGCGCTCGTCATCGGCGCCGTGCTCGCCGGGCACTTCTCCGACAAGTCCGGACGGCGTAAGCCGTACGTCCTTGCGGCCTCCGGTGTGATGGCATTGGCCGCTTTGCTGCTGGTCGTCTGGCAGAGCTGGCCGGTCGCCCTCGCCGCGTCGCCGCTGCTGGGCGTCGGCTTCGGTGCGTACATGGCGGTCGCGCTCGCGATGCTGACGCAGGTGCTCCCGACGGCGCAGGACCGCGCGAAGGACCTGGGCGTCATCAACATCGCCAACTCGCTGCCGCAGGTGGTCGCTCCGCTGCTGACGCCGCTGGTGCTGGCCTACCTGGGTGGGTATCCCGGCCTCTTCGCGGCTTCGGCCGTCGCGACGCTGCTGGCCGCGGTGCTCGTGCTGCGGGTGAAGGCGGTCCGTTAGAACTTCAAGTGGAACCGCGGGCCGGTGCCGGTCGGGGGAGGGGAGTGCAACGGCACCGGCCCGCGGAATTCGAGGGCCGCACAGCTTCGGATCAACAGTGCGGCGGATCGTGTCGAGGCGAACCAGTGGTCCAGGCCTCTCGATGATCAATCTAGCGGGGGATTACGGCGTGGGCTAGGCCTAACGCGTATTTTTTTCGATTAATCGCGGTGGGGACCGGGTGGTGCGGCCGAGGACTGGTTCGCGCTGCTCGGGGGTGCGGGCGAAACAGTCCCCGGCCCGGGCGAGAGCCGGCGCGGGTCCGATGGGGCGATCGGCCGGCCGCACTCGCCGGATCAGGGGCGGATCGGGTCAGAGCGGGAACGCGGGGTGCCGGATCGGCCTCGGGTCGTCATCGCGGGAGGTGGCGACGACCCGGGTGGATCAGGCGGTGACCGCTCGGCGCGGGTTCACCAGCGCGTGGCGCCCGGTGGTCTCGGCCGCGCTCGGCGCCGGGACACCGCGGTCCTGCGTCGGCACCGGGCTCTTGCGACGCCCGTGGAGCCGGCTCGCCGGAGCCTGCTGCTGCGGGGCCAGACCGCCCGCCACCAGGTGTTCGTGCGCGACCTGCCAGACCGAGCACGGCGCCTTGCAGCGGTGCCACCGGGTCGAGCAGGTGGGGCAGTCGCCGCGCTCGTCGGGCTCGTGCATCTTCAGCATCGCGCGCCACGCCTCCGTCAAGCGGGGCAGTTCGGAACGCGCGACCGAGACGAGCGACTGGGCGTCGGCGCGGTTCGCCAGGTCGGTCAGCATGTCGAGGCGCTCCCAGACCGCGTTGCGGAGGACCTGCCCGAGTACCTGATCCATGTCAGCTCACCGTTACCTTTCCGCCATCTTGGCGGCTTCGTTGAGCGCGGCGCGCAGCTGTCCGAGCTGGCCGGACGTCAACCGCGCGGTCTCACCGGGGGGCGAGACCAGTACCACCTGGTTGTCCTCGACGAACACCGTCACCGCGCGCTCGCGGCTGATGAGGTCGCCGCACTGCACGCGCCACACCAGCTGACCGCCTTCGTAGTGGCGGACGCTCGCGGTGCGGGGGTCCACCGCCGCGGCGGGGGTGACCGGTCGGACAGCGGAGATCGGAGAGACCGCCGGCCGCACGGCGCGGGTCGCCGTACCGGCATGTCCCCCTGCGAACGAGTCCACGAACTCCACGCCCTTCTCCGCTCTGTCGTCCGTCTTCGGATCCGTCGGGCTCCGAAGATGCCTTCTGCAACATCTCTTTGTCACAACACTGCGGTTTTCGTAGCTCTCCGTGATCGCTGCCGGTGTCCGGGCGGTGACGGAGATCTGACAACTACAGTGAGGTGAAACCGGGTGCGATAGAAGGTCGAAATGGCGTCATAGCGGTGACCGGACCGGGTTCCACGGTAAGCGGTCAACGGACTTCGCCCGGACCGATCAGGGCACCAGTTCGGCTGTTCACACGGTTCCGCAGGTTTGCCTACGCTGTTTCACAGACGCCCGACCGGACAGTGGAGGGGGCGCGATGGACGCCAGTAACGGTGGCAGTGCCGACGCCCGGCAGAGCCACGCAGTTCCCGCTGACGCGTGGGAGCAGCCGGAGATGAGAGCGGCTCTCGCCTCCCGCGAGATCAGCGCCGTCTACCGCCTCTTGCGCAAGCACGGTGTCTCGCAGCGCCAGATCGCCGCGATGACCGGCCAGTCCCAGTCCGAGGTGTCGGAGATCCTCAAGGGTCGCCAGGTCATGGCCTACGACGTCCTCACGCGGATCGCCGACGGCCTGGGTGTCCCACGTGGATACATGGGCCTCGCCTACGACGAGGCCACGGCGATACGCGTCGTCGGCTCCGCCGACGGCCAGCAGGCTGAGGAGGACGAGTCCGTGAAGCGACGGAGGTTCCTCGCGCACGCCGCCCAGGTCACGATGGGTGCGGCGGTGTTCGGTCCGGAATCGGGCACCTGGTCGGCCGGGCCGGCGAGGACGCCCGCGCCCGGGCGAATCGGCATGACCGACGTGCGCCAGGTGGAGGCCGCGACGCGCGCGCTCCGCGCGCTGGACTACCAGTACGGCGGCGGGTTCTGCCGCGACGCCGTCGTGGCGCAGCTGTCCTGGGGACAGCAGATGCTCGAGGCGCACGGCACCGACATCGTCAAGAACCGCCTGTACGTGGCGCTCGCCGACCTGCACTCGCTGGCCGGCTGGACGTCCTTCGACACCGGCCTGATGGACTCCGCCCGCGGCCACTTCGCGAACGCGCTGGACCTGGCCAAGCAGGGCGAGAACCACCCGCTCGTCGCCAACGTCCTCTACCGGATGGGCCGCGTCTACCTGCACCAGGACGCCCCGAACGACGCGCTGAAGCTGTTCCAGCTGGGCCAGATCGCCGCCCAGGAAAGCGGTTCCGAGCTGGCCGTCTCCGTGCTCTGCGCGAACGAGGCCTGGGCCTACGCGATGATGGGCAACGAAGAGCAGGCGGTGAAGCTGCTCGGCCGGAGCAAGGACGAGTTCGAGCGCGCCAACCTGGCCGAGGCCGAGTCCTGGGTGAAGTTCTTCACCGAGACCGACGTCTACGCCATGGTCGGCACCGTCCACACGGTCCTCGCGCAGCAGAACGCCGAGCACACGAAGTACGCCATCCCGGCGCTGACCAGGGCCGTCGAGTCCTACGACGACGAAATGGCCCGCTCCAAGACCTTCATGCTCAGCGCGCTGGCCACCAACCACCTGCTCGACGGCGACCTCGACCACGGCGCGAAGGTCGGCGGCAAGGCCATCGACTGCGCCGAGGGCATCAAGTCCGAGCGGGTCAAGGACCGCATGCGGCCCCTGCAGGACGAGGCCGAGCGCCGCCGCAACAACGCCGACGCGCGTGACCTCGCCGACCGCCTCAACGCTTTCTACGCCGCCTGACGCCGAAGGGGCCGAGACCGTCTTGGACGGCCGGTTCACCTCCGGCAAGCTGCGTGGCGTGCTCGCCGCGACCTGCGCGCAACTGGGCCTCGACCCGGCCGGCGCGCGGCTCCTGCGGTTCACCAACAACGCCGTGTACGCGCTGGTCACGGCGCCGTTCGTGATCCGGATCGTCGGCTCGACCCAGCTGCGGCACCGCGTCGGCACGGTGGTCCGGGTGGCTCGGCACTTCGAACGCCACGGCGTCCCCGCGATCCGGCTGCTCGACACCGTCGAGCAGCCGATGGCGGTCGACGGGCACCTCGTGACCGTGTGGCACCAGGTGCCGAGCATCGGCCGGCCCGCGACGTCGGCCGACCTGGCCCGGCTGCTGTGCCAGGTGCACGCGCTGCCGGCGCCCGACGGCCTCGCCGAGTGGGCGCCGTTCGCCGCGGTGCGGGCCCGGGTGTCCGACGCCGAGGAGCTCGGCGCCACCGATCGCGCGTTCCTGCTCGACCGCTGCGCCGAGCTCGAAGCCGCGCTGGCCGAGCTGGAGTTCCCGCTGCCCAGGGGCTTGGTCCACGGCGACGCGTACCCCGGCAACGTCATCCCCGGCCCCGACGGGCCGGTGCTTTGCGACTTCGATTCCTCGTGCGTCGGCCCGCCGGAGTGGGACCTGACGCCGCTGGCGGTCGGCCGCGAGCGGTTCGGTGACCCGCCGGTGCACTACCGGACGTTCGCCGCGGCGTACGGCTTCGACGTGACTTCGTGGTCCGGGTTCGCCGTGCTCCGGGGGATCCGCGAGCTGAAGCTGACGACGAGCGTGCTGCCGATCCTGCGCAGCCGTCCGCAGGTGCGGCCCGAGCTGTTCCGCCGTCTGGACGACCTCCGCAACGGCCGGACGGACGCACGCTGGACGCGTTACCGCTGAGCCACGTCTGTCACTTCATGTGACCGGGGCCACAGATTGCACGTGCATTCGCCGACTGCAGATGACCGTTCGTCGCTTGCGAAATGCGGTCAGCTCTGGGTAGAAAGTTCGGCCCGACCGGTCGCCTCCAATGGTCTACTCGTCATCCCAATGCGCAAGTTGCAGCTACGCGGCGTGACCTGACACCGGGTTTTACCTGCGGGGAAGGGCTTTCAGGACGCGACGACCGGCGCCCGCGTCAGCACCACCGCGAAACCGAACGCCAAACCCATCACGGTCAGCTCGAGTGTCGCCCACGCGGCGAGCGCCGTCCGGTTGTGCCGGACGATCTGCGGCATCAGCCGGAAGCGGGTGTACGCGCCGAGCAGCGCGATGACGCCGGTGCAGAGGAACTTCAGGACGAACAGCTGCCCGTACGGCGTCGTGAAGATCGCCGCCCAGAAGCCGATGGTCGGGTTGAGCGAGATCTCGACGAGCCCGTTGAACAGCCCGGTCGCCGCGGAGAGGATCAGGCAGAGCGTCGCAAGCTTCGAGAACCGGGGCAGCGCATGCGCCAGCAGCGTCCGGTTCGCGACGAGGAGCACGGTCATCGCGCCGAGGCCGCCCGTCCAGGCCACCGCGCTCATGACGTGCAGCTCCATCGAGATCATCGTGTAGTCGTGGTAGTTCCAGTTCGACGCGTGCCCGGTGACCGGCAGCGGCAGCAGCGCGAACAGGCCGAGCCCGACGCGGACCTCGGCGGGCACCTTCTCGCCGAAGCGCAGCGCCAGCGCGCCGATCCCGGCGTGCCCGAGCGCGAGCACGGCGACGATGACGAGCGCCTTGCCCGCGCCGACGTCGGCGATGTACTTGCCGATGTCCCCGGCGGTGAGCGTCGACGAGCCGGGCTTGTACTCCGCGGTCTGCAGGATCAGCGCGACGACCGCGGCCGTCGCCCAGACCAGCGCGGCCGCGACGCCGGCCGGGCGGGCCAGCCGCAGGATCGGCTCGGTCAGCTTCGGCCGGTCGTAGCCGACGAGCACCGACAGCAGCGCGAGGCCGATGGTCGTGACCGCGGCGAGGTCGAGCAGGACCCGCACGACCGGGATGCCGGCCGAGACCACCGCGCTCGGCTCCACGACACCGGGGACCGGGGTGGTGGACATGAGCGCGACGCCGATCAGGGCGCCGAGCAAGCCCGCCGTCACGACGCAGAGCAGCGTCGAATAGCGGGGTTTCGCGGTGGTCTCGGCCTGGGTCATCAGTTCTTCTCTTCCACCGACCGGCCCGAGCGCAGGGCCACGGTCAGCCCGATCGCCAGCAGCACGACGGCGCCGGCGATCCAGACCCAGATCGGCACCCCGGTCGAGCCGGACTGCGGTGCCGCCTGCGACGAGCTGCCCGGCGACTTCGCCGCGTCGACGGTCGCCGGCGTGCCGGTGCCCGCCGCGGTCAGGGTGAAGGAGAGCTCACCGGTCACCGGGTGGCCGTCCGCGGACAGCACCCGGTAGCCGACGGTGTACTTGCCCGCCGGGCCGAGCGGCCGCAGTGGCGCGCTGATGACGTTGTTCACCACGCTGATCGGGCCCTCGGCCCACTGGCCGCCGCCGGGTCCGGTCACCGCGATCTGGTTGACGTCCGCGCCCTGCACGTACTGGTCGAACGTCAGGCTGATCTTCTGCGGGCCGGCGGGGACGGACGAGCCGTTCGCCGGGTCCGAGGAGATCAGCACGTTGTGCGCCAGCGCCGGGGTGGCCGTGCCGAGCACGGCCACCACCGTCAACGCCAGCGCGACGAGCACACCGCGCATTTAGCTGTTGCCTCCCGACTTGGCCGTGGCCTTGCGGGCCCGGATGGTCGCGCCGGCCCCGACGCCGAGGCCGATGGCGCCCACGAGCAGGCCGGCCCCGCCGAGCCAGCGGGCCGTGCTGTCCGACGTCGCCGCCGCGGCTTCAGTGTGCTCCCCGGTGGTGGACGCCGTGTTCGCGCCCATCGCGGCCTGGTCGCCGTCACCGTCGCCCGCGACCTTGGCGGCCAGCTTGACGGTCGGTGCCGGGTGCTCCGGCTCCTGGCCACCGGCCGGGGTCGGCTGGTTCCAGTCGACGACCTTGCCGTCGCTGTAGGTCTGGTGCGCCGGGAACTCGACCTCGTCCACGTTGGTCGGCAGCGGGCCGAAGCTCACCGAGAACTCCTGGTAGTCGGTGGCCTTCAGCTCGTTGCCCGGCTGCGCGGTCCAGGTCACCGCCGTGACGGCTTCGGTGATCTTCGTGCCGTCGTCCTTGGTGACCGGGGTGGGCAGCTTGGACTTGGTCACCTCGGCGGTCCAGCCGGGCAGCGGCTTGGTCCGCACGCTGCCGATGCCGTAGTCGGCCTTGAAGTCGACGGCGACCTTGGTGGTCATCGTGGTCGGCTCTTCGCTCGGCACGCGGAACACGATCGCGGCGTAGCCGCCCTTCGTCGGCTGCGAGCCGTAGACGTTGGCGGTGACGTGCGCGGAGGCGACGCCCGCGCCGAGGAGACCGGCGACACCGACCGTGGCGGCGAGGAAACCGGCGCGCTTGAAGACGTGCTGGGACATGGGTTCACTCCTGATGAACTCAAGGAAAGGCAGCGGACTCGGGGTCCGCTGTAAGGGGGATGAGCTGGGTTTCAGGAGTGGACGGGCGGGCCGCGCCGCCCGCGGATCCGGCGCAGGTCGACGCCGACGAGGTGCCCCGGCGCCGCGGTGCGGGCGGGGACGAGGGCGGGGGCCGCGGCCGGCACCGGCAGCGGGGTCAGCAGACGCGGCAGGATCGCGCGCAGCACGGCCAGGACCGTCAGCAGCGTCGCGTCCGCGCGGGCGAGCAGGAGCGCGGTGACGAGGGTGGCGACCGAGTGCGCGGCCACCATGCCGAGCCCGGAGCTGCCGGGCATCGCGTACATGTCGTGGTGGCCGGTGAGCGTGGTGAGCAGCAGGTGCATCACGAGCTGGGCGGCGCCGAGCAGCGTGATCGTGGCGACCGGGCCGCGCGCCTTGCGGGCCAGCGCGGTCGCAGTCCAGCCGAAGAGGCCGCTGAGCAGCACGGTCATCGCCGGGTCGGGCAGGCCGCCGTCGGCGAGCCGGTGCGCGGTCACGGACAGCGCCGCGGCGGACACGGCGAGCAATGCACCCCGGGTAGCACCGAGCACGGCGGGACGCCGTGCCGGAACGCTCATGAGGAGCAGCCTAAGGGACCTTTCCCCGGGTGAGCGTGTGATCCCGTGAAGTGAGCACACACCGAGTTCACGGACCACGCCACGCCGTGGTTCAGGTCATTTGTTGCCGATCACGCCCGTCAAGGCCAAGGTGGGCGGAACCGGTGGGCCGAAACGGGGGTTTGGACCGGCCAGGAGCTGGGTACTGAGCCGTCGGTCAGGAACTAGCCCGTTCGGGTGAAGACCCTGCACAAGGGGCGGGAGAGCGGACACGGATGAACCTCTTCGACTACATCTCCGACCGGGCGAGCAAGCTCTGGCTGGAGGCCTACCTGCACACCAGCATGGTGGTGCAGTGCACGATCCTCGCCGCGGTCCTCGGCGTGCTGATCGGGGTCGCGGTCTACCGCAGCCCGGTCGGCTCGGCGGTGGCCACGGCGCTGGCGAGCACGATCTTGACGGTCCCGTCGTTCGCCCTCCTGGGCCTGCTGATCCCGATTTCGGGGCTCGGTCCGACGACGGCCGTGATCGCGCTGGTGCTCTACGGCCTGCTGCCGATCGTCCGGAACACGATCGTCGGGCTCGACGGCGTCGACCCGGCGATCACCGACGCCGCGCGCGGCATCGGGATGAGCCGCTTCGGCGTGCTGACCCGGGTCGAGCTGCGGCTGGCGTGGCCCGCGATCCTCACCGGCATGCGCGTGGCCACGCAGATGCTGATGGGCATCGCGGTGATCGCCGCCTACGCGAAGGGCCCCGGCTTCGGCGCCGAGGTTTTTTCCGGGCTCACGAACGCGGGGAGCACGAACTCCCTGAACCAAGCCGTCACCGGCACGGTCGGGGTCGTCATCCTCGCCCTGCTGCTCGACGGCGTCTACGTCCTGATCAAGCGCTTCACCATTTCTAGGGGTGTCCGTGGCTGAGAACGAGGAAGTCTCCGGCGTCGAGATCGAGCTGGAGCACGTGACCAAGCGGTACCCCGGCACCCGCGAAGCGGCCGTCGACGACTTCTCGATGGTCGTGCCCGCGGGCAAGATCGTCGTCTTCGTCGGCCCGTCCGGCTGCGGCAAGACCACGACCATGCGGATGATCAACCGGCTGGTCCAGCCGACCTCCGGCAAGATCACCATCGGCGGCGAGGACGCGCTCAAGCTCGACGTCGACACCCTGCGCCGCCGGACCGGCTACGCCATCCAGCAGGCCGGGCTGTTCCCGCACTTCACCGTGGCGCAGAACATCGCGGTCGTGCCCGGCCTGCTCGGCTGGGACAAGAAGAAGGTCAACGACCGGGTCGAAGAGATGATGGACCTGGTCGGGCTCGACCCGGCCGACTTCCGCGACCGCTTCCCGCGCCAGCTCTCCGGCGGGCAGCAGCAGCGCGTCGGCGTCGCGCGGGCGCTCGCCGCGGACCCGCCGGTGTTGCTGATGGACGAGCCGTTCGGCGCGGTCGACCCGATCACCCGCGGCAACCTGCAGGACGAGCTGCTGCGCCTGCAGGGCGAGCTGAAGAAGACGATCGTGTTCGTCACGCACGACTTCGACGAGGCCGTGAAGCTCGGCGACAAGATCGCGGTGCTCGGCAACCAGTCGTCGATCATGCAGTACGACACGCCCGAGGCGATCCTGGCCAACCCGGCCAACGACACGGTCGCCGGCTTCGTCGGCGCGGGCGCGTCGCTGAAGCAGCTGACGCTGCTGCGGGTCCGGGACGTCGAGCTGGCGCAGGACGCGCTGACCGCGACGGTCGACGACGACCCGGCCGAGATCCGCAAGAAGCTCGAAGACCAGCGCAAGCACTTCGCGCTGGTCCTGGACGCGCGCCGCCGCCCGACGCGCTGGGTGCACGTCCGCGACCTGACGCCCGGGGCGTCGCTGGCCACCGCCGGCAAGCCGCTGCGGGACATCGTCAGCCTGCAGTCGACGCTGCAGGACGCGCTCGAGGCGATGCTCGCCGAAGGCGGCTCGGTGCCGGTGACCGGCGCGCGCGGCGAGTACGCGGGCACCATCCAGCTGGACACCGTGATCGCGACCATCCAGCAGCTGCGCGAGGAGCACACGAACGGCGAAGAGGTGTCCGCATGACGGCTGCCGTCGATACCGGTTTCAGCACCGAGTCCGGCTCCAAGCGCGCGGAACGCGTCCGGCTGTTCGCCCAGCCCATCGTGGTGCTGGTGATCGTCGCGGTGACGCTGATCTGGGTGTTCTCCAGCGGGCTGAACGCGACGGAGAAGGAGACGCTCAACGCGTCGTCGCTGCTGACCGCGCTGTGGGACCACGTGCTGATGACGCTCGTGGTGACGGCGATCGTCGTGCTGGTCGCCGTGCCGCTCGGCGTGATCGTGACGCGGCCGTGGGCGCGCTTCCTCGCGCCGGTCTTCCTGGCGATCGCCAACATCGGCCAGGCCGCGCCCGCGCTCGGCGTGCTGGTGCTGTGGTTCATCGTCACCGGCGCGGTCGGCGGGCTGTGGGTGGCGGCGCTGCCGCTGGCCTTCTACTCGCTGCTGCCGGTGCTGCGGAACACGATGGTCGGTATCCAGCAGGTCGACCCGGCCCTGATCGACGCGGGCCGCGGCATCGGGATGTCGGCGTCCGCGGTGCTGTGGCGGGTCGAGCTGCCGCTCGCCGTCCCGCTGATCCTGGCCGGCCTGCGCACGTCGCTCGTCCTGGCGGTCGGCACGGCGACGTTCGGCATGTTCGTCAACGCCGGCGGGTTCGGGCTGCTGATCGACACCGGCTACAAGCTGAACCTGACCTCGGTGCTGGTGACCGGCTCGGTGCTGGCCGTCGCGCTGGCGCTGCTGGTGGACTGGCTGGGCGCGGTCGCCGAACAGTACTTCGGACCGAAGGGGCTGCGATGAAACTCCGGCGACTGACTGCCGCTTTCGGGGTGGCCGTGCTGGGCGCGACGCTCTCGGCGTGCGGCCTGACGGTCAACCAGGCGGTGCCCTACGACATCCAGCCGGGCACGATCCAGCCGATCCCGTCGCTGCAGGGCCTGAAGATCACGGTGGGGTCGAAGGACTTCACCGAGAACATCATCCTGGCCTACATGTCCGAGATGGCGCTGTCCGCGGCGGGCGCGGACGTCGTCGACCTGTCGGACATCAAGGGGTCCAACTCGTCGCGGCAGGCGCTGCTGTCCGGCCAGACCGACGTCACGTGGGAGTACACGGGCACGGGCTGGATCAACTACCAGGGCAACGAGCTCCCAGTACCCGGCGGCGAGAAGGCCCAGTACGAGGCGACGGCCAAGGCGGACGAGGAGAAGTTCGGCGTCACGTGGCTGAACTACTCGCCGCTGAACGACCAGTACGCGTTCGCCGTGACCGAGGAGTACGGCGCGAAGAACAACCTGAAGACGACGTCGGACCTCGCGGCGTTCCTCAAGCAGAAGCCGGACCAGAACGTGTTCTGCCTGGAGACGGAGTTCACCAGCCGGCAGGACGGCTTCCCGGCCGCGGTGAAGGCCTACGGCTTCCAGAACCCGAAGATCGAGAACTTCGGCATCGGCACGATCTACTCGGCGGTGGCCGGCGGCACCTGCCCGGTCGGCGAGGTGTTCACCACCGACGGCCGGATCTCCGGGCTGAACCTGCGGGTGCTCGAGGACGACAAGAAGGCGTTCCCGCAGTACAACGCGGCCCCGACGCTGCGCACGGAGTGGCTGAAGCAGCACCCGGACGTCCGCGGGCCGCTGGAGAAGATCGCCGCGGCGCTCGACAACCAGCAGATGGTCGAGCTGTGCAAGCAGGTCGACGTCGACGGCCAGGACGCGGGCAAGGTCGCCCACGACTGGATGGTCAAGAAGGGCTTCGTGAAGTAGCCCGCGGGGGCGCCCCCCGTTTTCTACGCTACCGGCCGGCACCGACAGTCTCGCGGTGCCGGCCGGTGCCGTCAGATCCCGAGCCGGTGCAGCAGCTGGCCTTCCAGCCGCTCCAGTTCGCCGGCCACCGCGCGGTGCACGGCCTTGCGCCGCGCCGCCGGCATCCGCTCCGCCGCGCGCACCGACGCCGACAGCTGCTCCAGCGTGCTCAGCGAGTCCGTCACGAACTCCTGGTCCGCCTTCGACGCCTTCTCCGACTTCTGCAGGTCGCGGCAGCCGTCGGCGAGCCCCGCGATCCGGGCGTGCAGAGCCGCGCCGCGGCCGGTGTACTCGCCCAGCCGGTCGACCGAGACCCCCAGCTTGCGCGCCTGGTAGCGGTCGTACGCGTCCCGCGCGGCGCCCGCCGCGCGCACCGCGAACGGCGCGACCACCGGGATCACCGCCGGCCCGAGCACCTTCGCCACCGCGATCGCGTTCTTCGCCTTCTTGGGGGTGAACCTGGCTTCACCCTCGACCTTGGCCTTGCGCGCCATGGCACCTCCTGCGACGTGTCGACGTCGAACTTACTGGTAGCCAGGGTGGCGGGCATGTCGGCTCGGCGGTGGGAATCTAGAGTGATCTCCATGCAGGGTGAGGTGGTACTCGACGCGGGCGCGGTCAGCCGCTGCCGTCGTCGCGTGCACCTGGAGCACGACCCGACGATGCGCGAGGTACCGCTTTCCCCGCCGGACCCCACGGCGCAGCAGCGGATCGCCGACGCCACCGCCCACCGCGAGGACATCGTCAGCAGGCTGATGGCGGCCAATCCCGGCCACTGGGTGAAGATCGACCGCGACCTGCCCGCCCACGAACGCGTCGAGCTGACCGAGCAGGCCTTCGCCGCTGAAGCGCAGTACGTCTGGGGTGCGCTGTTCCCGGTCGACGCGGCCGGGCACCGGCGCGGCGGCGTCGACCTGCTCGTGCGCACCGGCCGCGGGTACGTCCCGGTGCTCGTCGTGCGCCACCGGATCTCCGACCGCGGTGCCGGAGCCATCGTCACGGAGCTGACCGACCTCGACCCGGCGCACCGCAAGGCCGACGACGGCCGCAAGGTCCGGTCGCAGCCGCGCGACCAGCTCCGGCTCGTGCACACCCGCCGCATGCTGCAGACGCTCGGCCAGGCCGACGAGAGCCTCGCCCTCGGCGGCGTCATCGGCCTCGACGCCGACGTCGTCGTCTGGCACGACCTCACCGCGGGCACCTGGCCGGGCGGGCGCAGCGCGCTCACCGAGTACCAGGTCCGGTTCGCCGACCGGCTCGCCATCGCGACGGCGGCCGCGAACGGCGAGGAGCCGCTGGCCGAGCCGTCGCGCGTGCTGGAGTGCCGCCGCTGCCCGTGGTGGCCGACGTGCGAGGTGGTGCTCACCGAGACCCGCGACGTCAGCCTCGTCGTCCGCGGCGAGGACGCGGTGGAGCTGCGCCGCGCCGGCGTGTCCACTGTGGACAAGCTGGCCGCGCTCGATCCGACGGGCGAGCCGCCGGCGGTGAACTGGACGGGCGTGACGTTCCCGGACGCGGTAGTCCTCGCCCGCGCCTGGCTGGCCGACCTGACGCTGGTGCGCCGCGTCGACCGCGTCGAGGTCCCGCGCGCCGACGTCGAGGTCGACGTCGACATGGAGAGCTTCGGCGACGCCGGCGCGTACCTCTGGGGCTGCCTGCTCACGGGCGCCGACATCGGTGTCGCGCCGGGCTACCGCGCTTTCGCGACGTGGGATCCGCTGCCGACCGACGACGAGGCTCGGTCCTTCGCCGAGTTCTGGGCGTGGCTCACCGACGTCCGCGAGCGCACCGAAGCGGCCGGCCTGACCTTCCGCGCGTACTGCTACAACGCGCTGGCCGAGAACCGCTGGCTCTTCGGCTCGGTCGAGCGCTTCGGCGACCACCCGGGCATTCCCACGAAGAAGGAAATCCAGTCCTTTGTGGACTCGGATGAGTGGGTCGACCTCTTCCGCAGCGTCACCGACCAGTTCCTGTGCTCCCAGGGCAAGGGCTTGAAGGTGATCGCCCCGGTGGCGGGCTTCTCGTGGCGCGACCCGGAGGCGGGCGGCGAGGCATCGATGCGCTGGTACCGCGACGCGGTCGGCATGGACGGCGAGACCCCGGACGCAACGCAGCGCGAGCGGCTGCTGCGCTACAACGAGGACGACGTCCTGGCGACCCACGCGCTGCGCGAGTGGATCGACGCCCGGGCGCAGGCCGAAGTGCCGTACATGTTCGATCTCTGAGTAGTTCATCAACTAAGACACTTGCCTGCTGGCACGTCTTGCGTATACTCGTCTGCGAGTACTCGTGAACGAGGAGTTCGGGATGAAGCGGCGGAAGGTCGGCAACCTGCTGGGTCTGGCCGTGCTGTCCGCCGTGGTCGAGCGGCCCATGCACCCGTACGAGATGGCCGCGGTGCTCAAGCAGCGCGGCAAGGACGCGGATCTGCCGATCAAGTGGGGTTCGCTCTACACGGTCGTCGCGAACCTCGAGAAGCACGGGTTCCTGGAGGCGGTCGAAAGCGTGCGTGACGGCGGACGGCCCGAGCGGACCGTCTACCGGATCACGCCTGCCGGGCACGCGGAGATGGAGGACTGGGTCGGCGAGCTCGTCGGCACGCTCGACCGTGAGCCGCCGCGCTTCAAGGCCGGACTGTCGCTGATGGGCGTGCTCGGCCCGGACCAGACGGTGAGCCTGCTGCGGCAACGAGCCCAGGACCTCGAAGAACGCGCCGCGGGGCAGCGCGCGAGCCTCGAGCAGCTGCGCGCGGTGCTGCCACGGGTCTTCCTCGTCGAGGTCGAATACGACCTCGCGATGACGGAGGCGGAGGCGCGCTGGGTCCGCGGCTTCCTCGAAGAACTGACCAGCGGCACCCTGCCGGGCGTTGAACCCTGGCGCCGCTGGTACGAGACTGGCGAATTCCCCGACGACCTGGGGGAGTTCGTGGAGAAATAGCACGGACCCCGGGAGGTGCTGGCACACCGCCCGGGGTCCTCGACCCCGAACCGAGCACGCCCGGCCCCGAGGTGGCACCACGAGGATAACCGGGCGGCTCTCCGGTTCGGTTCACCCGAAGAGGAGAGACTCATGGAGACCACCCGCAAGCACAAGGTTCCCGAGATGGAGGGCTTCCAGGCCCGCTGGTACGCCAAGAACCGCGGCACGGAGGCCCAGCTCGCGCAGTACCGGCGCCAAGCGGCCGAGCTCACGGCGGGGTGGCCGGACGGTGCCGAGGTCCTGGAGGTCGCTCCCGGGCCCGGCTTCTTCGCCGTCGAGCTGGCGAAGCGCGGCTTCCGCGTCATCGGGCTGGACATCAGCCACACGATGGTCGAGATCGCCCGGGAAAACGGCGCGGGCCTGGAGGTCGACTTCCGGCAGGGCGACATCACGCACGCGCCCTTCGACGCGGAGTCGTTCGACTTCCTCGTCTGCCAGGCCGCGTTCAAGAACTTCCGGCAGCCGGTCGCGGCGCTGAACGAGATGCACCGGGTGCTGCGCCCGGGCGGGTTCGCCGTGATCCACGACCTGAACCACGAGGCCACCGCCGCGGACATCGGGCGCGAGGTCGCCGGGATGAACGTCGGCGCGGTCGCCGGGTTCACCACTCGGCAGGCGCTGGGGTGGCTGCGGCGCAGGGCGTTCACCCGGGAGCAGTTCGAGGCGTTGGCCGCCGAAAGCGCTTTCGGCGGCTGCTCGGTGACGACCGACGGCATCGGCCTGGAGGTCCGCCTGACCCGCTGACCCGACGGGGCGGCACTTTCCTGGGGGAAGTGCCGCCCTCCGGCGTCAGCGCGGGGCCATCCGGAGCGAACCGTCCATGCGGACGACCTCGCCGTTCAGGTAGTCGTGGTCGATGAGCGACAGCGCGAGCTGCGCGTACTCGTCCGGCCGCGCGAGGCGCTTCGGGAACGGGATGCCGGCGGCGAGCGTCGCGCGGAACTCCTCGCTGACCGTGGCCAGCATCGGGGTGTCGACGATGCCCGGCGCGATGGTCAGCACGCGGATGCCGTGCGAGGCCAGGTCGCGGGCCGCGGGGAGCGTCATGCCGACGACGCCGCCCTTGGACGACGAGTAGGCGACCTGCCCGATCTGGCCGTCGAACGCGGCGATGGACGCGGTGTTGATGATGACGCCCCGGGCGTCGTCCTCGAGCGGCTCGGTCTTCGCGATCGCTTCGGCCGCGACGGTCAGCACGTTGAACGTCCCGACCAGGTTGATCTGGATGACCTTCGCGTACAGCGCGAGGTCGTGGCGGCCCTTCTTGGACAGGATCCGCGCGGACGGCCCGATGCCGGCGCAGTTCACCACGGTCCGCAGCGGCACCCCGGAGCCGGACGCGGTCGCGACGGCGGCCTCGACCTGCTCGACGTCGGTGACGTCAGCCTCGACGTAGGTGATGCCGTCGACCTGCTCGGCCTTCTCGATGGACGGCGCCAGGTCGAGCGCGAACACCCGCGCGCCCTTGGCCGCGAGGGCCTTCGCCGTCGCCCCGCCGAGGCCGGACGCGCCCCCGGTGACGAGCGCCGCGGTGTCGGTGATCTGCATCTGTGCCGTTCCCTTCGTGGTCCGATTCGCCGACTCAGGTTAACGCTCGTTCGCACGCGGGGTTCGTGTCTTCGCTCACCGCTCCCGGGTACGACCGGTTCCGTTAGCGTCGTGGTCAACTCCGGCTGTCACCTTCAGCACCATGACGCCAGCTCGGATCGTGGTGGTAGGGACCGGTTACGTCGGCTTGACCACGGGGGCCTGCCTGGCCAGTCTCGGGCATTCCGTCACCTGCGTGGACGTCGACCGCGCGAAGGTGTCGCGCCTCGCCGCCGGGCGCGTGGACATCCTCGAGCCGGGGCTGGCCGACCTGGTCACCCGCGGGCTCGCGGCCGGCCGTCTCCAGTTCGTCGTCGGCGCCCGGGACGCGGTCCGCGACGCCCAGGCGGTGTTCCTCTGCGTCCCGACGCCGATGGGTGCGGGTGGCTCGGCGGACCTGCGCGCGGTCGAAGCCGTGGCCGCCGAGATCGGGGACGTCCTGCCCGCCGGGTGCGCCCTGGTCACCAAGTCGACCGTGCCGGTCGGCACGTCGAAGCGGATCCAGGCGATGCTCGGCCGGACCGACGTGCCGGTGGTGTCGAACCCCGAGTTCCTCCGCGAGGGCACCGCGGTCGCCGACTTCCTGGGCCCGGACCGGATCGTCGTCGGCTCGGACGACCGCGCGGCCGCGCACTGGGTCGGCGAGCTGTACGCCGAGCTCGACGCGCCGGTCGTCGTCGCCGACGCGGCCAGCGCCGAACTGGTCAAGTACGCCGCGAACTGCTACCTCGCGCTGAAGCTCTCCTACGTCAACTCGATCGCCGAGCTGTGCGAACGGCTCGGCGCGGACATCAACCTCGTCACCGAGGGCATGGGCTACGACCGCCGGATCGGCCGGACGTTCCTCAAGCCCGGCCCCGGCTGGGGCGGTTCGTGCCTGCCGAAGGACACGAGCGCGCTGGTCAAGGTGGCCGAGTCGGTCAACTACGACTTCAAGATGCTGACGTCAGCGATCGACGAGAACATCGCCCAGCGCGACCGGATCGTCGCGAAGATCGCCGGCGCGGTCGGCGGCACGCTGGCCGGCGCGCGGATCGGCGTGCTGGGCCTGGCGTTCAAGGCGGGCACGAACGACCTGCGCGACTCGCCCGCCCTCGCCGTGGCCTCGGTGCTGTGCGCGCTGGGCGCCGACCTGGTCGCCTACGACCCGGCCGTCGACGGCGAGATCGCCGGGATGACCGTCGTCGACGACGCCTACCAGGTCGCGAAGGACGCGGACGCCGTCGTCGTGCTGACCGAGTGGGCCGAGTTCAAGCACCTCGACTGGGCCGCGATGGCCGAGCTGATGGAGGGCATCGACGTCGTCGACACGCGGAACCTGCTCGACCCGCGGGTGATCGTCGACGCGGGCCTGTCCTGGCAGGGCGTCGGGCGGCCACGGGCGGCGGCGAAAATCAAGGTGTCTTGACCGGGTAGCGCTGGCTACGATCCGAAATCGTGCCAGTATCCGTATCCGTCGAACTCAACCATCTGATCGTCCCGTCCCGGAACAACCGGGAATCCGCCGAATTCCTGGCGACCCTGCTCGGCCTCGAAGTCGGGGAAGAGTGGGGTCCGTTCATCCCCGTCGAGACGCGCAACGGCGTCCGGCTGGACTTCGCGAGCGTCCCCGAAGCGGACCTTCGCCTGCAGCACTACTGCTTCCTGGTCCCCGAAGACGACTTCGACGCCGTCTTCGCGCGGCTCGTCGAATCGGGCGTGACCTATTTCGCCGACCCGCGGATGCAGCAGGTCGGCGAAATCAACCACAACCACGGCGGCCGTGGCGTCTACTTCCTCGATCCCGGCGGCAACGGGATGGAGATCATCACGCAGCCGTACGAGCCGGACCGGCGGCGTCCGGCACGCTGGTAAATTCGTTAGCTTTGCGTACTATCGGGGGCATGTTCACGACGAGGCCGGAGCTCGCCGGCACCTTCGGGATGGTGGCATCGACGCACTGGCTGGCCTCGGCCACCGGGATGGCGGTGCTGGAGGACGGCGGCAACGCGTTCGACGCGGCGGTCGCCGCCGGGTTCGTCCTGCAGGTCGCCGAGCCGCACCTGTGCGGGCCGGCGGGCCAGGTGCCCGGCCTCTTCGTGACGGCGGACGACCCGACCCCGCGGGCGCTGGCCGGCCAAGGCCCGTCGCCCGCGGGGGCCACCGTCGCGCACTTCGCGTCGCTGGGGCTCGAGCTGATCCCGGGCAGCGGCCTGCTCCCGGCGACCGTCCCCGGCGCGTGGGACGCGTGGCTCCTGCTGCTGCGCGACTACGGGACGAAGCCGCTGCGCGCGGTGCTGTCGTACGCGATCGGCTACGCGCGCAACGGCGTCCCGCTGGTGTCGCGGGTCAGCGACACGATCAGCGCGGTGTCCGGGTTGTTCACCGAGCACTGGCCGACGTCGGCGGCCCTGTGGATGCCGGACGGCAAGCCGGCTTCGGGCCTGCACCGCAACCCGGTCCTGGCGGACACGTGGGAGCGGCTCCTGCGCGAAGCGGAGTCCGTCTCGGGGCGTGAAGCGCAGCTCGACGCCGGACGTCGTGCCTGGTCACAGGGGTTCGTCGCCGAAGAGATCGAGAAGTTCAGCCGTCAGGCGTTCCGCGACGACTCGGGCCGCGACCACGCGGGCCTGCTGACCGGAGACGACCTGGCGTCGTGGTCGGCGACGTACGAGGAACCGGCGTTCGTCGACGTCGACGACTGGCGCCTGGTCAAGATGGGTGGCTGGACGCAGGGCCCGGCGCTGCTGCAGCAGGCGCTGCTGCTGCACGGCTTCCGCGACGAGCTGTCCTATGTGGACGGAATCCCGTCGGAGCGCACGGTGCACCTGGCGACCGAAGCGGCGAAGCTGGCCTTCGCGGACCGCGAGGCCTGGTACGGCGACACGGACGTGCCGCTGGACGTGCTGCTCTCGGCGTCCTACACGGACTCCCGCCGCGCGCTGATCGACGACACGGCGTCTCCTTCGCTCCGGCCAGGCGACGCCCGCGGCCCGGCGCGTCTCCCGGCGATCCTGGACTCGCTGCAGGGAGTCCAGTCGGCGGGCGGCGCGACGGGCGAGCCGACGGTGGGTCCCCAAGGCCAGACGCGCGGCGACACGGTCCACCTGGACGTCGTCGACGCGGCGGGCAACCTGGTGTCGCTGACGCCGTCGGGTGGCTGGCTGCAGTCGAGCCCGACGATCCCGTCGCTGGGCTTCTGCCTGGATTCGCGCGGCCAGATGTTCTGGCTGGAGGAGGGGCTGCCGAACTCCCTGGCGCCGCGCAAGCGCCCCCGGATCACGCTGTCGCCGTCGCTGGCCCTGCGTGTCGGGGTCCCGACGCTGGCGTTCGGCACCCCGGGCGGCGACCAGCAGGACCAGTGGCAGCTGTGCTTCTGGCTGGCCCACGTGTACGGCGGCCTGAACCTGCAGGAGTCGATCGACGCGCCGGCCTGGCACACGACGGCCTTCCCGAGTTCCTTTTATCCGCGCTCGTGGAACCCGCGCGAGCTGGTGGTGGAGTCGCGGCTGGGTGAGTCCACATTGGACGCCCTGCGCGAGCGCGGCCACTCGCTGATCGACGCGGGCGACTGGGCCCTGGGCCGGTTGTCGGCGGTGTCCCGCTCGGAAGGCCTCCTCCGAGCAGCGGCGAACGCCCGAGGAATGCAGGGCTACGCAGCCGGCCGTTAGAGCGCGAGCGAGGCCCAACCCCCACCCTCGGCGAGCAGGGTCCGCACGCCCTGGGCGTGGTCGGCGAACCCGGCGATATCCCGGTGCAGCAGCTCGGCCCGTTCGTCGTCGAGCGGCAGGAGGTCGTCCTTCCACAGCTTCCAGGTCCAGCTCGCGGCGAGGTACATCGACCGCAGCAACGCGGCGACCTCGGCACCCTGCGATCCACCCGCGGCGAGGTAGCCGGCGAGGATTTCCTCGCACATGCCCATCAGCTCCCGCAATCCCCGCACCGCCTCGGCGGGGGTGCCGTTCCACCCCGGCCGCGGCCAAGCCGAAGAGCCGAGCTCGAGCCACAACCGCCATCCGGCAGTCAGCTCGTCGTGGTCACGCGGCACCCATTGCCCGGCCATGCTTCGAGTGTGCGCCCGAACGCATGGCCCGGCGGATGGGATTGCTCACTGCGCCGGCTGCTGCCAGAGGTAGAACTCGATGCCCTGGTTGTCCGTGCAGTCGGCCGTCAGCCCGTACGGGTGGTTCTCCACCTCGCCCGCCTGGCCACCCTGCTCCCGCACCCGCGCGAGCGCCGCGGACAAATCGTCGACCGCGTACATCAGCTTCCAGCCGACCTGACGGCCCGGGCCGCCCCAGAGGCCGCCCTGCAGGCCGTGGCCCTGGATGTTCCACGCCGTCTCCTGCGAGCCCGGCGTGAACTCCCAGCCCAGGACCGCGCCGTAGAACGTCTTCGCCGGCGCGTCGTCCGGGACCTGGAACGTGAAGTACATGGCCTCGCCCTGCTTCGGCGAGGCAGAGGCAGAGGCAGGCGTCGGTGCCGCCTGCGAGACCAGCCAGCGCTGGCCGAACGGGTCGCGGAACGAGCCGCCTCGCCCGTACGGCGAATCGCTCACCGCGCGGATCAGCGTCGCGCCCAGCTCCAGGGCGCGGTTCACCGAAACGTCCGCGTCCGGCACCTCCACCCGGACCGACGCGCCGCCTTCCCGCGGGGCGACGTGCCCGATCTCCGGGTACTCCTCGGCGAGCATCAGCACCGCGTCGCCGATGGCCAGTTCGGCGTGCCCGATGCGGCCGTCGTCCATCAGGATCGGCTCGCCCCGGCGCACCGCGTCGAACACCTCGACGTAGAAGTCGAGCGCGGCCCGCGCGTCGGACACCGCGAGGTACGGCGTCAGCGAGCGCAGTTCGGCGTTGGTGGCCGGTGCCTCGGTAGTGGTCGTCATATCGGCTCCGTTCAAGATGACGCGACGCAGGTTGTCGCGCAGTTCGGCGGCGAAGTCCGGGTCGGGCTCGACCCGCGCGGAGGGCCGGCGAAGCGCGTCGAAAGGCTCAGGCATCGCGACCCTCCTTCTCCTCGTAGGCGCGCCGGAACGCGGCACGGGCCCGCACGAGCAACGCCTCCGTGGCGTGCACACTGCGCCCCAGGTGGCCGGCGACTTCGGGTACGCCGAGGCCGTCGACGTACCGCAGGGTCAAGGCCGCGCGGTGGTGCGACCCGAGGGATTCGAGCACCTGTCTCGCGCGCAGGGCGTCGAGCCGCTCGTCCCACGGGTCGTCGACGTCCGGCTCGCTGTCGTGCACCAGCCGCAGGCCGCGTTCCTCACGTTCTTTGCGCCGCCAGTGGTCGGCGAGCTTGTGCCGGGCGACGCCGATCAGCCACCCGGTGCTCACTGGAGGTGCGTACTCCTTGCGACAGGCGGCGACCGCCCCGAGGAACGTCTCGGACGTCAGTTCCTCGGCGAGCGTGCGGTCACCGCACCGGGACAGCAGGTACCCGTAGACCTCCGGCAGCGCGGTCTCGTAGAGCCCGAGCAGCGCGAAGGCCGGGTCCGGTCGTACCCGAGGTTCCGTCACACCCTCATAGTCGTCCGGCGCGCGGCTTTTCCGACGGGTGAACTTTCGCTTTTTTCGGCGGCCAAGTCACCCGGATGGTGACGACGTGGTCCCGCCGCCCCGGGAAGAGCCGGTAGACGCTGACGACGAACGTCCCCGGCCGGGCGCGCTTGCGGGACAGGTAGTCGTGCGCGCAGGCGGTCCCGTACCGGACGGTCCAGCCCTGGTACCGCTCGCTGCGGTGCTCCAGGACGAACCCCATGTCGTCGACGAGTTCGGTGTATTCGTGCACCCGCGAGCCGTCGGCCTCGCGCCGGTACTCGAGCTCGTGGGGGTAGCCGTACCTGTCCATGACCTGCAGGTTCTCGACGCAAGTCAGCGCGACACGGCCCGCACTCGGGAATCCCACATCGGCACACCCGGCCTACGATTCGTGGTTGATCGACAGCGAGGGGTGACCACCATGGACCGGCCGACCAAGCCGAACTACCGGCGACGCCAGCTCGGTCGCACCCTGCGCAAGCTACGCGAGGCGGCCGGGCTGAGCCAAGAGGACGCGGGCCGCCCGCTGCGGTTCTCGACGTCGAAGATGAGCCGGATCGAGCAGGGGTTCATCCCGGGCTACAACGATTTTCTGGCGCTGCTCGACCGCTACGGCATCATCAGCTCGGACTACGGCGAGTACGTGCGGATGTTCGACTACGCCAAGGAAAAGGGCTGGTGGCACGCGTTCGGGCTGAGCGATCGCGGTTTCGTGAGTGTGGAAGCCGAAGCCTCCTGGATCCGGAACTACCAGCTCGGCTTCATCCCCGGCTTGCTCCAGACCGAGGAGTACATGCGCGCAACCTTCGCCGGTGCCCGCGACCCCGTGGAAGGTGAGCTGCTCGAGAACCAGGTGCGGGTCCGGCTGCGCCGCCAGAATCGCCTGACCGAGGCGCCCGTGCTGAACCTGCACACGGTGGTTGACGAGTTCGCCCTCCGCCGCGAGCCATGCGACGCAGCGCAGCTGCGTCGCATGCTCGCGGCGGGCGAGCTGCCGAACGTCGAGATCCAAGTGCTGCCGCAGGCCGTCGGCTCGCACGATGGCCTCTACAGCAACTTCATCCTCGCGGGCTTTCCCGACCGGGCGGAGCCCGACTTGGCTTATCTCTCTTACGGTTTCGGCTCGCTTCAGATCGAGAAGGAGGCGGAAGTTCGCGCTGCTAGGCTGACTTTCGACCATCTCGCCGATCGCGCCCTGGATCACGAGGACTCGCGCAAGCTCATCGCGAGGATGATCGCCGAGGTGTGATCCGAGCGGAGGCAATCATCGTGAACTGGCGTAAGAGCAGCTACAGCGGCGGCGGTGTCAACGATGACTGCGTGGAGGTGGCGTTCATCGGCAAAGCCGTAGCCGCCCGGGACTCGAAAGCCCCCACGGCCGGGGCACTCGAAGTGCCGCCGGCCGCGTGGTCCGCCTTCCTCTCCACCGTCACACCCGGGGGTCCGGCAACCGCCGCGCGGTGATCGCGACCACCGCCGCCAGCAGCGCCACCACCCCGATCACCCACGCGAACGCGTCCCGGCTGCCCAGCGAGCCCGACAGCTCCGCGTACAAGCTCCCCAGCACCGCCACTCCCAGCGCCAGCGACGTCTGCTGGTTCGTCGTCATCACCCCGGAACCCACGCCGGCCAGGTCCGTCGGCACGTGGGACAGCACGATCCGGAACAACGTCGTCGACGCCAGGCCGTTGCCCACGCCGATCGCCACCATCGCCGGGGCCAAGTCGAGAATGGTCACGTTCGGCCAGGCCGCCAGCGTCGTGCACAGCAGCGCCACCATGCCGAGCACCACGATGGCTCCGCCGACCGGCACGACCTTCTGCCCGTAGCGCGCCACCAGGCGGCTGCTCAGCATCGACACCGTGAAGTACGCGACCGCCGTCGGGGTCAGCGCGCCGCCCGCACCGAGCGGGCCGAAGTGCAGACCCTCCTGCAACGTCATCGCGAACACGAACATGAACGAGCCGAACGCGACGAAGAACGGCACCGCCACCATCAGCCCGCGCCGCACGCTCGGCAGCCGCATCACCGACGGCGGCAGCAGCGGCGTGCCACCCCTGCGCTCCAGACGTCGTTCGGCGTGCACCAGAGCCGCGGCCGAAAACGGCGACAGCGCCAGCAGCACGATCGACCACACCGGCCAGCCCAGCGCGCGGCCCTCCATCAGGGGGACCAGCAACGACAGCAGAGTGGTCGCCAGCAACAGCGTCCCCAGCCGGTCGATGCCCAGCGGGTTGTGCGCGCGGCTCTCCGGCAGCCGGCGGGCCATCAGCAGCACGACCAGCCCGATCGGCACGTTGACCAGGAAGATCGGCCGCCAGCCGGTACCGAAGACGTCCGCCGCCACCAGGGCGCCGCCCAGCAGCTGGCCGACGACCGTCGAGAGACCGCCCGTCGCGCCGAACAGCCCGAGCGCCCGGGAACGCTCTTCGCCGGACGTCGTCGCCTGGATGATCGAGAGCACCTGCGGCAGCAGCAACGCCGACGCCGCCCCCTGCGCGGCGCGGGCGATCACCAGGGTGGTCGCCGTCGGGGCGATTCCGCAGGCCAGGGACGTCAGGGTGAACAGCCACAGGCCGATGAAGAACAGCCGGCGCCGGCCGAACGAGTCGCCGAGACGGCCGCCGACCACCAGCAGGACCGCGTACACGATGCCGTACGCCGCCACCACCAGTTCCAGGGTGGCCGTGGACGCGTGGAGGTCGGCATCGATCGTCGGGAGCGCGACGTTGACGATGAAGAAGTCGATGATGGGCAGTGCCGCCCCCAGCAGCACCGTGACCAGGCCGGCGGGGGTCAGTCCCGGCCGGGCCGGGGCGCCGGAGGTACTCGGCGCGAATTCTGTCGTGGTCATGGGTACTACGATCGGCCCGAACTCAAACTAGTACCAGTTGCCGTTTATCCAGGTATTGCGACTACCTGGTACCAGGTTCGGAGACGTGCGATCCTGGCACCATGACCACCGCCGTCGAATCCGACCTCCGCCGGCAGGAGCTCGCGAGGTTCCTGCGCAGCCGTCGCGAGCGGATCACGCCCGAGCAGGTCGGGCTCCCGCTGCACGGCCGTCGGCGCACGCCGGGGCTCCGTCGCGAAGAGGTCGCGCAGCTCGCCGGCGTCGGGGTCACCTGGTACACGTGGCTGGAGCAGGGCCGCGACATCAACGCGTCCGAGCAGGTGCTGCAGGCGATCGCGCGCACGCTGCGCCTCGACCCGCACGAGCACACCCACCTCTTCCGCCTGGCCGGCGCGCCCGAGCCGGAAAGCGAGAAGGACTGCCAGGTCATCACGCCGTCGATGGAGCTGATGCTCAAGAAGCTGGAGCCGTACCCCGTCGCCGTGCGCAACGCCCGCTGCGACCTGCTGGCCTACAACCGCGGCTACACCTGGCTGATGGGCGAGGTCGACCAGATCCCGTTCGAAGACCGCAACACCCTGGTCCAGTGCCTGCTCAACCCGGAGTGGCGCAGGCGGATGCTCGACTGGGACACGAACATCCCGCGCGTGATCGCGTCCTTCCGCGCGGCGATGGCCGAGCACGTCGCCGAGCCGGCGTGGAAGAGCCTGGTCAAGCGCCTGAAGGCCGAGTCGCCGCTGTTCGCCGAGCTCTGGCCGCACCACGACGTCAACTCCGAGCCCATCCGCACCAAGCGCTACCTGCACCCGGACGTCGGCCTGCTGCGGTTCAACTTCACGTACCTCTACTACGGCCGCCGCTCGGAGATCACGATGTCGACCTACACCCCGGCCGACGAGGAGACGGCGGCGAAGCTGCCCCTCATGTTCGACTGACGACGTACGCCGCGAGCGCGCTCCGAGACGGACGCGCCGCCGCGCCGCGACCGGTAGTTTCGCGACATGAGAAGGCCGCCGTGGGCAGGACGCTTGGCGCGCACCATCGTCGTCCTGGTTTTCGTGCTCGGGGCGACCAGTGCGTCGTCGCGGTGGCAGCCCGGGGCGTCGCCGTTGCCGCCGGCCGGGTTCGCCTGGCTCGCGGCGACCGTCCTCACGCTGCTCTTCGTCCACCGCTTCCCACTGACGCTCTTCCTGGTCGGGGCCGCGTCCGCGTTCGGCTACTACTCGTCGGGCTTGCCCGGCGGGCCGGTCATCCTGGTACCGACCATCGCGTTGTTCGTGCTGACCCGGCAACGCGGGCCGCTCACCGCGGGCATCACCGGCAGCTGCGCGCTCGCCGCCGCGTACGTCTGGCACGTCGTCGTGACGAGGTCGTTCACGCTGGAAGCGGGGGCCGCTTTCCTCGTCGTCTGGCTGACCGCCGTCATCGGGGTCGGGACCGCCGTCCGGTACCAGCTCGACGCGCTCGCCGCCCGGCGCGAGCAGGCCGACGAGCACCGGCACCGGCTCGCCGAGCAGGAACGGCTGCGGATCGCCCGCGAGGTCCACGACGTCGTCGCGCACAGCCTCGCCATGATCAACGTGCAGGCGGGCGTCGCCGCGCACGTCGCCGACCGGCGGCCCGAGCAGGCGAAAGAGGCGCTGCTGAACATCAAGGCGGCCAGCGCGTCCGCGCTCAAGGACCTGCGCGCGACCCTGGCCGTGCTGCGCTCGGGTGAGGACAAGGCGCCCGCGCCGAGCCTCGCGCAGGCCGCCGAGCTGCTGGACCACGCGCGTGACGCCGGGCTCACGGTCGACGTCGACGGCGAGGCCGGGGACCTCCCGGCGCCGGTCGACGCGGCCGCGTACCGGATCCTGCAAGAGTCGTTGACGAACGTCGTCCGGCACGCTGAGCAGCCAAAACACGTGAACGTCCGGTTCGAACGCCAAAATGGGGTCTTCTCGGTCAAGGTCCGCGACGACGGCCGCGGCACCGCCCAGCCGACGCCGGGCCACGGCCTGCGGGGCATGTCCGAACGCGCCGCCGCGCTCGGCGGGCGGTGCACCGCCGGGCCGGTCGACGGCGGTTTCGAAGTGTGCGTCGAACTACCGATCGAGGGGGAAGCATGATCCGCGTCCTGTTGGCCGACGACCAGGTCCTGGTCCGCGCCGGGTTCCGCGTGCTGCTGGAGACCGAAGACGGCTTCGAGGTCGTCGGCGAGGCCGGCGACGGCGAGCAGGCGGTCGCCGGCGCCGTCGAGCACAAGCCGGACATCGTGGTGATGGACGTCCGGATGCCCGGCGTCGACGGCCTCGAAGCGACCCGCCGGATCACCGCGAACCCCGACCTCGCGGGGACGAAGGTGCTGGTCTTGACCACTTTCGACGTCGACGAGTACGTCTACGAGGCCTTGCGCGCGGGCGCGAGCGGGTTCCTGCTCAAGGACACCGAGCCGGTCGAGCTGCTGCGCGCGCTGCGGGTCGTGTCGAGCGGGGAAGCGCTGCTGGCGCCGACAGTCACGCGCCGGCTGATCCAGGAGTTCGTCGGCCGCCCGGAGAACCGGCGCATCGACACGAGCGCCGTCCGCGAGATCACCGACCGCGAGCGCGAGGTGCTGGGCCTGGTCGCGGGCGGCATGTCGAACGACGAGATCGCGGCCCACCTGGTGATTTCGACGGCGACGGCCCGCACCCACGTCAGCCGCATCATGACGAAGATCGGCGCCCGCGACCGGGCGCAGCTGGTGGTGCTGGCCTACGAGTCGGGGCTGGTCACCCCACGTCACTCCGCCTGACCCGGCGCACCACGCGGAACGTCCGCACCAGGAACACGACGGCGAGGACACCGACCAGGCAAATCCAGATCATGGTGCCTCCTTCCCGGCCCGATGCTCTGCTCAGAAGGCGCGCGACAGTGGGACGGCGTTCATCGACACGGCCGAAGTCACACCTTCGGGCTAAGTAACCGGGCACTCACGGAAGGCTCCCCAAAGCCCCCTTCTTCCGCTACGTTGCGGATCAACCGCAAACCGCAACCTCGCAGGTCGGCCCTTCGTGCCAGACTGATGCCCCGAACGGTGGATGGGGGTCGAACATGAGCTGGCAGGAAGATCTGCGCCGACTCGACGCAGACCTGGCAGCCGGGCGAATCGAGCCCGCGACGCACCGCAAACAACGGGACGAACTCCTCGCCGCCGCCTCCGGTTCCACCGTGCCGTCGCCGGTGCCTTCGCCGCTGCGCCGGCCGGGTGGGCAGCGCTCGTGGCAGAGCACGAACCCCGCGTCCGCCCCGCCGGCCGAGCCGGTTCCCGCGCCGCGGCCCGTGCCGAAGCCGGTCACTCCGCAGGAACGCCCCTGGATGCGGACACCGCAGGCGGCGAAGACGCCGGCGCCGAGCGGGATCCCCGTCCTGCCGGACCACATGACCACCGCGCCGAGCCCGGCCGACATCGTCCCGACCCGGTACCTGCGCGTCGACGGGCACGTGCCGCTGCCGTCGCCGCTGAGCCGGTTCCCGCCGGTCGCGGGGGACGCCGGTGCGCCGACGGGCCCGGAAGCGGAGCCCGGCCGGCACCGGTTCCCCGGCCGCGAAGACGGGCAGGGCCGTCCCGTCTGGCTGTTCCTCACCCTCGGGGTGGTGGTGGTCCTCGTGCTGGTCGTCGGCGGCACCTACTGGCTCGGCACCCGGACCGACAACCACTCCGACGCCGCGCTGCCGCTGGTGCCGACCACCGCGGCGCCGACGAACGGCGCCATCGATCCGCAGATCCCGCTCGACCAACGACTGCCGGCGCTGCCGGGCAAGCCGAACGACGCCGATTCGACGATGTCGATCGACAAGGCGCTCGAGGCGAAGGTGATCACCGAGGCCGACGCCAAGCAGCTCCAGTCCCACAAAGCCAAGGAGATCATCTTCCGCGCGTCGTCCGACTTGGCGAAGCCGCGCAACGGCAACCTGCTGATGGCGATCCCGACGCTGTCCGTCTTCGACGCGAAGCACCTCGCGGCGGGACTGCGGAACAACCTCTCCGGGGCGCACCTGGCGGCCACCCAGATCGGCCCCACCGACAACGACCTGATGTACACGCAGCGGGGGACCGACGGCTGGGTCGCCATTCTCTGGTACTCCTCGGGCGCCGTCGTGGTGGGAGTCGGCGTTTCCCAGCGGGAAACCGGGGATTCCGCCGAGCTGCAAGCTCGGCTCAAGGCGATTCGCGACACCGTCGCGACCGTCCTGCCACCCGGCTGAACAGGCGGTCGCGGAAGCCCGGATAACAAATCGACCCGCAGGTCGGCCGGGGCGGCCTGAAGTGCACAATGTGCATGGCATTCGACAGGCGAAGTCGGGTCGGCCCGTGGCCGGCCGATCGGACCGGAACCGGAATAAGGGGGCTCCTGGTGTCCTGGCAGGAGGAGCTGCGTCGGCTTGACGAGGAGCTCGCGGCGGGGAAGCTTTCCGCGGACGATTACCGCCTCCGGCGCGACCAGGTACTTTCCTCGGCCGTCGGCGTGGAGAACAGGCAGCCGCCGCCGCAGACGCCGTCCAGCGCGGACGAGACCCAGGTGATCAGCCCGGTCAGCCCGCCCGGCGGCGTCCCGCAGCCGAACCAGGGGGGCGACGCCGAGCGCACGCAGGCGGTGTCGTGGCACCCGCAGCAGGCCCAGCCCGGCGCCCCCGGGGCGACCGCCTACGTGCCGCAGTCGCAGCCGTTCTCGCCGTCCGGCGGGTTCCCGGCGGCGCAGCCGACCGGCGACGACAGCCCCGAGCGGACCCAGGTGGTCCGCAACACCGGCGAGTACCAGCCGAACTACGGCGAATACACGCAGCAGCAGCCGCCCGCGCAGCCGGGCTGGAACCAGGTGCCGCCGGGAGCGGCCGCACCGCCGTGGGGCGGCGCCGATCCCGCCGGACCGCACGGTTCGAACGACCTGAACTGGATGCGCCAGGGCCCCGAGTCCTACTTCGAGACGAAGAGCGGGTCCGGCAAGAAGAAGGGCATCGTCATCGTCGCGGCGGTGCTGGTCGTCCTGCTCGCCGGCTTCGCCATCTGGTGGTTCGGCCTGCGCAGCGACTCGAACTCCGTCGCGAACCCGACCACGTCGAACAACCCGACGTCCGCGCCGTCGACCAGCGCCCCGCCGCCGAGCATCGCGCCGACCCGCGTGCCGCCGATGCCGGGCAAGGCCAGTGAGAAGAACGGCACGATGAGCGTCGACGACGCCGTCGACAAGGAGTTCCTCACCGCGGCCGACGCGACCGCGATCAAGTCCGCGGGCTCGGCGTACGTCACCTGCCAGGCGTCGACCAACACGCCGTTCGACTACACCGTCGTGCTGGTGAACACCAAGAGCGTCGACGACGCGAACCGCCTCGCGGAGTCCATGCAGAAGCCGGCGCCGAGCACGAGCCTCAAGCCGGTCGCCGACCACGCCGGGCTCCCGCAGTCGGTCTCGGTCTTCAAGGCGGTCCTGTCCGACCACACGACCTACCGCGCGGTCTACGTCTCCGGCGCCGCCGTGCTGCGCGTGGACGTCAACCAGGCTCCCGCCACGGACACCGCCGTGACCAAGGAGTTCCAGGGCGTCATGAAGGCGATGCTGGAGAACGTTCCGAACTCGTGACCGGTGTCCAGGTGACCACGCCGCTGCGGTCCCTCGTCGACCACGACGAGCACGGCTGCACGGTGCTCTCCGACGGCGTCTCGGACTACGCCGACGGGGCCGAGGACATCGTCACGGCGTTGCTGGAGAACGCGCAGGACCGCGGGTCGCTCAGCGACGAGCTGACCCTCGCCGCGCGCACCTGGCCCGAGCGCTACCACCTCGACCACGGCCGGGCGAACGTCCTGCGCGGCTTGCGGTTGCCGGCGGGGGCCACGGTGCTCGAGATCGGCTGCGGCACCGGCGCGGTGACCCGCTACCTCGCCGAGAGCTGCGGGTCCGTGGACGCCGTCGAGCCGGTGCTGAGCCGCGCGCGGGGTGCCCGGGCCCGGACCCGCGGCTTCGGTGACGTCGAGGTTTTCGTCGGTGGCATCGAAGACGTTCCCGCGGTCGAAGCCTACGACGTCGTGGTCGTCGTCGGCGTGCTCGAGTACGTGGGTGCGGGCGGTGCCGCCGACGACCCCTACGTCAGCTTCTTGCGCGCGGCGCAGGCGCGGCTGCGCCCGGGCGGGACGCTGGTGCTCGCGATCGAGAACCAGCTGGGCGTCAAATACCTGTGCGGGGCCGCCGAAGACCACACCGGCATCCCGTGGGACGGCGTCGCCGGGTACCCGGCGGGCGGTGTCGCGCGGACCTTTTCCCGCAAGCGGCTCCTGGATCTGGTGGGCCGCGCCGGGTTCGCCGGATCGACCGTGCTCGGGGCGTTCCCGGACTACAAGCTGACGCGGGCCCTGCTCTCCGACGAGCTGCTCACGACCCAGCCGCGGCTGGCCACGCAGCTGCCCGGGTTCCCCAGCCCGGACTGGGCCGGCGGCGGCAACCGCGTGGTGGACGAGCAGCGCGTGTGGCGTGAGCTCGTCGACGCCGGATTGGCCACGCACCACAGCAATTCGTTCCTCGTGCTGGCCGCGAAGGACGGTGCCGAGGGGCTCTGGCCGGCCGGCGCGCTGGCCGTCTTCTTCAGCACGGACCGGGCCGCCGACTTCTGCACCCGGTCGGTCGTCGAGCGCGACGGCGACGTCCTGCGCGTGCGCCGGACGCCACTGGCCGCGCACCCCGCCGCCGCGCACGGCGTCCGCATAGTGTCCACAGTGGACGAAGTGTTCGACGCGCCGACCGTGCTCGACCTCGCGGCCGCGGATCCCGCGCGGTGGACCGAACTGTTCGCCCGCTGGCGCGACCTCGTCCTCACTCGGGCAGCGGAGCTCGGCCCGCGGCTGTGGGACCTGACACCGCAGAACCTGCTCGTGACCCCGTCCGGGCTCGTGCCGATCGACCTCGAATGGTCGGTCGACGGGTGCACGGCGGCCGACGTCCTCGCCCGCGGCGTCCTGATCACCGCCGACGAGCTGGCCCGCGGCGGCCACGCGCCGGGGCCGACCGTCGGGGACGTCGTGCGCGACCTGTGCCGCCGGCTCGAGCTCGACGAAGCCGCGGTCCTGGAAGCCACGGCCGTGGAGGCCCGCTTCCAGGTGGTCCGCCAGGCCGGCCGCTGCGACGCCGGTTACCTGGCCGAGCGGACCACCGAGCTGCGCCAGGCCTGGACCGACCGGCTCGCCGAGCCGGTCGCCGGCTGAACCCTCAGGCGCGCATCGACTCCGGCAGCATCCGGCGCATCGCCCGGCGGGTCGGTTCCTCGAAGTACCGGTGCAGCACGTGCGCGATCAGGATCGTCAGCCCGATGAAGCCGAGCACGATCAGCCGGTACTCCCAGCTGGTCGGCATGTCGGTCAGCTTCAGCTTGGTCTGGATGACGTGCCGCATCACGTCGATGACCAGCCAGTGGACCAGGTAGAGCGCGAACGAGATCTTGCCGCCCCAGATCAGGAGCTTCGTGCGCAGCAGCCACGCCAGCGGTTCGCGCTCACTGATCGCCAACGAGCCGATCAGCAGCAGGAACAGGGGCACCACGATCACCGTCTCGGCCGAGCCCCACATCAGGTGGCCGTTGATCCGCCAGTCGAGGCCCATGTTGTAGCGGCGGAACGGGTCGAAGTGCTGCACCAGGAAGATGATCGCGACGATGACCACGAACACCGCCGACGGCCGCAGGTACCACGGCAACCGCGCGGACCGGCCGTACCGCAGCACGATCAGCGCGGTGAACGCCCCGCCGAAGAACTCCGTGAGGACGCGCAACGGGATCATCCCGGGCACCAGCGCGTTGTGGAACAGCAGCAGGTCGCTGCCGTCCTCCATGGTCACCCCGATCGCGACGATCGGGAACACCGAGACCAGCGCGCACAGCACGAGCGAGCGGATGCGGACCGTCCGGAGCATCTTCGCCAGCACCGCGACCGCGACGCTGAACACCAGGTACGCGAGCCATTCCGCGCTCAGCGACCAGTCCACCGGGTTCCACTGGTCCGGTTCGATGAACCACCCCTGGATCAGCAGGACGTGTTCGAGGAACCGAGCCGGGCTGGCCGCCGCCTGGATGCTCGCGTCGGCGTTCACCTGCAGCGAGTACGCGCGGTAGAGCGCCCAGCCGAGCAGCACCAGGAACATCACCGGCCAGATCCGGCTCAGCCGCAGCCAGAGGAAGCCGAGCGCCTTGCGCGGCGTCCACGGCTCGGTCATCCGCTCGAGGTGGGTGTAGGTCATGATGAAGCCGCTGAGCACGAAGAACAGGTCGACGCCGAGGTGCCCGGCGTCGAACAGCGGCGCCAGCCTGCCGAGGAACGGGAACGACGAGACCAGCTCCGGGCGGAAGTGGAACGTCAGCACCCAGAGCGCCGCCAGTGCGCGGACCCCGGTCAGCTGCGGGAGGAACGACGGCAGCGGCCCGCGGTCGGCGGACTCCGCCGGTTCCGGGCGTGACTCCGGCGGAGCGGGGGTCTCGGCCGTGATCGCCGGGAGCACATCCGTGGTCTCGGTGCTGTCCATGTCCTACCGTTTCGCGTTGGCTGCGGCCCAGGCGCGCTGGGGATCGAGGTCGAGCGGCCGGGCAGGCGGGTCCGGCACCGTGCGGGACAGCAGGACCTGCTGCACCAGCTCCGCGCGAGCGTCCCGGCCGGCGACCCCGAGCCAGAAGCCGTGGTGCTCCAGGCCTTCCGCCCACGGGTCTTCCGGCCAGCCGCCCAGCTTCTCGAGCACGGTCCGCCGGACCAGGTAGCCGCTGCCCAGGTAGGGCAGCCGCGCCAGCCGCCGTGCTTCCGGCGGGAGCGCGCCGACCAGGCCCCGCGCGGCGTCCGCGACCGGGCAGTGGGCCACGTCCGCGCCCGCCCGCACCGCGGCGAGCAACCGGGTGACCAGGTGGGGCGAGCATCGCACACCCGCGTCGAGCACCAGCAGCAGGTCGGCTTCGGACTCGGCCAGGAGCCGGTTGTACGCGTGGCCGGTGCCGCGGGGGACCGGGTGGTGGAGCACGTCGTAGGGCTTCGGCCCGGGCGGCTCCGCGGTGCCGTCCTGGCAGACGAGGACCCGCGCCGGAACCGTCGTTCCGCGCGCGAGGTCATCGACGAGCGCGGCGACCCCCGGGTCCGCGATCCGCCGGACGACGAGCACGTCGAGGTCGTCCGCGCGCGGCGCGGCCCCCGGCGAGAGCGGCAGCGCGGCCGGGGCGAGAACCCCGCCGTCCGTCCGCCGGGCGGTTTCCGCGCGCTCCACGAACAGCCGGGCCGCGAGCCGCCGGTCCGGTCCGGGGTCGCCGCCGAGGGAGGCCTCGCCGAGGAACCGCGGGTCCCAGCTCGGGGTGTCCACGGCCAGCGGCCCGTCGGCGGGCACGACGACCGCCGCCGCCTTGCGGAGCGGGCGCTCCGGCCGGGCCGGCGCCGGGTGCCGCTCCGCCAGGTCCGCGGCCAGCTCCAGCAGCGTCCGGGCCGACGGGCCCATGTCCAGCTCTTCCTTGACGAAGCGGTAGGCCTCGGCGCGGATCGACCGCTCCAGTTCGCCGTCGCGCAGCATCGCCGCGGTGGCCGCGCCCACGACGGTTTCCCGGGCCACGAGCAGGTGCTGCCCGGCGGTGAACGGCGCGAGATCACGGCTCGGTTCGGTGACGACGACGCAGCCGTTGCAGGCCGCCTCCAGCACCCGCACCCACTCCAGGGCCCGGGACGCCTCGCGGTGCAGGTTCAGCAGCACCCGGCTGCGGGCCAGGTGCTCGTGCTTCGCCCGGCCCATCAGGAAGTCCGGTCGCGGCTTGACCATCGGCTCGTGCGGTGGCGTCAGCAGCCGGACCGCGAAGCGGTCCAGGTCGCGGGCGGCCCGGGCCAGGAGCGCGGACCGCCGGTGCTCGGCGGTGCCGAGGTAGGTGACGTCGATGTCGCGCGGCGCGTCCGGGTTGCCACCCCACCGGTCCCACAGCGGGGTGTAGCCGAGCTGGAACCGGCGGACGTCGTGGCCGCGCCGCACCAGCTCGTCGGTGGAGTCGGCGTTGATGTCCACCGCGCCGCCGAACTCGGGCAGCAGCGCGGCGCTGGTGTCGAAGGTCCGCGTGCCGGGGTGCTCGACGCAGAACGCGATCGTGCGGCGCAGCTGGTCCGGCCGCGGCCGCTGCCGCTCGGGCAGCACCACGAGGTACTCGTGCGGGACGACGACGAAGACCGTGTCGTCGTCCTCGTCGGGCAGCGGCCCGACGTGCGTCTCGGCCCGTCCGCCGGCCCGGCGCACCGCATCGGCGACGACCTCGAAAAGCTCTTCCATGAAGGCGCTGCCGCCCGGCGCGGACGCCAGCACCAGTCGGGGATCGGCCACCGTCAGCGGGTCTTCCGGCGCACCGTGCGCAGCGGCGCGGTGACCCGCCAGCTGATCGTCTGCCGGTGCGCTTCGAGCTCTTGCGCGAGCTCGGCGACCTGGCGGCGCAGCTGCTCGGTGTCCCGGTCGTCCGTCGGCACGAGTTCGGGCAGGTCGGCGCCGTGCAGGGTGAGCTCGGCCTGCAGCAGGTCCATCCGGAGCTGGTCGCGCTCCAGCCGGGTGCGCTCCAGCTCCTGCCGCGCGAGATCGCGGTCGCGGCGCAGGGCGTCCAGCTCCACGCGGGCCTCCGAGGCCTCGTCGACCTGGCGACGCAGCTCGTCGTTCGCGCGGGCGTCCTCGACCAGCCGTTCCTGCACGCGCAGGGCCTCGCGCAGCTCGGCGTCGGCGCCGCGGAGCCGGCCGAGCAGCCGCTCCCGCTCGGCCATCAGCACCGAACGCTCGGCGCGCAGCTGCAGCAGCTCGGCCCGCACCGACGCCGGCACGGCGTACTCGACCGGCGCGTCCTCGTCTTCGCGGCTGACCGCGCGGTCTTCTTCGGCGCTCATGCGTCCCGTTCCTCGGTACCGGTGCCTCGGGCGAGGCTCTTCAGGATGGTGGAGAACTCCTGCCCGTAGTGCGCGGAGTCCAGGAAGGCGCCGACGCCGGCCCGGGCCCGCTCGGCGATCCGCGCGCGGGTCTCCGGCGGGGTGTCCAGTGCCCGCAGCAGGCCGACCGTCAGCGCGCTGAGGTCGTTGGGCAGGAACAGCCAGCCGCTTTCGCTGTCGCTGACGATTTCCCGGGTGCCGAAGACGTCGGCGGCCACCACGGGCACGCCGAACGCCATCGCCTCGAGGATCGAGCGGGGCAGCGACTCGATGTCGGAGCTGTTGACGAACAGGTCCGCCGCGCGCAGCCACTGCCGCGGGTCGCGGCAGATCGGCACGAGGCTGACCGAGCCGCCCAGCCCGGCCGACTCGACGTAGTCCCGCAGCGCGTCGCAGTACGGCGACTCGTGGGTCCCGACGATCACCAGGTGGGCGTCCGGGTGCGTCACCCGGACCTGCTCGAAGGCCAGCAGCAGCGGCGCCTGGCCCTTGCGCGGCTCGCTGACGCCGATGTTGAGCAGCACGGTCGCCGACTCCGGCAGGCCGAGCTCGCGCCGGACCTCTTCCTTGGTGGCGTACTGCGCCTGCTGGACCGGGACGAGGTCGATGCCGTACCGGACGGTGACGCACCGCCGCGGCCGCGACCAGGGCAGGAACATCTCGCGCGTGGCGTCGGCGACGAACAGGAGCGTGTCGGCGTCGGCCAGGCAATGCTCCCAGCGTTCGCGCACCAGCGGGTCGAGCCCGTCCATGCCCCAGTTCAGGTAGGCGAAGTCCTCCAGGCTGAAGCTTTCGTGGATCACCCACGCCACCGGCAGCCCGGCGCGCTTCGCCGCCTCCACCCCGGCGAACATGCCGAGGGTGTTCACCAGCACGACCCCCGCGCCGGACGCGGTGGCCAGCATGGCCAGTTCACCGACGTAGGCGGCGTACTGGGTCGCGTCCTGGACGCGGTGGTGGCCCGTGACGTGCACGGTGACGCCGAGGTCCTCCAGCTCCGCGCGCAGCGGCCCGTCTTCGGGGGACACGAGCGTGACCTTGTGCCCGTGCGAGCCGGCCAGGTGGCGCAGCAGCTCGCTGAGCCAGAACTGGCCGCCGCCGACGCGCAGGCTGTGCGTGACGACCAGGACGTGGTCGGTGTCCACGGCGGCCTTGACGCGCCCGAGCAGCTCTTCGGTGAACGCCGTCGCGCGCGCCGCGGCTTCGGCGTCGCGCCGGTCCACCGCTCGGCGGCGCAAGGTCGCGTACCGGACCGGCGACGTCCACTCCCGCCCGTCCCGGGTCCAGGCCCGGACCCGCAGGCTCACCTTCCGCCGGTCGCCGGGGGCCAGGGGCAGCGGCACCCGGGCCTCGTACCCGCTCAGCCCGGCCTGCCGGACCTGGCCCGGCAGGTTCCGGGTGACGTCCGGCCGGGGCAGCATCAGCCGGGCGCGCTGCGGGGCGGCGCCGTCGACCTCGACCTCGATCCGGCTGGGCAACCTGCCGTCGAGCAGCAGCCACCCCGAGACGACGACCAGGTCACCGACGAGCTCGGCGTCCGCCGCCGGGTGGTCGATCTCCCCCAGGGAAGCGGGGATCCGGTAGGTGCTCTCCGGCCAGACCGCGACCCGGCTGAGCTCGGTGCCGTCGGGCGCGGTGACCGTCGCCTCGACGCCGACCGGCTGGTCCACGTCGACCTCGGCGCGCCAGACCCAGCTCGGCCAGTCCGCGGGGACGCCCGGTACGGCGCTCGTCCCGCGCTCCCAGTGCACCCGGGCGATCTGCCCGCCGAGCCGGACGGTGCTGCCGTCCGGTCCGCTCGGCGAGACCAGCCAGCCGCCGACCGCGACCCGGCCGGCGGTGATCGAGGCACTGCCGGCGTCCACACCGGCGAGCCACGGCAGCTCCCGCACGATCATCAGATTCCTTCGTCCATGCGCTGGCGCGCGGTCACTGCCGGGGGTGTTTCGCGAGCTGCTCGCTCAGCGTCTTCACCACGGCCGGGGCCAGGATAGGGCTTTGCCCGCCGATGAGGTTGCGTTCCGCGATTTCGACGACGACGACATCGCTGTCGGCGAGCTTCGCGGCGGCCGCCGCGGTGTCCTGCACGACGTAGTCGGAGTGCATGATCGTCATGTCCGTGAACGCGGCCGCGAAGTACATGTTGGCGAACCCGGTGAACGAGTCCCCGATCATCGCGACCTTGTCCGGGACGGTGCCGGGCACGGCCGGGCCGTGCAGCTCGATGGGCACGGTGTTCGGCTGGCCGAAGAAGGTGCGCGTCCGGTCGGCGCCGCCGTCCGGGGCCAGGCTTTCCAGCTCCGCCGGTTCGCTGCCGGTGCGGCCGATCAGCGGCGGCAGGTCGGTCTGCTTGTCGAACGTCTCCTTGGACGCGGTCCGCCAGGTGCGGGTCACGCCGGGACGCAGGTCCTCGGCCACGGCCCGGACCATCGTGAGCCCGCCGTGGAACTGCCAGTGGGTGTCCTGCTTGAAGTAGATCGGGGCACCCCGGCGCTGCGACTCGGCGAGCAGGGGCCCGCGCATGTCCAGGTAGCCGACGTCGTTGTTGAGCCGCTGCCACATCGTCCGGGCCGCGACCGGGGCGCAGTCCTTGCCCGGGTACTGGTCCGGCAGGAACTGCGGGAAGATGTCCGACTTGTCCGGCGGCACGACCAGCACCAGGCGCCGTCCGGACGCCTCGACCGCCCGGCGGAACCCGATCAGCTCGTCCATCACCGTGGCGGTCGGGATCATCGGGTTGCACTTGGCGTAGAGGTCGTTGCCGAGGAACAGCCAGCCGTCCCGGCCTTCGACGACCGCCGGGTAGTTGCTGTTGGTCTGGCCCGGCAGCTGGCCGGTGTCCGGGCGCGCGGGCGGCTGGGCCGGCACCGGGCCGACCCCGGGGGCCGGTGGCTTCGCGCCGAGCGCGGGCGGCTCGCCGAACACCGATCGGCTGATCCCGTCTTCGGCCTGGACGGCGGCTTGGCGGCCGGGCAGCCAGTCGGTGGCCCACGCGCCGAGCCCGCTGAAGAAGCCCCAGCCGTCGGACAGGCTCGGGAAGTCGTGGAGCTTGCGGTTTTCGAACGCCGCGGGTGGTCCGAACAGGCCGAGCGAAACCACCGGAGTCAGGAAGAAGATCACCGCGCAGACGAGGGCGACCTGCTGCCGGCCGTGCCGCGGGCGGTACATCGAGTGGCCCTTCGGCAGCCAGGCCTCGTGGACCGGAAGGGGCTGGATCCGCTTCTCCGGCTCCCCGCCCCTCAAGTGCACCGACACCCGTTCACCATAGCCGACCCGCGGTTCGCCGGATTCCGACGTCCGAGTTCGCCGCCGTCACCTCGTCGGCGGCCGAAAACTGTCGTACATATGTTCTAAAATGGGCGTTGTCCAGGGGAGATGCCGCCCGTGTCCGCGGGTGGTGTGATGGAGGAAGGCAGGGCCATGGCCTACATCACCCTGCCCACGTTCGTGGGCTACAGCGCTAGTACCGGTCCGTCGCGGTCGTCGTTCGTCCGGCGGCAGCGCCGGCTCTACGAGGACCCGGCGCGAGCCGCGTTCAACTACTACCGGCGGGCGGCCAACGCCGTGCGGTCCGGGCGGGCGGCGGGGCAGGACGCGACCGCGTTGCGCGCGCTCGTCAACGCCGCCGACGACCGGACGAAACCGCACTACGCGGCGATCGCCGAGGGCTGGCTGCGCTACCTCGGCCGGAAGTCGCCGCGGCTGGTCGAGGTCGGGCGCGGGCGCTGCCGGATCGGGGACCTCGAGATCGGCGTCAGCCCGCAGCTCGGGCTGCGCAAGAGCGACGGCCGCCGGTACGCGACCTGGCTCTACTTCAAGGAGGAGCCGCTCACGAAGGACTCCGCGCAGCTCGCGCTGTGGGTGCTGGAGCAGGCGATGCCGGACGTCCTGCCGGGCGGGCACGCCCTGGTGATCGACGTCCGGCGGAGCAAGGAGTTCCAGCTCTCGGCGCGCGACCGCGAACGGCTGCGGCCCTGGGCCCGCAGCGAGGCGTCGGCGTTCCTCACCCTCTGGGACGCCGCCTGAGCCGGGGAGGCGCCGGGCCCGCCCGGCGCCTCCCCTAGCATCGCCCCCACGGCGTTCAGGGGGGCGACGATGAGACTGGTCGCGGGGCGGTACGCGATCTCGGCCGAGCTGGGCCGGGGCGGCATGGGCGTCGTCTGGCGCGCCGAAGACACGGTGCTCGGGCGGCCGGTCGCGCTCAAGGAGCTGGCGACGCCGCCGGGCACGAGCCTCGAGCGGGTCATGCGGGAAGCCCGCACGGCCGGGCGGCTCAACGACCCCGCCGTCGTCACGGTGTACGACGTCGTCAGCGAGCAGGGCGCGACTTTCATCGTCATGGAGCTGGTCGTCGCGCCGACGCTGGCGGACGTCATCGGGCGCGAAGGACCGCTGGACAACAGCCGCGTCGCCGCGCTCGGGCTGCAGGTGCTCGGCGCGCTGGAGAGCGCGCACGCGGCGGGCATCGTGCACCGGGACGTCAAGCCCAGCAACATCATGGTGCTCCCCGGCGACCGCGTGAAGCTCGCCGACTTCGGCATCGCGCGGGCGCTGGACGACCCGTCGCTGACGCAGACCGGCGGCGTCATGGGCTCGCCCGGGTACATGGCGCCCGAGCTGTTCGCCGGGGCCGGGCCGTCGCCGGCGGCGGACCTCTGGTCGCTCGGCGCGACGCTCTTCCACGCCGCCGAAGGCCGCGCGCCCTTCCAGCGCACCACGACGGCCGCGACCCTGCACGCGATCATGTACGACCAGCCCGTGCTGGAGCGCTGCCGCGGCCCGCTCGCCGACGCCGTCCGCGGGCTGCTCACCCAGTCCACTTCGGACCGGTTGACGCCGGCCGGCCTGCGGCGGCTGCTGGAAACCGCGCGTACCGGCGCGCCGGCAGCGCCGTCGCGGACCGCGTGGCTCGCCACGCCGCCACCGGCCACAGTGGACGGTCGGCCGGAGAAGAAGCGCCGCCTGCCGCTGATCCTGACCGGAGTGGCGGTCGCGGTGGTCGCGGCGCTCGGCGCGATCTTCTTCCTCAAGCCGGACCGCACCACGCCCGCGCCCGTCGCCGATCCCGCGTCGACGTCATCGTCCGCGACCTCGACGACAACGACGAAACACAGCACCAAGAAGCCCACGCCGACGACGTCCGCGAGTTCCACCCCACCGTCGCCGACCGCCGGGGACCGGCCGCCGAAGCTCGACGAGGTGCCGCTGATCCGCTTCCACCAGGCCGACGGCGGTCACTTCAGCGGGACGAAGAAGGTCGGCCCGCCGGCCGGGTTCACCAAGGAAGGCGTCTTCGGTTCGCTCGTCGCCAACGCCGAGCCCGGGACGCGGAAGCTGTTCGCCTGCAAGGTGAAGGACCAGAAGGACTGGTTCACCTCGCCCGACCAGAGCGGCAAGTGCGAGGGCCAGCAGTCGCTCGGCCTGCTCGGCCACATCTACGCGAACCCGCCGTCCTGGGGGAGCGCCCGCGCGCTCTACCGCTGCAACGCGGGCGCGAGCCACTTCGACTCGCTCGACGCCGGCTGCGAGGGCAAGACCAAAGAGTTCCTGATGGGCTACCTCATCGTCTGAAGCACCCCGGCCACCAGCTCCGGCCGCGTGACGAACGGGTGGTGCGCCACCGGCAGCTCGACGACGTCGGTCGCGCGCGCGGCCTGCCTCCGCTGGGTCTCCGGCAGCGTCGCGCGGTCGTCGGCGCAGACGACGAAGGTGGACGGGACCTCCCGCCAAGCGGCGGTCGTCACGGGCTGGCCGAAGACAGCTTCGTTCTGGGGCGTGAGCCGGGCGGCGGCCCCGGCGTAGGTGGTGTCGTCGAAGTCCTGGGCGAACAGCGGCCGCACCAGCTCCTCGCGGACGCTCGCGGTGCCGTCGCCGTGGCTCACGTGCCGCGGCGGTGCCTCGCTGCCGCCGAAGGCCGCGAGCGCCTCGCCGGCGTCCGGCAGGAACGACGTCACGTAGACGAGCCGGTGGACCGCGGGGTGGTTGCCGGCTTGTGTGATCACCATCCCGCCGTAGGAATGTCCGACGAGCACTGCGGGCTCGTCGGAGGCGTCGAGCAGCGCGCGGACGGCCGCCGCGTCGTCGTGGAGATCGCCGCGCGGCTCGCTCTCGCAGCTCGGCAGCACCGCCGCTGAGCTGCGCAGACCCCGGCCGGCGAGGACGTCCGCCGTCGGGCGCCACCACCAGGCGCCGTCGCGGACGAAGGCACCGTGGACGAAGACGATCCGCATGGTGACAATCTGGCAGGACCCACCCGGTCGAGTGACACAGTTCGCGGCGAGCGGACGAGGACTGGACAAACCGGAGGGCGAACACGAAGCTTTCGCGTGTTCTTTCGTGCGTGGCCGAAGTCAGAGGTCGTAACAGTGAATGCTGCCTGGGAAGCCGTCTCCCGCGTTGCCGACGAGCCCGCCTGGTACTGGGTGTACGACAAGCTGGCGTTCTGGCCGAGCACCTACGCCCACGCCTGGCCGGGCTTCCGCGAGCCGGCGCCGTCGCGGACCTGGGACCTCTCGCCGGGCGACCTGGACCGCGCGTCGGCCGAGTTCCGCCTCGGCCCGTACGCGGTCGAAGAGCACCAGGTCGCGGCCATCGCGCTCGCCGCGTTCCGCGAGGTCTGCGGCCCGGACGACTGGATGTGGGCGCTGCACTGGCAGCACCAGTCCTTCCGCGTCCGCCCGCACCTGATGACCGAGGGCGCTCGCTGGCCGGTGCCGGTGTTCCCGCGCGCGGACTACCACCTGTTCCTGGCTTCGGACTTCTCGTTCGGCACGCTCGGCCACCCGTGGGAGCGCACGCTCTGCGTGTTCGGCGACAAGCTCGTCCCGGCGTTCGAGAAGCACGGCGAAGGCGTCCTGGCGAACCTGCTGCGCCGCGACGGGAAGCCGTCCGCACTGGCCCGCTGAGCTCGCCGTTGATCTCTTGCTACCGTTCTGCGGGTGTTCGAGTATCACGGCTGGGTGACCATCCAGGCGACCGCGAGCGGCGATGACGACGCGGCGCTCCTGGAGCGCCTGGTCGACCGCGTGCACCGCGCGATCCGCGACGCGGGTGACTTCGACCTGGTCGACCTCCGCTGGAGCGCGGGCATGCCGATGCTGCACTTCGGCGGCTTCGACAAGCACGGCGGCCGCCTGGGCCCGGAGCTGCTCGAGGTGTTCACGAGGGTCGGCGAGCTCGCGGCGGGCTCCTACGGGCTCCTGCACGTGTGGGACGACCAGGACCCCGAGCACGACAACGAGTTCCGCGTGTACCGCATGGCCCGCGGCCAGGTGACGGAGCGCGAAGACCCGCACCTGACCCCGGTGGCCCCGACGGTCCTGGACGTCTACGAGCTGTAGCCCGATCGCAACCGGGCCTGAGTAGTACTGCTCAAGACACCCGCCCGCACCCGGCGAGACCCTCGTCACATGACCAAATCCGGAACCACGTCCCCCACCACGACGGCCTTCTACATCCAGGCGGCGATCTCGTTCGGCCTGGCGCTGGCGGCCGTCACCGGCGGCATCGCGTACCTGCCGGTCGACGGCTGGATCCGCGGTTTCCTCGCTCTCGGCGCGCTGTACCTGGTCACCTCCACCTTCACGCTCGCCAAGTGCGTCCGCGACAGACAGGAGGAGACCTCGGTGGTCTCCCGCGTCGACCAAGCCCGGCTCGACAAGCTCCTCGCCGAGCACGACCCGTTCAAAGCGCCCGCTGTGTAGGTCACCCGAAGAGGTGGTATCGAGGAGCAACGAAAGTCGTGTGACGGCGCTCACCGGTGAACCGCGCCGAGACAGCGAAAAGCCCCCCGCTCGATGTCCTGAGCGGGGGGCTTTTCGATCTTGAGCGGATGACGGGATTCGAACCCGCGACCCTCACCTTGGCAAGGTGATGCGCTACCAGCTGCGCTACATCCGCACTGCGTTGCTGTTGAGAGAACTCTATACCAACCGAAAACTGCTCCGATGAGCGGGTCCCCCGGTGCCCTGACCCGGTGCTTCGGTGTCACAGCTGGCGTACAAGGGGTGACGACGGCTGAATCCCTCCGTATGGTGTCCCCATTCGACCGAATGGGGAGACCTTCGGGGAGGAGGTGCCGGGCCGGATGACCGAGCTGGGCACGGTGCCGCCACCAGCGGCCTCGGAATCCGACGAGCAGGCACTGCTGCAACGACTTCGAAACGGCGAGGACGCCGCGTTCGGGGAGCTGTTCGAGCTGCACGCCGCCGCCGTCCGGAGACTGGCGCAGAGCCTGGCTTCCGACCGGTCCGAGGCCGAGGACATCACCGCGGAGACGTTCTTCCGCGTGCTCCAGGCCCTTCGCCGCGGCGCCGGCCCCCGGGACTACGTCCGCGCCTACCTCCTCACCGTCGCCCGCCGCGTCTCCTGGGAGTGGCACGGCGCCCGCCGCGACGTCCCGGTGTCCGACGACGAGCTGACCTTCCGCGCCGGCGCGGGGGCCGACACGCACGCCCGCACCGCCGAGCACACGCTGATCACGACGGCGTTCACCAGCCTGCCCGAGCGCTGGCGGACCGTCCTGTGGCAGACCGAGGTCGAGGGCGAGCAGCCCGCCATGGTCGCCACCCACTTCGGGCTGAGCGCGAACGCGACCGCCGCGCTGGCCCGCCGGGCCCGTCAGGGCCTCCGCGCGGCGTACTTGCAGGCCCACCTGTCGGTGAACCGCGGGCCGGACTCCTGCCGCTCGGTCGTCGAGAAGCTCGGCGGGTTCACCGCGGGCAGCGTGACCGGCGCCGAGGCGGAGCGCATCAAGGCGCACCTGCACGGCTGCCCGTCGTGCCGGGCGACCCAGGACGAGCTGCGCGACGTCTGCTCGTCGCTGCGCGCGCACGCCGGGGTGCTGGTGCTGCTGGTGCCCGCCGCGGGTGCCGCCGCGGGCGGCAGCGGCGTGCTGGCCGGGCTCGGCGCGACGATCAAGGGCGTGCTGGTCGGCTCCAAGGTCAAGATCGGGCTCGCGCTGGCGTCGACCGCGGCCGTGGGTGCCGTGGGCGTCGCGGCCGGTCCCGTGCTGTTCGGGTCGTCGCCGGTGCAAGACGTCGGGCTGACCGGCGGGGCGCCCGAGCTCGTCGTGGTGCCGCCCGCCGAGTCGCACCAGCAGCCGCCCCCGCAGCCGCAGCAGGACCCCCGGATCGGCATCGGCGTGCTCAACGGCCGGGGCACCGGGATCGCCGTCCCGGCGCGGCAGCGCAGTGGCGGTTCCAAGCAGCTGGCGGCGAACGAGGTGCCGTCCGTGCCCGCGGGCGACGTCCCGGTGGGCGACGCCGGTTCGCTGCCGCAGCCGGGTACGAACGGCGGCACCCCGCGCGACGACGTCACGACGTCCTCGACGTTCAGCACGCCCGACCACTCGTCGACGTCGCCGCGGCTCGACTCCACGGCCACGGAGATGACGAAGTCGAGCGACGAGACCGCGCCGGAGCTGTCGCCGTCCGGCCGCCCGGGGAGCACGACGACGACCGCCCCCGCCAAGCCGGCGCCGACCGACGGGGAAACCGAGCCGTCGACGACCGTGACGCCGACTTCGGGAAAACCGTGCCCGAGCAGCGCGTCCGAAGTCACTGGTTCGAGCGACCCGGCGGACCCGGCCTCGACCACCCCTGAGCAGCGTTGATCAACTTCGCCGGGTGGGATGTCCGATTCCTCCCTCGCGCGGGCGAGCCCGGGCACGGTACCGTTTTCTTGCTTGGTTTTGTCGTGCTCACCCTGCGGGCGCCCCGGGAGGCAACTGAATGAACCGGCTGGTACGCGGCGAAGACGGCCGCGACTGGGTGGTCCGTGCCCAGATGGAATGGCGCGCGCCGGCGACGGCCGACGACTTCGAGCACGACGTCGCCGGCAGCTACGGCCCCGGTATCGCGATGATCGTGGTGACCGCGCTGCTGGCCGTGATCCTGGTGGTGTGGACGCCGAACGAGGTCAACATCCCCGCGTGGGTGCTGCTGGCGTTGCTGCTCATAGTGCTGTTCTTCCCGCTGCGGTGGATCCTGCGCCGGCCGTGGACGGTGGTCGCGGAGACCGAGGGTGACGTGACCGGCGACCGGCCGTCCGAACGCTGGGTCGGCACGATCCGCGGCATGTTCACCGTGCAGGGCGAGGTCAAGAAGATCTCAAAGACGATCCAGCGGCATTCGCTGCCGGACTTCGACGGGCCGCTGCACCCCGTCGAATAGCGAGTACCGGAATTCGGCCGAAGGGGTGAAACTGGGAGCATGCCCGAACTGCCCGAGGTCGAAGCGCTGGCGCACCACCTGCGTGAGAACGCGGTCGGCCAGACGATCTTCCGCATCGATGTCGCATCCCTGAGCGTCCTGAAGACGGCGACCCCACCGTGGACCGAGATGCACGGCCGCGAGATCACCGGCGCGACCCGATACGGCAAGCACCTCGACGTCGTCGCGGGTGACCTGCACCTGGTCGTCCACCTGGCCCGCGCGGGCTGGCTGCGCTGGTCCGACGGCCTGGCCGCGGCGCCGCTCAAGCCGGGCAAGGGCCCGATCTCGCTGCGCGTGCACCTCGAGTCCGCCACCGGACCCGGGTTCGACCTCACCGAAGCGGGCACGAAGAAGGGCCTCGCGGTGTGGATCGTGAAGGACCCGCAGGAGATCGCGAGCGTCGCGCGCCTCGGCCCGGACGCGCTTTCGGTGGACGCGGCCCAGCTGCGCGACCTGTTCGCCGGGAAGAACACGCGGCTGAAGTGGGCGCTCACCGACCAGTCGCTGATCGCCGGCATCGGCAACGCGTACTCCGACGAGATCATGCACCGCGCGAAGCTCTCCCCGTACGCGACGATCGGCAAGCTCGACGACGGCGCGCTGGAGACCCTCGCGGAGGCGATCGTCGAGATCGAGTCCGACGCCGTCCAGCGCTCGGTGGGGCAGAAGGCCGCGCGCTTGAAGGGCGAGAAGCGCTCGGGCCTGCGCGTCCACGCGCGCACGGGCCTGCCGTGCCCGGTCTGCGGCGACACGATCCGCGAGATCTCGTTCGCGGACAAGTCGTTCCAGTACTGCCCGACCTGCCAGACGGGCGGCAAGCCGCTGGCCGACCGCCGGATGTCCCGGCTGCTGAAGTAGCCGTGACACCTGTGGTCGCCACGTCACGCACCGGGATTCCCCCGTTCGGCCGCAGGTGCTGTGCCGCCGGCGGCCGGAGCGCCGGCAAGCCGGGTGCCGCCGGTCGCCGAACCGCCCTCTTCCAGCCGCTTTCCCCGGATCCGGTGGAACAGACCGCCCCGCCCGCGTGTTGCGGACAGTGACCGTGACGGGCCTCGTCGGACTCTGAGTAGGGTCACTCCCACCCTCGGTCATCACAGTTGGACAGAAAGTGGGATCAGGCCTTGCACCCGGTTGGTCGAGCGCAGAGCATGGACGCCGTGTCCGGGTTTCCGCTTGCGCAGATCATTCCGTGGGGTCTGGCGGTGCTGCTCGGCATCGCGGTGATCGTGCTGCTCGTGAAACAGCGCAAACCGGCCAGCGTGGTGGAGGACGCCATGCTGCAGGCCGTCCACCGGATGTCGAAGGCCGCCCCGAACCTCCGCTCCGGCCTGGACGAGGACGCCGCCGACAAGATCACCACCCAGCTGCTGCAGATGCTCGACTGCGTCGCCGTCGGCATCACCGACAGCGAGGGCACGCTGCTGTCCTGGGACGGCGAGGCGAACGAGCACTACGTCGACCTCGTCGACGCGATCGGCGCGGCCATCCGCAAGCACCGCCGCGAGGTCGTCGCGCACGACCGGATGCCGTGCAACCACCGCGGCACCTGCCGGATGAAGACCGCCGTCATCGTGCCGCTGCTGGTCGAGGGCGAGACCGAGGCGGCGCTGATCGTCGTCGGCCGCACCCGCGGGCGCCTGGTGCAGATGGCCGACGCCGTCGCCCAGTTCGTCTGCACGCAGTTCGAGCTGGCGCGGCTCGACGAGTCGAAGCACCAGCTCCAGCAGGCCGAGATCAAGGCCCTGCGCGCGCAGATCTCGCCGCACTTCGTCTACAACGCCCTCAACACGATCTCCGCGCTGATCCGCACGGACCCCGAAGAGGCGCGAGAGCTGCTTCAGGACTTCGCCGACTTCACGCGCTACTCGTTCCGGACGTCGGGCATGTTCACCTCGCTGGCCGAGGAGCTGCGCAACATCGACCGCTACCTGACCATCGAGAACGCCCGCTTCGGCGGCCGGCTCGAGGTGCGGATGAAGATCGCGCCCGAGGTCCTCAGTGTCGTCGTGCCGTTCCTGATCATCCAGCCGCTGGTGGAGAACGCGGTCAAGCACGGGCTCGCCAGCAAGCCCAGCGGCGGCTGCGTCACGGTGATCGCGCAGGACCACGGCACCGAGGCGCTGATCAGCGTCGAGGACGACGGCATCGGCATGGACCCGCGGCGGCTGCGGGACGTCAAGAACGCGCACAGCACCGGCGCGCACGTCGGGCTCGGCAACATCAGCCAGCGCATGCAGCAGGTCTTCGGCAGCGACTACGCGGTGATGGTCGAGACCGCGCCCGGTGCCGGCATGAAGGTGACGCTGCGGGTGCCGAAGTTCGTCCCGGGCGTCCGGCCGAACATGCCGGACTACAGCGCCGACGCCGAAGCCGACGTCCCGGCCCAGGGTGGCCCGGCCCAGCTGAACGGCACCGAGGTGAACGGCGTCAACGGCACGCGCTCCGGCATCCTCCCCATGAGCTGAATCCCGCTAGCCTGACCGTATGAGCGTTACGGACAAGCTGGCTTCGCGGATCCCGGTCCTCGCCGACCGGGTCGAGCGCAAGGACGTCGTGGCCGTGGTGAAGCTGCACGGCGTGATCACGCCGTCGCCGTCGCCGCTGGGCCGGGGCGCGATCAACCTGGCCGCCGTCGAGTCGGCCCTGACGAGGGCGTTCGGCCACGACCGGCTGAAGGCGGTCGCGCTGCTGATCAACTCGCCGGGCGGCGCGCCGACGCAGTCCGGGCTGGTCGCCGAGCGGATCCGGCAGCTGGCCGACGAGAAGGGCGTACCGGTGCTGGCGTTCTGCGAGGACGTCGCCGCGTCCGGCGGCTACTGGCTGGCCTGCGCGGCCGACGAGATCTACGCGCACCGCACGTCGATGGTCGGCTCGATCGGCGTGATCAGCGGCGGCTTCGGCTTCACGGGGCTCTTGGAGCGCTTCGGCATCGAGCGCCGCCTGCACACGGCGGGCGCGAACAAGTCGCGGCTCGACCCGTTCTCGCCGGAGAAGCCCGAGGACGTCGAGTGGCTGAAGAAGATGCACACCCAGCTCCACGAGCTGTTCGTGAGCTGGGTGAAGGAGCGCCGCGGCGACCGCCTGACCGACGCCGAGGACCTGTTCACCGGTGACGTCTGGCTGGGCGCGAAGGCGCTGGAGCTCGGCCTGATCGACGGGCTGGGCAGCCTCCGCCAGATCGTCACGGACCGCTTCCCGGACGCGGAGATCTCGGTGGCGGAGCCGAAGAGGGCCCTGCTGGCCCGCCTCGGCATCGGCGCCCCGGCCGCGGCGTCGGCGGTGCTGGAAGCGGTGACGCAGAAGGCGGCTTGGTCCCGCTTCGGCCTCTGAAACCGATGTCCGGTTTGAGTACTTCAGGGCAGACTTTGTGACCTGGATCACCCAACCCGCGTAACGCTCCTGGAGTTGCGAAGGGGCGTCAGGTCTCCTTGTCAACGGGCTTTGTTGCGATCGGCAACAAATCCGGACGACGAGGAGGTCGTACCCGATGCCCCACTCCCGAAGACTCATCATCGGTGCCGTGGCCGGTGCCGCGCTCATCGCGATCCCGCTGACCATCCCCGCCGCCGCGTCGATCCCGCCCCCGGAGTCCGGCTGGACCACCGTCTTCGCCGACGACTTCACCGGCGGCTCCGGCGCGCTGCCGGCGAGTGCGAACTGGATCATCGACACCGGGCACAGCTACCCCGGCGGCCCCGCCAACTGGGGCACCGGCGAGATCCAGAACTACACGGCCAGCTCGAGCAACGTCTCGCTGGACGGCTCCGGCAACCTCCGCATCACGCCGTTGCGCGACGGCGCCGGCAACTGGACGTCCGCGCGGATCGAAACCCAGCGGGCCGACTTCAAGCCACCCGCCGGCGGCGTCATGCGGATCGAGAGCCGGATCCAGATGCCCAACGTCACCGGCGCCGCCGCGCTCGGCTACTGGCCCGCCTTCTGGGCCCTCGGCGGCCCCTACCGCGGCAACTGGTGGAACTGGCCCGCCATCGGCGAGTTCGACATCATGGAGAACGTCAACGGGATCAACTCCGTCTGGGGCGTCCTGCACTGCGGCGTCAACCCCGGCGGCCCGTGCAACGAGACGACCGGCCTGCCCGCCAACCGCGCGTGCCCGGGCAGCAGCTGCCAGTCGGCCTTCCACACCTACCGCTTCGAGTGGGACGCGAGCACCAGCCCGCAGGTGTTCCGCTGGTTCGTCGACGGCCAGCAGTTCCACTCGGTGAGCCAAAACCAGGTCGACGCCACGACCTGGGCGAACATGACGACCCACCAGGGCTACTTCGTGCTGCTGAACGTCGCCATCGGCGGCGCGTTCCCCAACAACAACTCCGGCACCACCACACCGGGGCCGGGGATCGTGCCCGGGCGCCCGATGGTCGTCGACTACGTCACCGTCACCACCCGCGGCGGAACCGGTGGCGGCACGACGACCCCGCCGGCCACGACGACTCCGCCCGCCGGCGGGAGCAGCGCGTACAGCACCATCCAGGCCGAGTCCTTCAGCCAGCAGTCCGGCGTGATCACGGAGGCCACCACCGACACCGGGGGCGGCCAGGACATCGGCGCATTGGCCAACGGCGACTGGGCGCTCTACCCGAACATCGACTTCGGCGGCAGCGCGGCGACGAACTTCCAGGCCCGCGTCGCGTCCGGGGCGGCGTCCGGCGTGAGCGGGCTCGTCGAGGTGCGGCTCGACAGCCGGTCCAACGCCCCGATCGGCAGCTTCGCGGTCGGCAACACGGGCGGCTGGCAGAGCTGGCGGACCGTCCCGGCGAACATCGGCGCGGTCACCGGCGTGCACAACGTGTACCTGACGTTCACGAGCGGCCAGCCCGCCGACTTCGTGAACCTCAACTGGTTCACGTTCGTGCATTGAGACGAGGACCCGCGGCCCTCGGCCGCGGGTCTCCCCACTTCAGGCAGACGGGGGCTGGACATTGCACTCGGCAATGGGCAGGATGCGTTTCACTGTGAGTGCTCACGATGACACCCGGAAGCTCGTGGTCCTGGCCGTGGACGACGAGCCGAACGGTCTTGACGAACTCGTCCACTGCCTGCGCAACAGCCCGCACGTGGCGAAGGTGTTCCCGGCGATCGACGCGTCCGAGGCGCTGCGACTGCTGTCCACCGACGACCCGAGGCTACGCGAACGCAAGGACCGCGGCCTGCCGATCGTCGACGCCGTCTTCGCGGACATCGACATGCCCGGCCTGTCCGGCATGGAGATGTCGCGCGTGTTCGCCGCGCTGCGGCCGTCGCCGGCGCTGGTGTTCGTCACCGGCCACGCCGAGGAGGCGGTCAACGCCTTCGACCTCGGCGCGCTGGACTACGTCCTCAAGCCGTACCAGCAGGACCGCCTCGACCGCGCGATCTCGCGCGTGATCGAGAAGCTAGCCGCGGCCGCCGCGCCCCCGGCCGGCGCCCTGGGCGGCGAGCCCGGCGTGAAGAACGACGACGAGGTCATCCCGGTCGAGCTGGCCGGCACCACCAAGCTCATCCCGCGCTCGTCGGTCCGCTGGGTCGAGGCGCAGGGCGACTACGCGCGGCTGTTCACCACCGAAGGCAGCCACCTGGTCCGGATCCCGCTGGCCCAGCTCGAAGAGCGCTGGGAGAAGGCCGGGTTCGTCCGGATCCACCGGTCGTTCCTGGTCGCGCTGCCGCTCATCACCGAGCTGCGCATGGGCCAGGGCGGCTACCAGGTCGTCATCGGCAACGAGGAGAAGGTGCTGCCGGTCAGCCGGCGGCACACCCGCGCGCTGAAGGACCGGCTGGTCGGTTCGGGCCGGAACGGCTGAGCCGGGACCGGTCATGACCGACGACTTCTACGAGCGCCTGCCGAACGGCGTGCGAGAGCCCGATCCGACGCTCGGCCGCCGTGTCCGCCAGCAGCTGCCGCAGCCGACGGACCGCGCCGTCGTCGAGTCGCTGCCGCCCGCGCCGGACAACGAGCCGCCGCCGAAGCCGGAGCACCACGCGAGACCCAAGCGGGAGCGGGTGATCCTCGCCGACCCCCGCCGCGGCTCCGGCACCCTGCGCGCCCGCGTCGAGCTGGAAGAGCAGACCAGCTGGGGGAAGCTGCTCGTCAAGGACCACCTGGTGAAGGTCCAGCTGCGGACGGCACTGCTGCTGTCCGGGCTCGTCGTCGTCGTGTTCGGCTCGCTGCCGGTGCTGTTTTACGTGCTGCCCGGGTTCTCCCGGCTGAGCCTGGCCGGCATCCCGGTGGCCTGGCTCATCCTCGGCGTGCTGCCCTTCCCGTTCTTGTTCGCCGTGGGCATCTGGTACAACCGGCTGGCCGAACGCAACGAACGCGCGTTCGTGGACATGATCGAAAACTAGTTTCCGCACGACTCGTGCGAGGATTCCCCCGTGCAGCTGAACCCGTGGGCGTTGACCGGCATAGTGCTGGTCGCCGTGGTGACGTTCTTCCTCGGTCACCGCTCTTCGCGTTCGGCCACGAGCACGCACGACTTCCTGGTCGCCCGGCGGACCGTCCGGTCGCGCCGCAACGCCGCCGCGATCTCCGGTGAGTACCTGTCCGCGGCTTCGTTCCTCGGCATCGCGGGGATCGTGCTCAAGGACGGCGCCGACGCGCTGTGGTTCCCGATCGGCTTCACCGCGGGTTACCTCGCGCTGATGCTCTTCGTCGCGGCGCCGCTGCGCCGCTCCGGCGCGTACACGCTGCCCGACTTCGTCGAAATGCGGCTCGGCTCCAAGGGCCTCCGCCGGTTCTCGACGGGGTTCGTCGTCTTCATCGGGATCCTCTACATGGTCCCGCAGCTGCAGGCCGCCGGCCTGACGCTGGCGACCGTCCTCCCGGTGCCGGTGTGGGCGGGCGCGGTCTCGGTGATGGTCCTGGTGGCGTTCAACGTGATCGCCGGCGGCATGCGCGCGATCACCGTCGTCCAGGCCTTCCAGTACTGGCTCAAGCTCTTCGCGATCGCGGTTCCCGCGTTCGTGCTGTGCATGGTCTTCTTCGCCGGCGGGGGCCCGGACGGCTTCCGCCCGCTCGGCGCGGCCGCGCCACCGGTGTTCCCCACCGACACCACAGTGGACGTCCAGACCGACGTCACGCTGACCGTCCGGAGCGACACCTACTTCTGGGCCTACGGCCGCACCGACAACGGTCCGGCCGCCGGGCCGACGCACTGGACCCCGCTGGCCCCGCACGAGGTCTCCGAAGGCACGAAGCTGAAGTTCCTGGCCGGTACACCGGTGCCGGTGGTCAGCGACGCGAGCGCGGACAACGCGAACTGGCTGCACCCGGCGTCGGGCAGTCTCACCGACCTGCTCCAGACGTACTCGCTGATGTTCGCGACGTTCCTGGGCACGATGGGCCTGCCGCACGTGCTGGTCCGCTTCTACACCAACCCCGACGGCAAGGCCGCGCGCCGCACGACCGTGCACGTCCTGCTGCTGCTCGGCCTGTTCTACCTCTTCCCGACGCTGCTGGGCGCGCTGTCTCGGATGTACGTCCCGGAGCTGCTGGTCACCGGCAAGACGGACGCGGCGATCCTGCGGTTGCCCTCGGCGATGCTGCCGGGCATCGGCGGCCAGATCCTCGGCGCGGTCACCGCGGCCGGCGCGTTCGCCGCGTTCCTCTCCAGCACGTCCGGGCTGCTGGTGAGCGTCGCCGGGGTCGTGTCGACCGACCTGCTGCCCGGGCGCGTCCGCGACTTCCGCGTCGCGACCGGGCTGGTCGCGCTCTTCCCGATCGCGCTGGCGGTCGCGCTGCGGCCGGAGGACATCTCGCTGTCGATCGGGCTGACGTTCGCGCTCGCGGCGTCGACGTTCAGCCCGCTGCTGGTGCTGGGTATCTGGTGGCGCAAGCTGTCCTGGCCGGGCGCGCTGGCCGGGATGTTCGTCGGCGGCGGGCTCGTGCTGGCCGCGCTGATCGTCAACGTCGTGAGCGGCTACACCGGCGGCTGGGCGCCGTGGTTCGTCAACCAGCCGGCGCTGATCACCGTGCCGGTCGCGTTCGTGACGACGTACTTCGTCAGCCGCGCGACGGGGTACGGGCGCCCGGACCACGTGCACGACATCATGCTGCGGCTGCACGCGCCCGATCCGCTCGGTTTCATGCGCGACCGGGCGGTCGCCCGATTCGGACAAGCCGAAGAAAAGACCCGAATCGCCGGGCGCGGTCGGCACCGCAAGTAATGCGCTGACAGCCAGTAAGAAAGTATTACCCGATCGAGGGATTACGAACTACACGGTCGACCCATACGTTCCGTTGGTTTCTACCAGTACGACCAGTACGAAAAAACGGGAAGGTGGAGATCCGCTGTGAGCAGCACCGAACACGACGTCGGTGGCGCGGAGCCGCAGACCGACTGGGAGAGCATCCAGGGGAGTCCCGAATTCACGGACCTGCGGCGCAGATTGCGGGTCTTCGTGTTCCCGATGACCGCGCTGTTCCTGGTCTGGTACCTGCTGTACGTGCTCCTCGCCGACTACGCGCACGGGTTCATGAGCACCAAGCTCTTCGGCAACATCACCGTCGGCTTGGTCTTCGGCTTGTTGCAGTTCGTTTCGACGTTCGTCATCACGGGCCTTTACGTGCGCTACGCCAACCGGAAGCTGGATCCGGTGGCCGACGAAATCCGTGCCCGGATCGAAAGGGAGCCGGTCGAATGACGCTCGCCGCGGGTGTGGAGGGCAGCAACTCCACCCTCAACATCATCATCTTCCTGGTCTTCGTCGCGATCACGCTGGTGATCGTGTTCCGGGCCAGCCGGAACACGAAGACGGCGTCGGACTACTACGCCGCCGGGCGCGCGTTCACCGGTCCGCAGAACGGCATCGCGATTTCCGGCGACTACCTTTCCGCGGCGTCGTTCCTCGGCATCGCCGGCGCGATCGCCATCAACGGCTACGACGGTTTCCTCTATTCGATCGGTTTCCTCGTCGCGTGGCTCGTGGCGTTGTTGCTGGTCGCGGAACTGCTGCGCAACACCGGCAAGTTCACGATGGGCGACGTGCTGGCGTTCCGCATGAAGCAGACGCCGGTGCGCGCGGCCGCGGCGGTTTCGACGCTGGCCGTGTCGTTCTTCTACCTGCTCGCGCAGATGGCGGGCGCCGGCGGCCTGGTCAACCTGCTGCTCGGCATCTCCGGCGAGGCGGGGCAGGACATCGTGATCGCCGTCGTCGGCGTGATCATGATCCTGTACGTCCTCATCGGCGGGATGAAGGGCACCACGTGGGTGCAGATCATCAAGGCCGCGCTGCTGATCGTCGGCGCGTTCGCGATGACGCTGTGGGTGCTCGGCAAGTACGGCTTCAACCTGTCCGACCTGTTCCAGGCCGCCGTCGACAAGGGCGGCAAGGGCGGTGCGGCGCTGCTCGACCCGGGCAAGCAGTACGGCAAGACGGGCACGACGAAGCTCGACTTCCTGTCGCTCGGCATCGCGCTGGTGCTGGGTACGGCCGGTCTCCCGCACGTCCTGATGCGCTTCTACACGGTGCCGACCGCGCGCGACGCGCGTCGCTCGGTGGTCTGGGCGATCGTGCTGATCGGCGTGTTCTACCTGTTCACGCTGGTGCTCGGCTACGGCGCCGGCGCGATCGTCGGGCCGGACAAGATCGCCAAGGCGCCGGGCACGACGAACTCGGCGGCTCCGCTGCTGGCGTTGGAGCTGGGCGGCCCGGTGCTGCTCGGGTTCATCTCCGCGGTCGCGTTCGCCACGATCCTCGCGGTGGTCGCCGGCCTGACGATCACGGCGTCGGCGTCCTTCGCGCACGACGTCTACGCGAACGTGATCAAGAAGGGGCAGATCACGACCGGCGGCGAGGTCCGCGTCGCCCGGATCACGGCCCTGGTGATCGGCGCGGTGGCCATCGCGGGCGGCATCCTGGCGAAGAGCCAGAACGTCGCGTTCCTCGTGGCGCTGGCGTTCGCGGTGGCGGCGTCGGCGAACCTGCCGACGATCCTGTATTCGCTGTTCTGGAAGCGGTTCAACACCCAGGGCGCGCTGTGGTCGATCTACGGCGGCCTGGTCGTGACGATCGTGCTGATCGTGTTTTCGCCCGCGGTCTCGGGCAAGCCGGTGGACGCCAAGACGGGCAAGAGCGCGTCGATGATCCAGGGCGTCGACTTCCACTGGTTCCCCCTCGACAACCCGGGCCTGGTTTCGATTCCGGCCGCGTTCCTGCTCGGCTGGCTCGGCACGGTCCTGTCGAAGGAGCGCAACCCGAAGAAGTACGCGGAGATGGAGGTGCGCGCGCTGACCGGCGCGGGTGCCGAGAAGGCCGTTACGCACTGACCGCTTTGCGGGGGCGTTGACCTCACGCGCGGGCAACGCCCCCGCATGGCAGCATGGAGATCGTGGTGAGCCCTGCTGAACTGCCGACCGCCGAGGTCCGCGACCTGCCCAAGGACGGCCTCGTGCTGCTCGACGTCCGCGAAGACGACGAGTGGGCCGCCGGGCACGCGCCCGGCGCCGTGCACATCCCGATGGGGGAGCTGCCCGCCCGCGTCGGCGAGCTGGCCGACCTGCCCGACGACAAGCCGATCCACGTGATCTGCCGCAGCGGCGGCCGGTCCGCGCGGGCGGCCGCGTGGCTCAACCAGAGCGGCTGGGACGCGGTGAACGTCGCCGGCGGCATGGGCGCGTGGCAGCGCGAAGGCCGGCCGATGGTCGGCGAGCACCCCGGCATCGACCCCGAAGTGATCTAGCCTTGCAGCCGCCTCCGCCTGGGTACTGGCCGCGTCAGGTGCCGCCGCCTTCGGCGCAGCAGCTGCAGGGCCGGACACTGGCCGCCCAGCCGGAGCCGTACCCGTACCACCGCCGGCCGACGTACCGGCCGAAGCTGCGCTGGGTGGCGACGCCGCCGCCGGGCGCGTGGCCGCGCCGCCGCGTGACGCCGCCCGAGCGGTACCTCGGGCCGCCGTCGTACCCCGTGCCGCCGCGCTGGGGTTTCCCGAACCTGGTCTGGCGCCGCCCGACGTCGGTGCCCGGCACGGCGTCGGACGAGGTCCGCCCGATCGACCGGCTGCCGGTACTCAGCCGCAGCCTGGTCGGCGTCCTGTTCGCGTTCGCCGTCCTGGCCGTGGTCGCCGCCGGCGCGGAGGTCTGGCGGTACGTCCTGCTCGTCGAGGGCCGCGAGTCCGCGCTGAACCGCTCGGTGGTGGCGTTCTCCGATGGCTTCGTGCTCACCGCGGGCCTGCTGGCCTCGATCCTCGCGCTGCTGCCGGCCGGGCTGTCGCTCTGGTGGCTGCTGGTCGCCCGCCGCGCGGCGGCGGAGGTCTCGGGCGACGACCCGCCGCGGCCGGTGTGGCAGGTGCTGGTCGGCATCCTCGTGCCGGTGGCGAACCTGCCGATGGCGCTGTCGATCGCCGGCGAGCTGGAGCACGCGGTGCTGAGCCGCCCGCGCGACGTCCGGCCGAAGCCGTCGCGGCAGGTGCTCGGGTGGTGGGGCGCCTGGCTGCTGAACTGGGTCCTGCTGGGCGTGACGATCGCCTGGCGCTTCCGCGACGACGTGCAGTCCATGGCCGACAGCGTCGTGCTGGTCGCGCTGACCGACCTGGCCGCGGCCCTGCTGGCCGTGATGACCGCCCTCGTCGTGCGGCGGTTCTCGGCCCTGCTGGCGCCGTCGGACGCACGGGCCGTGCGCTCGATGCGCGTGCTGAAGGTGATGGACGCGCCGGAGCCCGAGCTGCGCACCGCGCGCCCCTCCGGCGCGGCGCGCTAGTACCCGCCCAGCACCGGTTCGAGCTGGTCGAAAGCCGCTTCCGCGGCCGGCCACAGCGTGTCGACGATCTCGTCCTTCGGCTGGTCGTCGAGGATCCGGTCGAAGACCCCTTCGAAGAGCACCCGCAGGACCGTCGCGAGGTGCGCGGCGGCGAGCCGCGGCTTGAGGCCGTCGTCCGGGTGCCGTCCGGTCAGCAGTTCCGTCAGGCTCGCCTCGCGCTCGCGGTGGAGCTCGTGCAGCGCGTTCGTGAGGATCGGGCTCTGCCGGATCATGCGGGCGAAACCCTGGCCCGAGAAGCCGACCAGGGCGTGCTGGGCGTCCAAGGCCTCGAAGTAGAGCTCGCGGGTGTCGTGGAAGACGCTGTCGTGGATCAGCGTCGTGGGCCAGGACGTGAAGTCCGCGCGGATGTCGAAGACCAGGTCTTCCTTGCGCGGGAAGTGGTTGGTCACGGTCATCTTGGCGACCCGCGCCTCGGCGGCGATCTCCGCGATCGTCACGTCCTCGAAGCCTTCGCGGATGAACAGCTTCGTCGCGACGTCCGAGATGTTCTTCCTGGTCTCGTGCTTCTTCTGGGCCCGGAGTCCCTCACTCATGGCGGCACTCTACTGGGTCGGACCCAACTTTGTGCTTGACCCAGTGAGTGGGTCGGACCTAATCTGAGGTTCGACCCAATTACCTGGAGGGGGGTGGATGTGACTCTGGCAGCGGCTCGTCCCGACGCGGCGCTGTGGCGCCTCGGCGGCGTCCTCGCCCGTGACCTGGGCAGCCCGGTGACGACCGTGCAGTGGGTGGCGAGCGCGTACCTGCTGGCGGCGTCGGCGGCGATCCCGTCGTCGGGCTGGCTGACCGACCGCTTCGGCGGCCGCGCGGTGTGGCTGACGGCGGTGGCGATCTTCACGGCGGGCACGCTGCTGTGCGGCTTCGGCCTGGTCGGCACCGGCGCTGATCGCGTTCCGGGTGCTGCACGGCCTGGGCGGCGGGCTGATGCAGCCGGTCGGCCAGGCAGTGTTCGCCCAGGCGACAGGCCCGTCGCTGGGGCGGATGATCGGCGTGATCACGCTGCCGGCGACGACACCCGGCATGACCACGCTGTACGGCTCGCTGGGGACGGCTTTGCCGGCGGCGATCCTCCACAAGTCGGCCGCAGCACCGCCCACAGCGTTCACCACGACGTTCACGTGGTCGTTGGCGCTGTCCGCGCTCACTCTGACGCCGGCCGCGTCCTTCCCCGCAAGGGCGCGGCAACCCTGGCCCGCTACGCGGCCGAAGGCGTCGACGTCCTGGTGGCGACGTGCACGGGCGGCGAACGCGGCGACATCCTCAACCCGGCGATGGACACCCCGGAAAACCGAGCCGACCTCTCGGAGATCCGCCGCCGCGAGATGGCGGCGGCGGCCGAGATCCTGGGCATCCGCCAGCGTTTCTTGGGCATGACCGACTCCGGCCTGCCAGAGGACGGTTCGCCGTTGCCGGAAGGTTGCTTCGCCGCCCTGCCCCTCGCGTTGGCCGCGGAGCCGTGGGTGGCGCTGATCCGCGAGTTCCGCCCCCAGGTGGTGATCACGTACGACGAAACAGGTGGCTACCCCCACCTGGACCACATCCGCACGCACGAGGTGACGCTGGAAGCGTTCAAGGCCGCCGCCGGCCCCACCCGCTACCCCGGCACGGGCGCCCCTTGGCAACCGCAGAAGCTGTACTACCAGGCAGCTCTGAGCCGAGCCTGGTTCCAAGCCCTCCACGACGCGACCTTGGCAGCCGGCCTGGCGTCCGCAATGGCTGAGGTACTGGCGGAATTCCCCACGGACCCGCCATTCCAGGTCACAACGAAGATCCGCTGCGAGCAGTACTTCGCCACCCGCGACCGGGCGCTCCTGGCCCACCGAACCCAAGTGGACCCAGCCCACCCGTTCTTCGCTCATTCACGCGAAATCGAGCGAGAAACCTGGCCCCACGAGGACTACCACCTCGCCCACCCAACCCCAGGCCCCACCCTCGAAGACGACCTCTTCGCCGGAGTAACCCCATGACCCGCACCAGGGCCGTCCGCGTCCCGCGGACCGCGGCTCACACCGTGACCCGAAGCTCCCGCAACCCCCGAATCACAAACTCCGGCCGCCGCGGCGGAGTCCCGACCAACCGCAGCCCCGGCAACTTCTCCACCAGCGCACTCAAAGCCGCAGCGATCTCCACCCGAGCGAGAGGAGCCCCCACGCAGTAGTGAATCCCGAGCCCAAACCCAAGGTGCGCATTCGGCGTCCGCCCGATATCCAGCCGGTCCGGCTCGTCGAACACCTCCGGATCCCGAGCCGCGGCCCCCAACAGCGCGCCGATCTTCTGCCCGCGCGAAACCTCGAACCCGCAAATCGAGACGTCCTCGGTCGCCGTCCGCTCGAACAGCTGCAGCGGCGCGTCGAACCGGATCAACTCCTCCACACACGAATCCAGCAAGGAGGGAGACTCAACCAGCCGTTCCCACTGGTCCCGGTGCGTGAGCAGCGCCGTGATGCCGTTGCCGAGCACGTTGACCGTCGCCTCGTGGCCCGCCATCAGCAGCAGCACCGCGGTCGCGACCAGCTCGTCCGGCGTCAGCTCGCTGCGCAGGAGGTCGCTGATGATGTCGTCCCCCGGCGACGAAGCACGTTCGGCTGCCACCGATCGGACGTACGCGACGAATTCAGCGGCCGCCCGCTCGGCGGCGTCGCGTCCCTCCTCGGGCAGGCCGTACTCGTACATCTTCACGATCGCGTTCGACAGCTCGACCATCCGCGGCCCGTCCGTGCCTGGTACCCCCAGCAGCTCGGCGATCACCGCGACCGGCAGTGGCTGAGCGAGGTGCTCAAGGAGGTCCGCGCTGCCGTCGGCGGCGATCGCGGCCGCCAGGTCGTCGACCATTCGGGTGGCGAGTGTCGCGACCATGGGACGCAACCGCTGAACGTGGCCGCGGCCGAACGCGCCCGCGATCAGCCGCCGGAGCCGCGTGTGCGCCGGCGGCTCGTTCTCCAGCAGCGAGTTGCGGTGCAGCAGGTTGAACGACGCGAACCGTTCGAGCGGCTGCGCGTCCTGCCAGATCCGGCCCAGCCCGCGGTGACGCAGCACCGCCGACGCCGCGGCGTGCGACACCGCCACGGCCAGGCCGAGCTCCTCGTGAAAATGGACGTCGCCCTTTTCGCGCAGGACGGCGAACGCCGGGTACGGGTCTTCCAGGAACGCGGGATCGCGGGGGTCGAACACGTCGCGAGGGTAACCCTTCGATAGCGTCACAGGCCGAGCCAGAGGAGGCAGCAGTGGGCAAGGGCGCGCGCAAGAAGGGTCCCAAGCAGGCGTCGGACCGCAAGCCGAAGGTGCGCGACGTCTTCGTCGGCCAGCCGTTCGAAGGGCTGGTGGCGGAGCCCGAGCTGATCGCGCTGCGCGAGTTCGTGCCGTCCGCGACGGCCAAGCTCACCCTCGCCGACGGCGGCGACGTCACCCTCGGCACGGTGCTGCCGATGGCCGCGGCCGCGTTCGTCCGCTCCGACGGCGAGCGCTACCTCGGCCTACAGGTGCAGACGCGCTCGTCCGACATCAGCCGCGACCTCGGCCGCTCGCTGAAGTGGCTGCTGGACGCCAAGGAGGGCGACGTCCTCGGCGTGCCGGACACGACGACTCCGCCGTCCGCCGACGAGCACGCCCGCCTCCAGGACCTGCTGACCCCGGGCGCCGAGCTCGACGTCACGCTGCACAAGGACTTCGCCTGGTGGCTCCCGGAGGACGCGGACGCCACCGGCGACGTCGCGGTCTCCCTCGAGCGCGCGAACGCGGCGATCATGCCGACCGAACGGCTCGGCTCGGGCGCCTACTGGGTCCTCGCGGGCGAGAAGGCCCACCTGCGCTGGGTGCGCCCGGAGCCGGAGAACCTGCTGCTCCAGGCCCTGGCGCGCTTGTCGGCGGCTGGCGAGCTCGGCCTCGGCGAGGGCTCGCGCTACGCGGGCTCGTTCCGCGCGCACGGCCTCCTGGTTCCGGTGTGGGACCTCGACCCCGAGGCCCACGCCCGCGAGTGGGCGGACGCGAAGGAAGCCCTCGGCACCCGCCTCGAGACGGCGCTGAAGTCCCTCGACGCGGAGCCGCTGAACGCCGCGGAACGCCGAGCCCGCGACGGCCTCATCGGCCGCCAGCTCACCCTGCGCTGACCCAACCCGAACGACGACCGCCGCCGGGCCACACTCGGCGGCGGCCTCGCCGAGTTGACGGCCCCGGCGCCGGCCACCGAGCGGCAGTTACCAGCCGCAGCCCAGTGGGCCGCCACGCCCCAGCGGAGGCCAAACCCTGGCCCCGGTGGGGCTGGGATTCGCCCCGGTCGCCTCGGCGGCCACCGTCACGACGCTGTACTACAGCTCGTCGGGCGGCAGCCTCGCCCCGCCTCGCCGCGGCTGGCTCCCCGGCAGTGAGCGGCCATCAGACGGCACTGGTCCGCCGCGGCCGCGACCAGACCCCGGCGGCGGCCGTTGGACGACAGCTGCCCTGCGCGCCCCGGCGCCCACCAGGTGGGGGCCTCCCTGCCGCGAGCGGCGTGCCCTATCGTCCGCCGGCCGTGGCACCGATGGGTCCTGCTACCGAGCGCGCGTACTGGCACCGGCCCCATCGACCGGCGCCCCCTGAACCCGCCGAATGAACCCCGTCGGAAAGCGCCGGACCCGCAGTCCGTCCCGGTGACCGGAACCCAGCTCGATGAGCGTTCAACCAGGCCTTATGTGGCGCACGAGACACCGCCACCGGAACGCCGCGGTGGGACGATTCTGCCCGTGATACTTCACATCTGTGGGGCGGCCGACTGGGCCGAAGTGGGCGAAGGCGGCGAATACCGGCCGCCGTCACTGGGGGATGTCGGGTTCGTGCACTGCTCCGACTTCGGCACCGCGCACCTGCCCGCCAACGCGCTCTACCGGGGCCGCACCGATCTGGTGCTGCTCGAGATCGACCCGGACGAGGTCGGCGCGCCCGTTCGGTGGGAAGACGGCGAACCGCCGCATCCCGCCGGTGTCTGGTTCCCGCACGTCTACGGTCCGATCCCGCACTCCGCCGTCGTCGGGGTGCACTCGTTCACCGAAACCGCGGATGGTGGCTTCCGGCTGCCGGCCGCGCTCGCTCGCCGCTGAGGTGGGCAACTCATCACCCGCCCGCACGTCTGCGAAATCGGGCGGGAACGCGGGCAACCTGAGGGGGCTGTGATGCGTGTTGGGGAGGAAAGCGGCTCAAGCCCGATGGGAGGCGATACGGTGACCGCTGCGGCACCCGTCTTCACCGGGGGAGATACCTGGGTGACCAGCGCAGGCCGAGGGAGGGCCGCGACGTTGCCGGGCGAGTTGACCGACTTCGGCGACTTCGTGCAGGCCACCCTGCCGGGCCTGCTGCGGTACGGCCACGCCCTCACCGGCAACCCGCACGACGCCGCGGACCTGGTCCAGACCGTGCTCGAAAAGATGGGCGCACGCTGGACCTACGTGCACGAGAAGACCGGCGACCCGCTGGCTTACGTGCGCCGGTCGATGGCGAACGCGCACGTCAGCCGGTGGCGCCGGACGCGTCGCGAGAACCTCGTGGCCGACCTGCCGGACACCAGCCCGCACGTGCCGGACGACCCGTTCGAGCACGAGCCGCTGTGGCGTGCGCTACGAACGCTGCCGCCGAGACAACGGGCCGTCATGGTCCTGCGTTACTACGAAGGTCTGTCCGAAGCGGAGATCGCCGGCGCCCTCGGGGTTACGCAGGGCACCGTCAAGAGCCAGGCCAGCAAGGCGATCGCGTCGCTGCGGATGAAACTCACCGCGGCCGACATCCAAGGCGAAGGGAGTGACGCGGGTTGAACATCTCCGAGGACGAGCTGGAGCAGCGCTTGCGCGCGCTGTTCGCCGACGAGCGGCTGGACTTGCCGCCGCCACCGGACGCCGGCACGACCATCGTCGCCGGTGCGCGGCGCCGTCGGCGCCGCCGCCAAGGCTTACTGGCCGTGACCGGGGTCGCCGCCGCCGTCGTGGCCGTGTCCGGCGGGCTCACCGTGCTGCGCCTCCACAGCGAGGACGGCACCGCGGTGATGTCCGCCGACGGCTCTTCCATCAGCGTCAAACCGCCCGAGAACCTCACGGCCGGCCGGCAGCCCGACCCCTCGGTCCCGCCGCCGACCAGCACTCAGGACATCCAGGTCTCGGTGCCGCACACCTCGCCGACGTCGAAGGCTTCGCGGCCGCCGTCGGCCCAGTCGCCGTCGAAGCTGCCGCCCGTGCTCAGCGGGCCGCTGCTCCGCGCGGACGGCTTCGGCACCATCAAGCTCGGCATGTCCGAGACCCAGATCGCCGCGCAGGGCGTCACGCTCAGCGACGCGCAGGCCGGCGGCAGCTGCACCGTCTACACCGCGCAGGGCAGCGGCGTGCCCGCCGCCGCGACCGTCGTGGTCTCGAAGGCGCTCGGGCTCACGGTCGTCACCCCCGCGCAGGCGGTGCACACCGCCGAGGGCATCGGCGCCGGCTCGACCAAGGACCAGGTGCTCGCGGCCTACCCCGCGGCGAAGGCCGAAACGGGTGGCGTCGTGGCTCCGGCCACCTCCGCCGCCGACTACCACTTCCGGCTCGGCGACTCCGGGGTCGTGCAGACCAGCCTCGCGAGCGTCAACCAGGACTGCGCCGGCTGACACGCCGGCCGCATGCGGAAACCCGGGCTGTCCACAGGGGGAGAGCCCGGGTTTCCGGTTTTTCGAAGTATTAGAGAGCCCCGCCGGCCACCGGCGGCATCCCGGAGTCGCGGCCGCCGTCGCCGACGGACTCGCGGTACAGGTGGTTTTCGACCTCGAACAGGTTGCCGTTCGCGCGCTTGACGACGTTCAGCAGGGTGTTCATCTGCGAGATCTCTTCGACCTGCTCCTTGAGGAACCACTGCGTGAACTGCTCGCTGATGTAGTCCTCTTCGGCGCGCGCGGCCTTGGCCATCGCGGAGATGTCGGCCGCGACTTCCTTCTCCTGCTCGAGCGCGAGCTCGATGACTTCGGTGACGCCGGAGAAGTCGTTGCGCACTTCGCCCGTGCCGGGGATTTCGACGTGGTGGTCGCGGTCGAGCATGAACTGCACGAGCGCCAGCGCGTGGTTGCGCTCTTCGACGGACTGCTTGTAGAAGTGCTTCGCCAGCTGCGGCAGGTCCTCGGCGTCGAACCACACCGCGAGCGCGATGTACTGCTGGGACGCGTTGAACTCGTTGTGGATCTGCGCCTGCAGCAGTTCGAAGAACTTCGAGCGCGGTTCTTTCTTCTTGGTGAGGGCCATGCAGAACAGAATAGATCAAGATTGGCACAAAGGCCACTCGGGGGTGGTGATCCCGACCCTATTAGGGTTACCATTCCTAAAGAAGACGAACCTTATTTAAGTAAGCCTTCCCTAAAATGTCGCATTCATTTAGGGAAGGCTTACTTCGTTTACGTCAACGGTTCGCGACGGATCGGGCACGACATGCACCGCGGCCCGCCCCGGCCGGATCCCAGCTCGGAGCCCGCGATCGGCAGCACCTCGATGCCGGCCGCCTCGAGACGCTCGTTCGTCTCGACGTTGCGCTCGTAACCGACGACCACGCCCGGCGCCAGGGCGAGCGTGTTGTTGCCGTCGTCCCACTGTTCGCGCTCGGCCGTCACCGGGTCGAGGCCGGTGTCGATGACGCGCAGCCGGTCGATCTCCATCGCCTCGGCCGCGGCCACCAGGAACGGCGTGGGGCCGGCGACCTTGACGCCGCCGTCGCCGGTCGGCCGGATGGTGAACGCCGTCAGCGAGTCGCGCGCGAGCGGGTACATCACCACCGCGTCGGCGTCGACCATCGTGCACACCGTGTCCAGGTGCATGGTCGCGCGGGACTGCTCGATCGGCACCGCCAGCACGGTGTGCGCGATGCCGTCGGCGAACACCGACCGCGCGAGCGACTCCGCACCGGCCGCCGTCGTCCGCTCGCCGACGCCGATGGCGAGCACGCCCGGCGCCAGCAGCATCACATCGCCGCCCTCGATCGGCGCGGAATGGGCGCCGTACGCGCGGGCCGCGTGCCGGAAGTACGGGTGGTAGGCGTAGATCAGGTCCAGCACCGCGGTCTCGCGGCGGCGCGCCGGCATGGTCAGCGACGAGATCGCCACCCGGTCGGCGATCCACGCCGACGAGTCGCGCGTGAACAGCAGGTTCGGCAGCGGGTCGACGGCGAAGTCGTGCGGGTGGTTCATCATCCGCACCAGCGACGCGCCCTCCGCGGACGGCAGCTCCTCGAACGTCATCCCGGCCATCAGCACTTCGGCGAGGCCGGCCGCGTCGACGCCGGAGAGGTGCGACCGCAGCGAGTCGGCGAGGTCGCCGCCGAGGCGCCGGTCGTCGACCGCCGCGTGCACGCCGGCCGCGTGGGCGCGGTCGTCATCCAGCGCCGTCCGCAGGGCGTCGGCCAGCAGCAGCACTTCGACGCCGCGGCTGCGCAGCACCTCGGCGAACGCGTCGTGCTCGGCCTGGGCCCGGTCGACCCACGGGATCGAGTCGAACAGGAGCTGGTCGTTGTTGCGGGGCGTCAGCCTTTTGAGCTCGTTGCCGGGCCGGTGCAGCAGCACCGCGCGCAGGGGTCCGACTTCGCTGTCCACCCGGGGAGGTGTCGTTTCGTCGATCACCCAGCGAGCGTACTCAGGGCAACCAGGAAACGTGACCTTTGAGCAGCGAATACCCGACGAACGACACGAAGTCGAACAGCGTGTGCGCGGCGACGAGCGGCCACAGCCGGTTCGTCTTCTGCCACATCCGCCCGAACACCAGGCCCATGATGAAGTTGCCGACGAACCCGCCGAACCCCTGGTACAGGTGGTAGGACCCGCGCAGCACGGCCGCGCCGAACACCGCGGTGTTCTCCCGGACGCCGAGCTGCCGCAGCCGGGTCAGCAGGTACCCGATGACCAGGACCTCTTCGGCGAACGCGTTGCCGAACGCCGAGAGCGTCAGCGTGATCGGCCGCCACCACGTGTCGCCCAAAGTGGACGGTTGCACCGCCAGGCTGAAGCCCAGGTGGTAGGAGATGAAGTACAGCGCCAGGCCGGGAATCCCGATCACCGCGGCCAGCCCGAGCGTCAGCAGCGTGTCGCGGCGTGGGGACCGGCGGTCCAGCCCGACCTGGGCCATCTTGATGCCCGCGCGCCACAGGAAGTACAGCCCGAGCGCGCCCCACCCGACCAGCTGGGCGGCCGAGAGCAGCTGCTTGAGCAGGTCGATCAGGCTCGCCGCGGCCTGCGGGACGTTGAGCTGGACCTGCTGCTGGGCCAAGGGCGTCGGCTGCAGCAGCGAGTCCACAAGGGACAGCAGGCTGCGTACGCCGGACAGCCCGAGCGTGATGCCGAAGACGATCAGCAGCTCGATCTTGATCGCCCGGCGTTCGACCGGGTCCTCGATCGCGCCAGGGAACTCGGGGCGGGCCGGGGCCAGCCACGATCGCGCGGTGAACGTCATGCCCGCACGCTACCGTCGGGATATGCCGAGGAGCATCGCCACCAACGAAACCGTCGACCGCGCCGCGCTGGTCGAGTTCCTGTCCACCCGCCACCGCGCGATCCTGATGGCCACGAAGGCCGACGGGAGCCCGCAGCTCTCGCCGGTCACCTGCGGCGTCGACGCCGAGGGCAGGCTGGTCATCTCGACCTACCCGAAGCGCGCCAAGGTCGTGAACGTCAAGCGCAACCCGAAGGTCTCGGCCTGCATCCTGTCCGACGAGTGGAACGACCAGTGGGTCCAGGTGAACGGCACCGCCGAGGTGCTGGACATCCCGGACTCGGTCGAGCCGCTCGTGGAGTACTTCCGCGCCATTTCCGGCGAACACCCGGACTGGGACGAATACCGCGAAGCCATGGTCAAGCAGGGCAAGAGCATCATCCGCGTGACGATCGAGAGCTGGGGGCCGCTGGCCAAGGGCGGCTTTCCCGCCGAACTAGCCTGACGCGCCGCCGCGCAGGAACGGGCAGCCGACCAGCCGCCGCAGCTCCATCGCGAGCTGCGGCGGGCTGTCGACGGACTTCGAGAACGCCAGCCGGACGTCGTGGTCGCCCGCGTCGGACTCGACGCGCAGCCGCAGCCCGAACCGGTCGAGCCCGAGCGGGCGGATCCGGCCGCCGCGCAGCTCCGCCGGCAGGTGCTTGGCCAGCTGGCCGACGACGTCGGAGTGGTCGCTTTCCAGGTGCCGCAGCCACGGGGCCTCGTAGTCGTGGAACGGGTCCGGCGGCGCCGCGCTGAACGTGTGCGGGCGCAGCGAGTGCGTGCCTTCGGCGTCGGCGAGCACGAGCGACGCCGGGGTGAGCCGCAGCAGCGTCACGCCGTGGCCGACGTCGAGCAGGCGTTCGTCCGGCCGCGATTCGGCGATCGCCACCGCCCGCGCGCGGGCCGACACCGGCGAGAGCGGCCGCAGCCAGCCGGTGATCCACAGCAGTCCGCGGATCGGCTCGCGCAGGTCGACCGGCGCCTGGTCGGCCAGCTCGACCATCACGGCCAGCTCGCCGCGCTGGGTCTGCTTGGCCGCGGTGACCATCGGGTGGTCGTCCGGCAGCAGCACGCTGACGCTGCCGCTGTGGTGCACGTGGTGCAGGACCGGGATGACGCGCTCGCCGTCCAGACCGGCGCGTTCGCAGGTGGGCATGAGCGACGCGGGCCCGTTGCGGGTCGCGATCGTCTTGGCGCGCTCGGCGGGGTTCGGCGCCGGCGGGCGGCGGATGGATGTCGGGGCCTCGGTCACGGCTCACCTCCTACTTAGGTGAGCCTAACCTGAATCTGACGGCCTGGATAGTCGCTCGATTGCGGTTCGGGTCACGTGACCACTCCGCTGAACGGGGAATCCGGTAACGCCGATGTGCAAATTCCCGAAAAGGCCGGTGACAGCGCCGACACGTGGGGGCCAGCGTGCAGATCGTCCCGGTACCCGAACGTGTGCCCGCGTTCGAGCTCGACCCCGCCATGCCGTCCGGCGCGCTGCCGATCTTCGGCGAGTACCTCGACCGGATCGGCCGGAGCGCCGGCGACCGGCGGTTGCTGACCTGGTTGTTCCTGGCCTTCGGGGTCGCCCAGTTCTTCACCGGCGCGGGGGTGGCCCTGCCGGTCGGCACGCTCGCGCTGGCCGGGTCGGTCGAGGCGTGGTGGTTCTGCCGCGCGTACGCCAGGGTGCCGGAAACGCGGCTGAAGCGGGAAGCGTTCCGGCAGGTGGACATCGCCGCCGACGGGCTGGTCGCGGCCGGGCGGACGGTCGGCGTGCGCCTGCCGGACGGCCGATGGCTGCGCGTCCGGCTCGACGAGGCCTACCGGCTGCTGCTGGCCGGCCACCGGCGGGTCTGGCTGCTGGGCCGGGGGCCGAAGGTGTTCGTCGGCTTCTCCGGGGTGGTGCGGGTCCGCCGCGCCCGGATCCACGACACGCCGCCGGCGGGTGCCGTGGCCGTGCTGGCGCCTGCCTGGTCCGGCTCGCCGCGGCTCGATCCCGTGCTGACCGCGCACCGCCGTCAGATCGCCCGCGAGCTGCTTGCGACGGCGGCGTTCCTGCTGGTCCTGGCCGGGTTCGCGCTGTGGGTCCGGTTCGACGTGCCGGCCGTGGGGTGGGTCGCCTGGCCGTTCGCGGCGGGCGCGCTGCTGAGCGCGTTGGCGGCCGTGCTGCGGTCGTTCGCCCACGGCCGCCCGCTCCCGGCCGAGCACTGGACCGAGCTGCGGGCGGTGCTGGACGGTCCGGTCCGGATGAGCCGCCGCGGCGGCGCGGCCCGGCTGAGCGGCCTGACGATGCTGGCCGACGGCACGGTGGTCGGCTTCCGCCTCCCCAAGGCGGACCCCTCGATGGCAGCGAACATCGCGGCGACGGGCCGGCTGTGGATCGCGGGCGTCCCCAAGCCGGGCGCGGCCAAGACGGGCGTACCGGGCTACCCGGTGCTGGGAACGGTCTGGCTGGGCTGAGCCCAACGCCGGGCCGGCGAGCGCGGCCGGAGTCACCGAAGGCGATCCGACCAACGGGTGGGCTGGGTCGCACAGCAGCTGGATGGGCTCGTCGAACAACCACTGCGCTTCGAGGTCCTTGGGCAGCGCGACGACCGCGCGGAAGGAGGCGTCGACCGAGCCGTCCCCGACCGCGGCGGTGTCGAAGAGGCTCACGACTTCCGACGCGAAATCCGGGTGAGCTTCGTGGAAGCCGCGGGGCCGATTGCCCGTTCGAGGTCGGGGTGGATCCCGGCGAGCAAGTCCCGGATCCGGTTGCTGAGGCGGGCGGCCTCGCCGGTTAGGTCGTCGTCGAACCCGACCAGTACCCGACTCGCGCAGGGGGTGGGGCAGGGAACGGGCGGCGTCGGCGATGACGAAACGCGTCCCGGGCATCGGTTGTGGCGCGGTCCGGGGAGAGGTCGGCGATGCGGTGCATCGCCGAGCCGGGCAGGTAGGCGACCTGGTGTCCGGCCGCGCGGGCGACTGCGACCGGCAACGCCCCGATCGTGGTCGGCTGGTCGACCACGACCAGCAATGTTCCGTGCTCGGCGAGCTTGTCGAACAACGCCTTCAGCTTGGCCTCGGTGTTGGGCAGCGGGGAGTCATGCAGCCGTTGCCGTCGGGGTCCAGGCCGAGGAACACGCTGACAGTGCTGCTCATCCACCGTGCCGTTCGTTCGCCGCGGGTGGTCACGATCAGGCAAGCCACTACAAAGGTAACGGGCACCCCCCGGCTCCAGTCTATCGGCGGGGTGCGACGGAAAGCCGGGAATCCGACCCGGTAAGCGAAGTTGTCCACATTCGGCGACGGCTGTGACAACCTTTGCGGGGCAACGGCTTGCCGCGCGGCTGGTTGCTCCCGTCGGCGATCCTCGCTTTGATCTCACGGTGATGCGCGGGCGGTCGCTGGGGCCGCGGTTCAGGTGGCTCTGGTCGGCCTACGCGGTGAGCGCGTTCGGCACCTGGCTCGGCTTCGGGGCCTTCCCGATGCTGGCCATCCTCGTGCTCCACTCCGGACCCGCGGCCGTCTCCGCGCTCGCCGCCGCCGGGCCCGCCGTCGGGGCCCTCGTGGCCGTGCCGCTCGGGCCGTGGGTCGACCGGCGGCGGAAGCGGCCGGTCATGGTCGCCATGGACCTCGTGCGGTTCGGGGCGCTCGTCAGCGTGCCCGCCCTCTACGCCCTCGGCTCGCTCACCTTCGTGCAGCTCCTCGCCGTCTCGGTCGTCGTCGCCGCGGCCGACATCACCTTCACCTCGGCCAGCGGGGCCTTCCTCAAAGGGCTCGTGCCGCCCGAAGACCTCCTGGTCGCCAACGGCCGGTTCGAGTCGACCAACTGGACCGCCACCGCGCTCGGTCCGCCGCTGGGCGGGGCCGCCTTCGCCCTCTTCGGCCCGGTGACGGCGGTGGCCGCCAACGCCGTCAGCTTCCTGCTCTCCGCACTCGGGATCCGGGCGATCGGCGGGGACGAACCGCGCCCGCGCCGCACGAGCCGTCTGCGGGCGCGCGACCTCGCCGACGGGTGGCGCACGATCCTGAGGCACCCCGGCCTGCGACCGCTCTACTTCAACGTCCTGCTGTTCAACGGCCTGATCATGTGCACCGAACCGCCGCTCGCCGTGCTGATGCTGAACCAGCTCGGGTTCACGCCCTGGCAGTACGGGCTCGCGTTCGCCGTGCCGTGCCTCGGCGGGCTCGCCGGCTCGCGGCTGACCCCGCGGCTCGTCCGGCGGTTCGGCCGGCACCCCGTCCTGGTGACGTCGGGCGCGGTCCGCGCCTGCTGGCTGCTCGCGCTGGCCTTCGTGCCGGGCGGCACCGGCGGCCTCGCGTTCGTCATGGTCGTCGAGCTGGGCATCATCGTGAGCTGCAGCGTGTTCAACCCCGTCCTCGCGACCTACCGGCTCGAACAGCTCCCGGCGGACCGCGTCGCGAGCACGCTCTCGGCGTGGTCGGTCAGCACCAAGGCGTCGATCGCCACCCTGACCGCGCTCTGGGGCGTGCTCGCGAGCTTCACCGGTCCGCGCGTCGCGATCGGCGTCGCCGGGGTGCTCGTGCTGGTGACTCCGGTGCTGCTGCCGCGTCGCGACCGGACGCCCGTGGCTGTCTAGCCCAGCGACTTCCGCGTCGCCTGCTCGGTCTCCAGCACGCCCTGCCGGATGCCTTCCAGCTGGTCGCTCAGCTCGCGCACCGCGCCGGTGTCCACCGCGACATCGGTCGTCGCCGCCGTCAGCTCCGCGACCCGGGCGACCAGGCTGTCCAGCCCCAACGCACCTGACTGCAGCTGGGCCAGCAGCTTGTCGCGCGCCCCGGACAGCCGCGCGTGGACGTCCTGCTGGGCCTGGACCGCCGTCAGCGCTTGCTCGAGGTCACCCCGGACCTCCTCGCGCGCCGAGGACATCGACTGCTCGAGCCGGCGCCGTTCCCGCGTCACGGCGTTGAGGTCGACACGCGCGAGAGCCTTCCCGGTCGCCGACGCGCGGCCGGCCAAGCGCCGCAGCGTCCCCAGGGTCTCCTGGACCACCGGCTCCATGTCGGCGACGCGGTCGGCGAGCGGGCCGGCGTCGAGGGACGAGCTCAGCGACGTGAACCCGTCCGCCGCGCCCTCGGCCCGGCGCAGCCAGTTCTCCTCGGCGGATCCCGCGGCGACGTCGAGCACCCGCGCTTCCCGCCGCTCCGGTTTCGGCTCACGCCCCAACGAGGCCACGCCCGCGCGGGCGGCCAGCACCGCCACCCCGATCAGCAGGGCGACGAGCACCGGCAGCTGGACGGCCCACGCCACCCCGGCCGACGTGGCGGCCAGCAGCAGCCCCCACGGTTCGGCGAGCTCACGGGCGAACCTCATGTCAGAAATTCGAAATCACGGAAGTGAACACCTGGTTGATCGAGTCCGGTTTGGACGAATCGTACTCCGATCCTTCGGTCGCCTCCGCGATCTGCTTCAGCACGCCCTGGTCGGCGTCCGAGCCGTAGGCGATGGTGAACAGCCGGACCGTCTCCGCGTTGCCCTCGGGCCGCAGCTGCGGCAGCAGGTGGTCGAGGTCGACGCCGGCGGCGTCCTCGTTGCGGCCGTCGGTCAGCACCACGACCGCGTTGATCGCCGCCGGGTCGAGGTGCGCCTTCATGTACTCGTACGCGGCCTGCGACGAGTCGTACAACCCCGTGCCCGCCTGCGGCGTCAGCCCGCTCAGCCGCATGGCCAGCGTCTCCTTGCCGCTGTTGCCGAGCGCCTGGACCGGGACGAGCTCCTGGTAGTCCTTGTCGCCGTCGAGGTGGGTGGAGAACTGCCAGAGCCCGACCTGGTCGCGCGGCACGAACTGGCCGAGCGCGTCGATCGCGGCCTGCTTGGCGAGGTCGATCTTGCTCTTGCCGGTGCCCTTGACCTCGTCGCCCATCGAGCCCGAGACGTCCACCACCAGCAGCACGTTCGCCTTCTTGCGCAGCTCGGTCCACGTCGTCAGCAGCTTCGAGAGCACTGTGGGCGACGGCGGCTGCAGGAAGCTGATCTTCGCGTCCGGCTGGACGCCGTTCTGGACGGTCGCCTGCGGACCGGGCTTGCCGTCGAACGAGCGGAAGCCCAGCGCGGCGAACTTCTGCTGCGTCTCCGGGCCGCGCAGGTAGCCGAGGAAGTCGGCGGCGATCTGCTTGCGGGTCTGGTCGGCCCAGTTCAGCGTCACGAACGGGTGGTCGGAGTTGAGCGTGCCGTCCGCCGGGTAGATCGCGACCAGCGGGACCTTCGGCGGCGCGTGCTGGCCGACCTTCGCCGGGTCGTTGGTCGGGTTGCCCAGGTTGTAGCCGATCAGCGAGTTCTCCTCGACGGTGACCGCCGAGATGTACGACAGCGCGGCGCCGCGGTCGTCGGCCTTCTGCAGGTTCGTCAAGAACGTCAGCGTGTTGTCGCCGTAGTGCACGATCGCCTGCTCGATGTTCGAGACGAACTGCTTGGCGTCGGGCTTTTCGAGCGCGGCCGCGGTGAGGTCGGACGACGTCCCGGTGGCCGCGTAGTACGCGCCGATCGTGGCGTTCAGGCCCGCCGTGGAGATGTTCGGGTTCGTCTTGCCCAGCCGGAACTTCCCCCACTCCGGGTGGCCGTACTTCGCCCAGCCGGCCGGGTCCGTCGCGAGCGTGGCGAGGTCCTTCCAGCCGATCGGCTTGGCGGGCCAGCCCAGCGCCTCGGCCATCGGCTTCGGCATCGCGACGGTCAGCGGCGAGTTCGCGATCGACTGCGGGTCGCCGTCCGGCACGATCGACGCCGAGTCGCCCTTCGCGTTGACGCGCAGCAGGTTGACCCAGCCGCTCGCGGCCGGCGTCCAGACGTCCGGGCGCGGCCCGTCGGTGGCCTCGTTCCAGCCGTTGGCCAGCGCCTGCATCGCGACGCCGGACGACTTCGACTTCACGATGACGTCGACGCAGTGCCCGGCGACGGTCCGCCCCGAGTAGGCCTTCGCGGCCTCTTGGACGATTCCCACTTTCTCCGGGGAAGACGCGACGTTGAGCGCGACGGCGTCCGCGCCCGTGCACTTCGGCGCGTCCGCGTCGTCGCTCGAGCTGCTGGTCCAAGCCCGGATCCCGATGATCAGCCCGGCCGCGACCACGACCGCGGCCACGAACGGGAGGATCTTTCTCCTTCGCCGCGTTGGTTGGGAATTGATCATCGAACCCTCCCCGCTCCGCCTGTCCGACCATTATCCGGGGGGAGCGGGGTGGCCGGGGGCGCGTTGCCGAACCGTTGCCCGCGGAGGCGGGTGTGACGGCTTAAATACCGTCAGAGGAATTTGTTTTGCCAGCGCAATTGTTTGTTCGTCGAAATCCTCGACCGCCGGCCCCGGTGGTGCTGCAGAACTGCCGTCACCGCGGAAGCGGCGGCGACCACCGCGGAAACGGCGGTGGCCGCGGAAAGCCGCCGCCGCCGGACGGCCGTCCGGCGGCTCGCGATCAGTTCGCTCTCCCGTTGCCGCGAGCCGGCGTCCAGGAACCGGCGTTCCCGCGCGTTCGGCCGGGCGTCCGGCCGCTGGGCCCAGTTCACCGCCTCGGTCAGCCGGACGCCCCGGTACAGCGCCGCCGGTTCGAGCTTCGCCGCCTCCCAAAGCCGGGTGGCTTCGGTGAGCCGGCGGTGGACGCCCAGCGCGGCCCGGTCCTCCGTCAACCAGCCGCGCAGCCGCGGCCAGCCGTCGATCAGCCCGTCGTGCGCGAGCTCCAGCCCGGTCCGATCGGCGGTGATCAGCCGGGCCCGGACGAACCGCTCCGCCACGGCCGGCGCGTCCAGCTCGTCGCGGGGCAGCCGCCGCCGGGTGTCCGCGGTGTGCTCGCCGAAGGTGACCAGACGCAGGAAAAGGTCCCTGGCCACGGCCTGGTCCGCCGCGGCGAGCCGGCCGTAGACCGCTTCGGCGGTGTCGGCCAGCACGGTGGGGATGCCGCCGGTGGCGTCGTACCCGGCGAGCGTCAGGCCGCCGGCGCGCCAGGTCCGGCGCAACGCCTCCGTGGCGAACGGCAGCGCGCCCGGCTGCCGGACGACCTCGGCCGTGAGCGTCGCGAGCAGCGCGTGCTCCAGCGCGCGTCCGGCGTCCGACGCGGGCCTGCCGAGCGCGGCCCGCACCTGCTCGGCGGTCAACGGGCCCAAGGTGACCCGCGGGGCCGCGGCCAGATCCGGGTGCCGGCTCAGCGCCTCGAGGAAGTCGTCACGCAGGCCGACCACGACCCGCTCTCCGTCTGGGAGGGCCAGGACGTCTTCGACCTGGTCGACGACCACCACGTCGTCGAGACGCTCCTGGACCGCCCGCAGCACGGACGTCTTCCCGCTGCCCGACGGGCCCGTGAGCACCACCAGGCGTTCGGTGGCGAGGTGCTTCAGCAGGAGTTCGACGACGGTCTCCCGGCCGAAGAACCGCTCGGTGTCCCCGGGCCCGAACGCGGCCAGGCCGCGGTACGGCGGCTCGGCGACGGACCGGCGCAGCTGGTTCGCGGCCTGGTGCCACCGCTTGTCCCACGCGGGGACGGGTCCGTCGCAGGCGCGGACGTAGGCCAGCGCGACGGCCCGCGTCGGCAGTTTCCGGCCGCTCGCCGCGTCGGACAATGTGCCCGCCGAGTAATGCGCCCGTTTCCCGAGTTCCCGATAAGGGGGACTCCCCGCCTTCTCCCGCAATAGCCGCAAATCCGCGGCGAACTGTGACAACACTTCTACGTCTGTATCGATGGGCCGTTCCCCACGCGGCATTGTGCCACCCCCCTTGGCACCTCCCATTGTTCGGATTTTGTCGTTCGCTGTCCACCGCGCCGGACAGAACATCCCCGGCGCACTAGACCGGAAGGTGCCGGATCGACCGGTCCGGCGACGGGGGACACACTGGAGGAATCGTGAACATCGAGACGGTGAAGCGGGCCGGCGCCGTGGTGCTCGGCGCGGGCGCTGTGGTGGCCATGGGGCTGGCGGGGGCCGGCGTGGCTTCGGCCGACCAGCTCCCCAAGGGCGTGCACTCGGTCGTCGCCGGGCCGGGCGCGGTCACCGGCCACGTCCAGAGCTGGGAGACCACCCACCTCGACAGCGACGACTGGACCGCCAACGTGCGGATCGACTACGGCAGCAGCGGCGCCTGGACGCACTGCTCGGACGGCGCCGACGTCTACGGCCCGGCGCAGGGCCCGGGCTACTGGCTCTTCGGCGGCAACTGCTACGGCCACGGCACGATCACCAACTACGGCTGGTACGACGCCTGATCCGTGGCGGACGGGCCCTTCCCCGCGGGGAAGGGCCCGTTCCTTCAGCTCGACGGGCCGCGGCGCGACCACGTCCACGCGTACCCGGGGTCTTCGGACGCGTCGGCGGCCTCACCAAGCTCCAGCGGCGCGAACGTGTCGACCATGACCGCGGTCTCGTCGAAGAACTCCGCGCCGATCGACGCCTCCGCCGCGCCCGGCTGCGGACCGTGCGTGAAGCCGGACGGGTGCAGCGAGAGCGAGCCGATCCCGATCCCCGAGCCCTTGCGGGCCTCGTAGTTGCCGCGCACGTAGAACATCAGCTCGTCGGAGTCGACGTTCGCGTGGTTGTACGGCACCGGGATCGAGTCCTCGTGGTAGTCGACCTTCCGCGGGCAGAAGGAGCAGACGACGAAGTTCGGGCCCTCGAACGTCTGGTGCACCGGCGGCGGCTGGTGCACGCGGCCGGTGATCGGCTCGAAGTCGTCGATGTTGAACACCCACGGGTAGAGGCAGCCGTCCCAGCCCACGACGTCGAAGGGGTGCGTCGCGTACGTGTAGCGCGTCAGGCCCGCGCGGTGCCGCACGAGGACCTCGACGTCCTCGCCGTCTTCCAGCATCGGCTCGGTGGGCCCGCGGACGTCGCGCTCGCAGTACGGCGAGTGCTCCAGGAACTGCCCCTTCGCCGACAGGTACCGCTTCGGCGGCCCGATGTGCCCGCGCGCCTCGAGGATGAAGAGGCCGACCTCGCCGTGGGGCACGACGCGGTAGGTGCACGACGTCGGGATGACGAGGTAGTCGCCGTCGCCGACCTCGAGGCGGCCGTAGATCGTCTCGACCGTCGCGGAGCCGCCCTGAACGTAGAACAGCTCGTCGCCGGCCGCGTTGCGGTAGAGCGGGCTCGGTGCGGTCGCGGTGACGAACCCGATGGTGACGTCGTGGTTGCCGAACAGCCGCCGCCGGTCGGTCACCGCGTCGGCTTCGCCGCCGAACTTGAGGTCCTGGGTCTTGAACGCCCGCGGCTTGAGCGGGTGGTTCGGCGTGAGCGACCCGCGGTCCTCTTCGACGGCGACCGCGTCGACGATCGCCGTCGGCAGCCCGCGGTGGTAGAGCAGGGCGGAGTCGGCGGAGAAGCCCTCGACACCCATCAGCTCCTCGGCGTAGAGGCCGCCGTCGGGCTTGCGGAACGCGGTGTGCCGCTTGTGCGGGATCTCGCCTACTTGCCGGTAGTAAGGCATCGGCGCACCCTCCAAAAGGCGTCCGTTGTGCGAACGATTTTGTCCTCATGTCGTACGCTACTAGCGTGTCAGTCGTGTCAAGCGCTGTGGAACTCACGCCCCCCGGCCCCCGTGGAATTCCTCCCCTGTTCGCGAGGCTCGTCGACGACTCGGCGCTGTTCCCTCCGGGCGATGCGGCCATGCCCGAAGCCCTGCGCGCGCACTTCGCGAGCCGGGAGTCCGAACACGCCGGTGTCCTGGGGGTTTTCCTCTGCCAGGCGTCCCGACTGCCGGAACTGATCACCGAGCTGATCAAGATCAAGCCGAAGCAGCCGCTGCCGCTGTCGCTGATCATCGATACCGGTCTCGGCGGCGTCCCGAAGGCGATCTCCATCGTCGAGTCGCGCAGCGAGCTGCTCGCGCTGCGGATGGTCGAGATGCCGGCGCCGTCGGACGTCGACGAGGTGTGGCTGGAGCGCGTCTCGGAGTTCGTCCCGGAGGACGTCATCCGCGTCGTCGAGCCGCGGCGCGGCGTCGGCTGGCTGGAGGGCGTGCGCAAGGTGATCGAGCACGGCAGCTGGCCGAAGATCCGCTGCGGCGGCCAGGCGGGCGAGAACTTCCCGAGCGTCGACGAGGTGGCGGACTTCCTCGCCGTCGTCAGCGGGGCGGAAGGGGCGTCGTTCAAGGCGACGAACAGCCTGCACCGCGCGGTCCGGCACGCCGACCCGGACACCGGGTTCGTGCACCACGGCTTCCTGAACCTGCTCGTGGCCTCCGCGCGCAGCCTCTCCGGCGGTGACGTCCGGGCGGCGCTGGAGTCGACCGACGCCGAAGCGCTGGCGGACGAGGCCCGTGCCCTGTCCGAGCCGGCCGCGAAGGCCGTCCGGTCGCTTTTCGCGTCCTACGCGGCGGCTTCGTTCGAGCAGCCCGTCGCCGACATGGGCGAACTCGGCTTGCTGTGACCAGCCGGGAGGGGTCGCTGACGCTCGACCGCGGGCTGGCGCTGCTGCAGGCAGTGGCCGACGCCGGCGGCGACGCGGCGACCATCTCCGAGCTGGCCGTGGCCATCGGGGCCAGCCGCGCGGCCGTCTACCGGCTGCTCGTGCCGCTGTCCGAGCGCGGGCTGGTCTGGCGCGACGGCACGAAGGTCCGGCTCGGCGTCGGCCTGCTCCGGCTGGCCGGGCAGGTGCTGCCGCAGCTGCGGGACGCGGCCGGTCCGGTCCTGCGCGAGCTGGCCGAGAAGGTCGGCGCGACCGCGCACCTGTCGGTCGCGCAGGGGACGCAAGCGCTTGCGGTGGCCGTCGTCGAGCCGTCGTGGACGAGCTTCCACGTCGCCTACCGCGTCGGGAGCCGGCACTCGCTGACGGCGGGCGCGGCCGGGAAGGCGATGTCGTTGCGCCCGGGTGGCGACGGCTGGGTGACGTCGACGGGCGAGCTGGAGGCGGGCGCGTCCGGCGTCGCGGCGCCGGTCCGCGGAGTGCCGGGCCTGAAGGCGAGCGTCGGTGTCGTCTCGCTGGAGCCGCTCAAGGCGGCCGAGGTGGGCCCGCAGGTCGTCGCGGCCGCCGTCCGCCTGGCGGACATCCTGCGCGCTTAGCGCCGCGAGACCGCCAGCAGCGGCCGGACCATGGTCAGCAGCAGGGCGACGTCGACCGAGAACAGCAGGCGCTCGAACAGGCCCAGCGTGACGTCCTGCTGCGCGGGACCGACGATGAGCGTCACGACGAACCCGCCGAGCACGACGGCGATGCTGGCGAAGCTCGCCGTCGCCAGCCGCCGGATCGTCGTCCGGCGCGGTTCCCACGGGCAACGCTCGCGGCCGCGCTTGGTCAGCACGAACGCGGCGGCGGGCAGGGCGACGAACGCCGTGAGCGCGGCGAAGTTGTGGACCTGTCCGGACAGCGACCGCGCCTGTCCGTCGGGGTCGACGGGCACGAGCCCGCACACCAGCAGGCCGGCCGACCAGACGCCGAGCAGCACGCAGACAGCGGTGGTGCCGGGCCGGTGCGCCTTCGCGATGCCGGCGAGCAGGGCCACCGAGCCCAGCGACAGCGCCAGACACATCACGCTGAACAGAGGGGCGGCCGAGGATGAGCCCAGCTTGCCGTAGACGTACTCCGAGAGCGTCTGCCAGACCGGGCTGACCTGGCCGGACAGTCGCAGGTGCAGGTCGATCGAGATGGCCACGGCCAAGCCGATACCGCCGAGCGCGAGCCGCCCGTGCAGTGGCGAGACGGCGGCAGTCAAGGGCTTGTTCACCGGGCGCTCATCCTTTCGTTCCCGAAAGGTTACCCGGCGACCCTGTGAAAGAGCTGTCGGCTCAGAAGGCCAGCTGGAGCAGGGCGAAGGCCGCGAACCCGGCGAAGGCGAACCCGGCGCAGCGCTGGATCAGCTTCGGCTTGATCCGGCTGCGGATCTTCGCGCCGATGAACACCGCGAGGCCCGCGACGACGATCAAGGCCGCGAAGGCGCCGACACCAACGGCGACGGGGTTGCCGATGCGCGCGGCGAGGCTCGCCGTCGCCAGCTGGGAGGCGTCGCCCCACTCGGCGGCGAAGAGCACGCCGAACGACGTCATCGCGGAGCGCAGGAAGGAGATAGGAGCGGGGCCGACGCGCGAAGCGTCTTCGCCTGCTTCGTCAGCTTCGCTGAATCCCTCGCGAAGGAGCATAAAAGAGCCGAGGCCGAACATCGCGGCGACGACGAGCGAAAGGACAACGTCCGGTAACAGCGTCAGCACGCTGCCGAACGCGACCGCGATGACGGATTGCACGGCGAACGCGGCGCACACGCCGGCGAATACCGGACCCCCGCGGAAACGGGTGGTCAGCACCAGAGTGGCGACCAAGGTCTTGTCCGGCAGTTCCACGGCGAGGACCAGGCCGAACGCGCTGATCAACGCCACCATCGCGGCAGTCATGAGTATTTCTTCGCCCCTTTCACTGCAACGATAAAGGGGAGGTTAAGCGCACCGCAAGCTGATGGCTTCCGCGAAATTGCCGGATCGGCAGTCATGAATTTGTCGTCAAGCCGCGTCGCACAATTTTCTTCGGCACGCCGAAAATCCGATTGTGGCCTGGGGTAGGTTGACGAGATGGGGTCTGAAGCGCGTGCTGCGCAGGTCGACGAGGTCATCCGCCGGTTGGAAGCGCACTACGTCTTCCCGGACGTCGCGGAGAAGCTGGCGGAAGTGCTGCGCCGGCGTCTCGGCGAAGGCGCGTACGCCGATGTCGACGACGCCGGGTTCGCGACGCTCGTCACAACGGACCTGCAGTCGGTCAACGGCGACAAGCACCTGCGCCTGCGGCACCACGCCGACCCGGTCGCCGACGACGGCGACGCGGCCATGAACTCCGAGGCCTACCGGCTGGAGGCCGAGCTGGAGGGCTTCGGCATCGCCGAGGTCAACCGACTCGCGGGCAACGTCGGCTACCTCGACACGACGATGCTCTACCCGCCCGAGCTGGCCGGCCCGGCGATCGCGGCGGCGATGACGCTGCTCGCGCCCGCCGACGCGTTGCTGCTCGACGTCCGCCGCAACCGCGGCGGCAGCCCCGGCACGAGCGCGCTGCTGCAGACCTACCTCGTCGACGAGCAGGTCCACTACCTCGACATCTACGAGCGCGAAGGCCACAAGACAACGCAGATGTGGACGCTGCCGTACGTCCCGGGGCTGCGCTTCGGCGGCACCAAGCCGGTCTGGGTGCTGACCGGGCCGCGGACGTTCTCCGGCGGCGAGGACCTCGCGTTCTCGCTCCAGCAGCAGGGCCGGGCGAAGACGGTGGGCGAGGCGACGCGCGGCGGCGCCCACCCGCGTGAACAGTACAAAGTGGACACCTACCTCGACGTGACCGTCTCGATCGCGCGCTCGTTCCACCCGGAGACGGGGGAGAACTGGGAAGGCGTCGGCGTCCGGCCGGACTTGCCGGTGGCCGCGGACCAGGCGTTCGACACCGCGTACGAGCTGGCGTTGCGGCACGTCCTCGAGCTGGGCGCGACCGGGCCGCGCCGCGGCGTCGCCGAAGAAGCGCGGCAGGCACTCGACCAGGTGAAGGACGTAGGTCCCGGGAGGGACAGGACCGTCTGATCTAGCTGGGTCCGGCGCCTGGGAGGACGCTGGACCACGTGGAGGTCCTCGATCTAGCAAGGTGGCAGTTCGGCATCACCACCGTCTACCACTTCCTGATGGTCCCGTTGACCATCGGGCTGTCGATCCTGGTCGCGGCGATGCAGACCATGTGGGTCCGCACCGGCGAGCCGCGGCACCTGAAGATGACCAAGTTCTGGGGCAAGCTGCTGCTGGTCAACTTCGCCATGGGCGTCGTGACCGGCATCGTGCAGGAGTTCCAGTTCGGGATGAACTGGAGCGCGTACTCGCGCTTCGTCGGCGACGTCTTCGGCGCGCCGCTCGCGATGGAAGGGCTCGTCGCGTTCTTCGTCGAGTCGACCTTCCTCGGCCTGTGGATCTTCGGCTGGGACCGGCTGCCGAAGAAGGTCCACCTGGCGTGCGCGTGGGCGTTTTCGCTGGCCACGATGGCGTCGGCGTACTTCATCCTGGCCGCGAACTCGTGGATGCAGCACCCGGTCGGCGTGACGTTCGAGAACGGCAAGCCGACGATGAACTCGATCTGGGCGGTGCTGACGAACAACACGGCCCTGGCCGCGATCCCACACACCCTGGCCGGCGCGTTCTCGGTGGCGGCGGCGTTCCTGGTGGGCGTCGCGGGCTGGCACCTCTGGCGGCGAGGCGACCATGCCGATGTGTGGCGGTCCTCGCTGCGCCTCGGCGGCTGGGTCGGCGTGGCGGCGTTCGCGGTCCTCGCGATCACCGGAGACGCGCAGGGCAAGCTGATGTTCGAGCAGCAGCCGATGAAGATGGCGTCGGCGGAAGCGCTGTGCCACACGGAAAAGCCGGCGAGCTTCTCGATCATCGCGATCGGCGACGTCGCGGGCTCGAACTGCGAGGACGTCAAGACGTTCAACGTCCCGGCGCTGCTGTCCTTCCTGGCCCACAACGACTTCAAGACCGAGGTCAAGGGCGTCGAAGACCTGATCACCGAGTACCAGGCGAAGTACGGCACGAACTACCCGAACGACCCGGCGCTGGGTTCGCTGGCGGGCAAGCCGATCGACTACGTGCCCAACCTCCCGGTGACGTACTGGGGCTTCCGCATGATGATCGGCTTCGGCGCGGTGTCGGCGGGCATCGGAGTGCTGGCCCTGTGGCTGACCCGCCGAGGACGCACCCCGGAAGGCCGCTGGTTCCCGCTCCTGGTCCTGGGCGGCATCGCAACACCGTTCCTGGGCAACAGCGCGGGCTGGATCTTCACGGAGATGGGCCGTCAGCCATTCGTGGTAGCGCCCAACCCGAGCGGCGTCGACGGGGTGTGGATGTTCACGGCCCAGGCGGTGTCGCGCGTGACAACGGGCGAGGTGTGGACCTCGTTGATCGCGCTGACCACGGTGTACGCGGCGCTCGGAGTGGTGGAGCTGTACTTGATGCGCAAGTACATCCGAGGCGGCGTCGACGCGGTGATGCCCCCACCAAAGAACCCCGACGAGGCCGAAGGCGACACGCTCGCCTTCGCGTACTGAGGGGGCCGAAATGACAAACCTGCAGCTCAGCGGCTGTGCAGCAGCCCCAGACTCCCGCAAAGCAGCCCCCGCCCTTCCCGGGGGGCGTCCCCGAACCCAGCGTATCGGCTCGGTCACTCTCGCGGGTTACCCACAGCAAATCTGTGGACAACTCGCCCGGATGTGGATAACTCACGGCCACCGCGCCGCGCAGAGCCGAACGCGTCCGACCACTGTGGTAGGTGCCCGATGACCCTCGCGACGGTCTGGTTCGTCGTCATCGCCTTCTTCTGGCTCGGCTACCTCTTCCTCGAAGGCTTCGACTTCGGCGTCGGCATGCTGCTGCCCGTCCTCGCGAAGGACAACACCGAGCGGCGCGTCATGGTCAACACCATCGGACCCGTCTGGGACGGCAACGAGGTCTGGCTCATCGTCGCCGGCGGCGCCACGTTCGCCGCCTTCCCCGGGTGGTACGCCGGGCTCTTTTCGGCCGCCTACCTGCCGCTCCTCATCGTGCTGATCGCGCTCATCGGCCGCGGCGTCGCCTTCGAATACCGCGGCAAGGTCGACTCCGAACGCTGGCGCCGCACCTGGGACCGCGTGATCATGACCGGCTCGTGGGTCGCGCCGCTGGGCGTCGGCCTCATCATCGCCACCACCGTCCTCGGCCTGCCGCTCGACGCCCACGGCAACCGCGTCGGCTCCGCGTTCGCCGCCTTCCGCTGGGACACCCTGCTCGGCGCCATCGCGATCGCCGCCTTCTCCCTCGCCCACGGCGCCGCGTTCCTCGCCCTCAAGACCAGCGGTGACCTGCGGGAACGCGCGAAGCGCCTCGCGGTGAAAGCCCTGCCGGCCGCGATGGTGCCGATTGTCGCGTTCCTGACGGTCGTCCAGTGGCGCGAAGGCACGCTGTGGACACTGCTCTCGTTTGGGATCAGTGCTCTCGCCGTGGTCGTCGCCTGGCTGCGGCTGCGCGCCGACCACGACGGGCAGGCCTTCGCCGCGCTCGCCGTGGTCATCGCCGGGGCCGCCGTCACGCTGTTCGGCGCGCTCTTCCCGAACGTCCTGCCCTCGACGCTCGACCCCGCCAACAACCTCACCGTCGCAGGCACGGCGTCGAGCCCGTACACGCTGACCGTCATGACCTGGGTTGCCGCCTTCGGCGCGCCGGCCGTGCTCGTCTACCAGGGCTGGACGTACTGGGTGTTCCGCAAGCGCATCGGCACCCAGCACATCCCGGCGGTCCACGCGCCATGACGAAGCATTCTTTCGGGGGTTCCGGGTGGCGGAGCCCCCGGCCCGGGGCGGAGCCCCGGATGTCACAGCTTCCCGGACGCGCTCCTCTTCCCGCCTCGGAGTCCACAGTGGACTCGGCGCGGCCGGGAAAGGGCCCGCTCGGCGCACTGCCGGCCCTCGTGCCGGCCGTGCGCCGGGCGCTGGCCCTGGTCGGTTTCTTGTCCTTCCTCCACGCCGCCGCGCTGGTGGCCCAGGCGTTCCTGCTCGCCGACGTCCTCGCGGCGATCGTCGGAGCAGGCTCCGGGGGACGCACCGCCCAGCTGGCCGCGCTGCTCGCGCTCGTCGCGACGCGCGCGTTGACCGGCTGGGCGGTGCGCACGGTCTCCGCCCGCGCGGCCGCGACCGCGCAACGCGAGCTGCGCGCGCGAGCTGTCGACCACGCGCTGCGCCTGGGCCCCGAGTGGATCGCCCGCCGCGGCCACGGCGAGCTGACGGCGTTGACGACCCGCGGCCTCGACGCGCTCGACGCGTACTTCCGCGAGTACCTCCCCGCGCTGGTGACGGCGGCGGTCGTACCGCTCGGCGCCGGCGCGGCGATCCTGTTCGCCGACTGGCCGTCCGGTGTGATCGTCGCGCTGACCGTGCCGCTGCTCCCCGTGTTCGCGATCCTCGTCGGCAAGTTCACGGCCGGCCGCGTCGCCGGCGCGACCGACGCCACGCACCGCATGTCCGGACGCCTGCTGGAGCTCGTGCGCGTGCTCCCGGTGCTGACGGCGTTCCGGCGCGCGACCGCGCAGGGCGAGACCGTCCGGCAGCTGTCCGAACGCCACCGCCGCGCGACGCTCAAGACGTTGAAGGTGGCGTTTTCCTCGGCGTTCGTGCTCGAACTGATCGCGACGCTGTCGGTCGCGCTGGTCGCCGTGGTGATCGGCGTCCGGCTCGTCGGCGGGAGCCTGCCGCTGGCGATCGGCCTGGGCGTGCTGATCCTGGCGCCCGAGTGCTACCAGCCGCTGCGCGCGGTCGGCGCCGCGTTCCACGCCAGCGAGGACGGCGTCGAAGCCGTCCGGCGCGTTGCCGATCTGCTGGCCGAGCCCGTGCCTTCGTTCGGGACCGCGGTGCCCTCGCCGGGCGAGCTGCGCGTGTCGTCGTTGCGCGTCGAGCGACGCGGCGGGTTCGCGCCCGACGGCGAGACGTTCTCGGTCCGCCCCGGCGAGACGATCTGGCTGCGTGCCCCGAGCGGCGGCGGCAAGTCGACGACGCTCTCGGCGCTGCTCGGCTTCGTCCCGGCCGACGACGGCGCCATCACGGTCGGCGCGACGAACCTGGCCGGCGCCGACCTCGCGCGCTGGCGCGAACAGGTCGCGTGGGTGCCGCAGTCGCCGGTGTTCACCGGCGGGACTGTCCGGGAGGAAGTGGGCGGCGAGGACTTCCTCGCCGAACTCGGCCTCGAGGGATTCGCTGACCGCCCGGTGGCGCAACTGTCGCTGGGACAACGTCAGCGCGTGGCGGTGGCGCGGGCGCTGCACCGGGTCCGCGACGGCGCGTGGCTGCTCCTGCTCGACGAGCCGACGGCCCACCTCGACGAGGCCAACGCGCGCCTGGTGCTCGCCGCAGTCCAGCGCGCGGTCGACAACGGCGCCGCGGCGATCATCGCGGCCCACGAGCGCACGGCGGCGGTCGACATGTCTCCCGACGTCCCGGTCGCGCCGTCTTCGTCCACAATGGACGCTCCTCGCCCGCCGCTGCCGTGGCGCGCACTGCTCGACGGACGGCTCTTCGCCGGCGCGGCGCTGGGCGCTCTCGCGTTGCTGGCTGGGGTGGCGCTGACGGCGACGTCGGGTTGGCTGATCGCCAAGGCGTCGCAGCAGCCGCCGATCCTGACGCTGACGGTCGCGGTGGTCGGCGTCCGCGCGTTCGGCCTGGGCCGCGCGGCGCTGAGGTACGTGGAAAGGCTGGTGACGCACGACGCGGCGTTCCGCATCGCCGGCCGTCTCCGGGTCCGGCTGTGGAATTCGCTGGTCCGGCTGGGACCGGCACGCGGGTTGCGAGCGGGCGAGGGGCAGCGGCGCTTGGTGGCCGACGTCGACACGGTGCGCGACCTGCTGCCGCGGGTGGTGTCGCCGCCGTTGGTGGTGGCACTGGTCGCGGTGGGGGCGATCGTCGTGCAGATGTGGGTGCTGCCCACGGCCGGCCTGACGTTGCTGGCGGCGGTGGCGGTGGGGTTGTGCGCGCCGTGGGTGGCGTTGCGGGCGGAGCGCCGGGCGACGTCGGCCCTGGCGGACGGCCGTCGTGAGGTGGCGTCCCGGGTTTTGGTCTTGTTCGAGGCGGCGGCCGAGTTGCTGGCGTTCGGTAAGGATCGCGAGCACCGCCGGGCGTTGTCGGACGCGGACACGCGGTTGGTGACGCAGGCCCGCCGCCAGGCCTTCGGCGCGGGCGCGGCGGAGGCGCTGGTGACGTTGGCGTGCGGCGCGGGCGCGGTGATCAGCACGGCGTTCGCGGCGCGAGCGGTAGCGGCGGGAGGGCTCGACCCGGTGCTGGCGCCGCTGGTGGCCTTGGTGCCGTTGGCTATGGCGGAGGTGCTGGCGCTGCTGCCGCCGGTGGCCCAGCACTGGGACACGCTTCAGCAGGCACGCCACCGCTTGGCCGACACCCCGGCGCAGGTTGAGCGCGCTGGCCCGCCGGAAGAAGCCAGCGCTCGGGGCGAGACCGGCGCCAGGCGGTGGGGTATGGCTCAGCCCGGCCGCAACGGCGCGCGGGGCGGCGCGCGCGACGGGGATGGCTTCGAGCGGCGCGTTTTGCCGGACCAGACCGGGACCGATGGGCGCGTCGTGTTGCGTGGGGCTGAGCTTGGGTGGCCTGGTGGGCCCCTTGTTCTTCGCGATGTCGATCTTGACCTCGCGCCCGGAACCTATGCCGCCGTTGTCGGGCCGAGCGGTGCCGGGAAGTCGACCCTTGTGGCCGCTCTCCTTGGCTTTCTCGCTCCCCGGCGCGGTCTGATCGATGTCCCGGGCCGGGTTGCCTGGGCTCCTCAAGAGCCGATGCTGGCCGCCACCACCGTTGCCGAAAACCTTCGGCTCGCGCAGCCGGCCGCGACCGACGACGACCTGCGTGACGCCCTGCGGCAAGCAGCCGTCGCCGATGTTGAGCCGGAGACCTTGCTGGGCAGCGGTGGCAGCGGGCTCTCCGGTGGGCAAGCCCAGCGCGTCGCCCTCGCTCGGGCCTTGCTAGGGGCGCCGTCGGCCGGACTCGTGCTGCTCGATGAGCCCACTTCGCACCTCGACGAGCCGACCGCGCACGTCGTGCGCGCGCACCTGCGGGAGGTGCTTGCCGGGCGGACCGTTGTTCACGTCACCCATCGCGCCGAGGAGGCCGACGACGCTGACGTCGTCCTTGAGGTCCGTGACGGCCGGGTTGTCGTGCGGGTGCCTGTGTCGTGATCGATTCCCGGAGCGCGCTTGGCGTGCCGCCGCAGCGGCGCGCGATAATGACGGAACTCATGGATCCGACGCTTGCCGCGCGGGCACTGTCCGCCGCCACCGAGATCACGAGCACCGCCCTCTCCGGCGATGACCCGGGCGCGGTGCTCGACACCGTCGTCGCCCGGGCGGCCGAACTCGCCGATGCCGACCTCGGCCTGGCCATGGTCAGCGCCGATGACGGCCGCGTCGTCGTCGAGGCCGCCCACTACGCCACCGCCGAGGAACCCCCACCCGACGATGGCAACGGGGAGTCGTTGCGCGGGCTCGCTCTCCCCGCCGACTCCGCTGCCGGGCGGGTCGCGCGCGGCGGTGAGCCCGTCGCGAGCGCCGACTTCACCGTCGACCCGCGGACCGCGCCCTTCGTACCCGCCGAACTCCACGGCTACGGGCCCTTCGCCGCCGCGCCGTTCGGGTCCGGGGGACGCGTGCTGGGCGCGCTCACCGTCTACCGCAAGCAGGGACGCGAGCCGTTCTCCGCCGGGACCGTCGAGATGCTCGTCGCCTTCGCCGCCCAGGCCGGCGTCGTGCTCGCGCTCGCCGAAGGCGCCAACGCCCGGCATCGCGTCGCACTCTACGAAGAGCGGGAGCGGATCGCTCGCGAACTCCACGACGTCATCGTCCAGCGGCTCTACGGCGCGGGGATGCAGCTCGACCGGGTTCGGCGCAACATGCGCAAGCGGTTCGCCCAGGCCGACGGCGCGCGGCTGTCCGACGCCATCGACCAGCTCGACCAGACCATCGAGGAGATCCGCGGCACCGTGCGCGCGCTGAGGTCACCGGAGCCTCGCCACGACACCGGCACGCCCACCGACCTCGCCGAGTCGGCGCGCGGCGAGGTCCGCATCGCCGGCGAGCTGCTCGGATACCCGCCGACCCTGGAGCTGTCCGGCGAGTTCGCCGACATCCCCGCGGAACGCGCCGACCACATCCGGGCCGCCCTGCGCGAAGCACTGTCCAATGTGGTCAGACACTCCGGCGCCAGCGAAACCCGCGTGACCTTGGCCAGGGACTCCGACGGCGTGAAACTCCGTGTCCGGGACAACGGTTCCGGTGTCCCCCAAGGCGTCGCCACCCGTGGCCTGCGTCATCTCGCCGAACGCGCGGACGCCGCGGGCGGCAAGTTCTTCCTGAACTCCTCGCCCAGTCTCGGCACGCTCGTCGCGTTCGACCTCCCACTTGACTGAACCACTCGACTGACCGCGATCTAACCTTCTCGGGTCATCCAGCCTCCCTTCATCGCCCTCACCAAAGATCGTACCGACAGATCGAACACATATTCGACTCACGTTCGAGTGAAAACGGCAGGTCAAAACCACCGCTCGACGTGGCGGACCGTGACGACCACTGAAAAGGACGCAGCGAACGGCGGCTTGCGGACGCGAGCGTCGCGCGGAGTTACTTCTCCCGGCGCGCGATCCAGGCGGCGGCCTGCGTCCGGCGCTGCATGCCGAGCTTCGCCAGCACCGACGTGACGTAGTTCTTGACCGTCTTTTCGGCGAGGAACAGCCGTTCGGCGATCTCGCGGTTCGACAGCCCTTGGCCGATCAGCTCGAGCACGTCCCGCTCGCGCTCGGTCAACGTCGCCAGCTCGTCCGTCGGCGGGTGCCGCATCTTGTCCAGCACTCGCGCGGTGCTCACCGGGTCCAGCAGCGACCGCCCGGCCGCGACCTCGCGCACCGCGTTCACCACGTCCTGCCCCCGCACCTGCTTCAGCAGGTAACCCGCGGCGCCGGCCATGATCGCGCCGACCATCGCCTCTTCGTCGTCGAACGCCGTCAGCATCAGGCACGCCGGCGGGTTCGGCTTGGACCGCAGCTCGCGGCAGAGCGTGATGCCGTCGCCGTCGCCGAGGCGGACGTCGACCACCGCGACCTCCGGCTCGACGTGCATCGCCACCGCCAGCGCCTCTTCGACGCTGCTCGCCTCGGCGACGACCTCGATGTCGGGTTCGTCGCCGAGGAGGTCGCGAAGCCCGCGGCGGACCAGTTCGTGGTCGTCGACGAGCAGTACCTGGATCGGCATATCCCCAGGTTACGGGGTACGCGGACGCCGTGGTGCCGGCCGGTCCGCACGTCACACCGGACGATTACGCCCAAAGTGTGACCGCGGATCTCGTAACATTCCCGGCGGTATGCATTTCCGGCACTGATTCCGCAGGTCAGCGGCCAATGGCGAAGAATCACGAAACCGCGGATTTCCGGTGGAGCGCTGACGTTTCCGGAATTCCGGAAACGTTCGTAACGGGGCTGACGGCGTCGCGATACTAACCACGCAATCGCCCCGATTCTTCCCTGAAAGGACTTCCGGTGTCCTTGTTTCGTCGTGCCCTGACGACGGCCGCGGCCGTCGCCGGGCTCGCTCTTCTCGGCCCCGTCTCCCTCGCCTCCGCGCAGCTCTCGACGCCGCTCGCCGGCGACTTGAACTGCTCGGACTTCAAGTACCAGGAAGAGGCGCAAGCGGTTCTCGACGCAACGCCGGGCGACCCGAACCACCTCGATTCCGATCACGACGGAATCGCGTGCGAATCCCTGCCGCACCGCCCGCAGCAGAACACGTCCACCCCGACGTCCGAACAGCCGTCGACCACGACGAAGACCCACCCGATCCCGAAAACCACCGCGACCAGCAAGAAATCCACGACCGGCAGCCAGGTCAAGGTGAAGCCGGTCGGCGGCGTGGCCACCGGCGGCGGTGAGCCCGACGAGGGTGCCCCGGCCTTCCTCGTGGTGAGCGGCGCGCTGCTCGCCGCGGCCGCGTCCGGCGGGATGGTGTTCCACCTGCGCCGGCGCGCGAATTGAGGCACCCACGCCTGTGGCCGGCGGTCACGGCAGTCGTCGCCGCGCTCGGGTCGGTTCTGGTGGTGGCCCTCGTCCTCGCGTTCTCGCCGCACGCGTCGGAGCAGGTCGCCCCGCCGTCCGCCGTGCCCGTCGAGGTCGCGCCGTCGACCACCGCCACGCCGTCCGGCGGCGGGCTCCCGGCGGCGAAACCGGCCTCCTTGAGCATCCCGGCGATCGGCGTGCGCGCCGACGCGCTCAAGGACCTCGGGCTGACCCCGAAGGGCGAGCTCGAGGTCCCGGGCGACGCCACGACGGTCGGCTGGTTCACCGGCGCGCCCTCGCCCGGCGAGGTCGGCCCGGCGGTGCTCGCGGCGCACGTCGACTACAAGCACGTTCCCGGCGCCTTCTCCCGGCTCAAGGACCTGCGGCCCGGCGAGCAGGCGAGGGTCGGGCGGTCCGACGGCCGGACCGCCGTCTTCACCGTCTACCGCGTCGACCGCTACGCCAAGGCGGAGTTCCCGACCGACCAGGTCTACGGCGACACCGCCGAGCCCGAACTGCGGCTCATCACCTGTGGTGGCGAGTTCGACCGGTCGAGCGGCAACTACCTCGACAACGTCGTGGTCTACGCGCGGCTCACCGGCGTCGAGGCCTAGCCGAGGTCGATCCGCGCCAGCTCGAGCCGGCGGTACGCGTGGTCGCCGAGCGACCAGACGTCCAGGACGTCGCCGTCGAGCTCCGGGTACGCGATCACCAGGCCGGCCGGTCCGTCGTCGGCGCGGTAGACGATGTCCGCGGGGATGCCGGCTTCGAGCTGCCAGCAGAGTTGCTGCTGCTTCGGGGTCAGACGGCCGGCGTAGCGGTCGCTCATCGCCCGCGCGAGCTGCCCGCGCAGCAGGCTCGGCCCGCTCGGCGGCGCCGCGAGCAGCCGCTCGGCGTGTTCGCGTGGGTCGGGCGGTCGTTCGTCCGGCTCGGGGTCCCGGAAGGTGACCGTCGGCGACGCCGGCTCGCGGGCGGGCAGCGCGATGGTGCCGTCGGCGGCGTGATGGGTCGGCGAGTAACCCGCTTCGCGCAAGGCGTCGAGCGTTCCGGAAGCGTCCACAGTGGACGTCAGCACGGTCGGCGCCACCGCGCGCAGGCCGAGTTTCGCGAGCTTGCGGTGCGCGGCGAGCTCGGCGAGCACGGCGGGTTCGCCGACGACGACGCTGGCGACGTCGAGCACCTGCGCCTCGCCGTGGCGCCGCGCGACGTCGTTGACCAGGTACACCAGCGGTTGCGGCAGCTCACCCGCGGCGAGCGTGCTCAGCTCGTCGAGCAGTTCGGCGGCCGACGCGCCCTGGTCGAACGCCCGCCGGACGGACGCGGGGGAGAACCGCCAGCTGGTCGCGGTGCCCTGTGCTTCGCGGTCGGCGACGCGGTCGAGCGACGCGGCGAGCCGCGCGTCCGGCGAGCCGGGCACGATCGCGGTGAGGTCGGTGCCGAACAGCGCCGTCGTTCGCGCCCGGGCGACCAGCCCGTCGGTGACTTCGACGAGGTCATGCTCGGCGAGCAGCGCGCGGCCGACCGCGGTGACGGCGCCGTGCGCGACGACGCCGAGGAGTTCGGCCGCCTCGAGCGCGTCCCGGACGTGGCCGGCGAAGTCCTCGGTCGGCAGCATCGGCGCGTGCCATTCGGCGAGCTGGGTCAGGCCGTCGACCACGGCGGTGCCGGGCTCGAGCCGGGCCAGCAGCCGGACGACCAGCCGCCGCACCAGCGCGCCGACGTCGGTCCCGAGCTCCGGCGGCGCCTGGTCCCACCAGGTCGTCACCAGCAGGCGGTAGAGCAACGCCGGCGCGGGGCGGGCGAGGTCGGGGTCCGGGGCGAGCGTGGGCGGCGGCGCCTTCTGCCCGCGGCGCGGCGGGGGCGGCTCCTCGGCCAGCAGCAGCCCGGCCTGCGCCGCGAGGTCGATGGCCAGCTCGATCTCCGCGGGCGTCGCGCCGGTGTCCTTGGCGACCTTCTTGACCAGCCGCGCGCCGATCGTGCCGTCCTTCAGCAGCGGGAACGGCTCCGCGGCGGCGAGGTCGACCACAGCCGAGACGCGGTCGAGCAGGCGAAGCGCGGCAGCCGAGGACGTCGCCTCCGCCGACTCGACTCCGACGTGCGCGACGGGATATTCGGGTTCGTCGGGCGTGAACGGCAGCTGGTGGTCCGGGCCGCGCAGGGCGAGCGACACCTCGATCGGCATGGCCGCGCTGCCGTAGTAGGTGCTGAAGAGAAAGCCGTACTCGAACGCCCAGCCCTCCGCGGTGTGGAACGGCAGGACGCCCTCGGCCTCGGGAACGCCGTCGGCCATGTCCTGCAACAGTTTCCGCGACGGCTCGGGGGCAGTGCGGAACAGCTCGCGCACGCGGTCGCCGTCGCGGTAGAAGTGGACGAGCTCCTTCAGACCCTCCGGCAGCCCGAGGGCCTGGGACAGCCGCGCAGTGCGGCTGCGGCCGAGCTCAGCCAGCAGGTCCGCGACCGGCTGGCCGAGGCCTTCGGTGTGGAACGTCGTCCGGTGCAGGAATTCCGGCAGCGTGACGTTGTCGTCGTCGCGCCACAGCAGGGCGCGCTCGGTCAGATCATCCACAAAGGACTCGATGGCGGTGGTGCCGAGGAGCTTGCCGGCTTCCGCGACCGGCGTCGGCCGCAGCCCGAGGGTGTGGCACAGCTGGACGGCGCGCAGGACCTGCACCTGCGGCAACGAAAGCCCGAGGACGGCTTGGTCGAGGGAGTCGGCCGAGGCGAGCCGGGCCGCGACGACGTCGAGCCGCCGCGGCCACGGTTCGCGCAGCACGTCGGGCCGGTGGGTGAGGACTTTCGCCAGGCCGTCCCGACCGAGGGCGGCGAGCCTGCCGAGCAGGTCGTCGGCGGTGGTCATCGAACCAGGTTAGATCACCGCTCGCAGGCCACCCCGTCGCCGTCGCGATCGAGCGCGGGCCGGTAGCCGGGCTCGCCGCGGTGCAGCGGGGCGGCGCCGGCGGCCTTCGCCGCGGCGCAGTTCTTGTAGTACACGGAGGAATCGGGCTGCGGGGCGTCCTCGGTGGTCTCCACGGGCGGGGGCACCGGGGCCGCCTTGGTGACCGGCGGCTCCGGCGTAGGCATAGGCGTCGGAGTGGGCGTAGGCGTCGGCGTCGGTGCCGGGACGTCGATGTTCCCGTTGCACGGCGGTCCCCATAGCCCGCTGACGGCCTGCTTCGCCGCTGCCTCGGCGGCCGCGAGTGCGGGCTCCGCGGCATTCGCCGCGTATTTGAGATAACCGCCCTGAATCGCGAGAGCCGCGTAGTCCTGGCCACCGGCCAAAGTCACGGCGACACCCTGCGCCGTTTCCACGCCGAGCGTCACGGCTTTGCCGGAAAGGGTCGCGCTCGCCCAGCCGAGCGATTCCAGCCCGTAGCACCCGTTGCCGACGACCGGCGCGGTGACGCCGAGGACTCGCACGGTTCTGCTCGAGCCGTCGCTGCCCTTCACCACCACGGTCGCGCCGTCCGTCACGGACGCGACCGTGTAGCTGACCGGAACCGGGGTCGTGCTGGTCACCGGGGTCGTCGGGGGTGCCGCCGGCGTGGCGGCCACGGGCTTCGGCTCCGGGGCTTTCCCGAAGATCGCGCCCAGGACGAACAGGACGGCGAAAGCAGCCAAGACGATCTTCAGCCAGTTCGGAAGGCGTTTCATCCCCGGATTCCCTCGTTCCTCGAACACGACGTGCCGAGGGAGTACTCGGGAAAACTCCCGCCGTTGTTACGCGCGGGCTCGTGATCGACCACCAGTCGTTATCCGGGGGATTGTTGCCGTCACGATCACGTCACGAACCGCGGTTCCGAACCGAAAAGCTGTCACAAGACGCGGCCGCGGAACGACCCGTGCAGACGTGATCGAACCTCTCCCGCTGCACGGGCCCGGCGGTCATCCCGCGCACGGAACCGACTTCACCGCCATCGACATCCGGACCACCGGGCTGCGGCCTGGGCGCGTCGTCGAGCTCGCCGCGGTGCGGGTGCACGCCGACGGCTCGATCGCCGGCCAGCTGACGACGCTGGTGGATCCCGGCGCCGGCGTCCCGCCCGGTCCGGCGCACGGCATCACGCGCGGCGAACTCGACGACGCGCCGCCGTTCGGCGAGGTGCTCGGGCCGCTGCTCGACCTGTGCACCGGCAGCGTGGTCGTGGCGCACGACCTGGCGGTCGTCTCGGCCTTCCTCGGCTTCGAGGTCAGCGACCTCGGGGTCCGGATGCCCGCGCTGCCGGGCGTCTCGACGCTCGCGGTGGCGCAGTCGGTCCTGCGGCTGCCGAACTACCGGCTCACCACCGTCGCGCACGCGCTGGGTGTGCCGGCCAGGCCCGGGCAGTCGGCGTTGTCCGGCGCGAGGACGGTCGCGCGGCTCGTGACGAGCATGGTCGAGCGGTACGGGCTCACGTTCGCGGCGCCACCGGTCTTCCCCGGCCTGCCCCGGTTCTCCGGCGGCCGGCTGCTCCCGCGCGGCGAGGTGGCGACGGCGGAACCGGGGTGGATGGCCGACGCGGTCGAGCGGGTCGCGGCCGGCCGGGACGGCGACGCCTACCTGGACCTGCTCGCGGAAGTCGTCGCGGACCAGCACCTGACGCCGGACGAGGTGACGGCGCTGGCCGCGTTGGCGGCCGAGGCCGGGCTGTCCGAAGCACGGGTGCGGTCGACGCACGAACAGCTCGTGACGGCGCTGCGCGAGATCGCGGAACGGGACGGCGTCGTGACGGCGGCGGAAGCGCGCGAGCTGCGGCAGGTGGCGACCGCGCTCGGCGTCGCCGGGGTCGACGTGCGGCCGACCGACGGCGGGAAGGCGACGCGGGTGCTGGTGCTCGGCACGACGGTGGCCGCGGACCAGCTGCGGGCGCGGGTGCTCGAGGAGGGCGTCCAGCTGGCCAAGAAGCTGACCGCGAGCGTCACGCACCTCGTGGTGGACGCGACCGTGCCGGCTGGTGAACCGCGGCTGGCCAGGGCTGCCGAGCTGGGGGCCGAAGTGCTCGACGTGCGCGGGGCGCCGGTCGCTCTCGGCTTCGAGGCGCCCGCGGTGCAGGCTGTGCCGTCGGGCGGTCGCCTGCCGAAGGTGGTGGGTGGCCGAGTCTTGATGGGCGTCGGGTTGGTGCTGATGTTCATCGTCGTGGTGGCGATGTTCGGTGGCACCCCGCTGGCCGGCGGGATCTTCCTCGCGGCGCTGGGGGTCGGCGCGCTGCTGGGCGGGTGGTGGATCGCCGAGCCGGCGCCGCGGTGAGCCGGGGTTTCGGTAGCGTCGACGCGGTGCCGAGACTGATCCACTTGAACGGGCCCTCCGGGATCGGGAAGTCGACGATCGCGCAGGTCTACGCCGAGCGGCGGCCCGGGGTGCTGAACCTGGACACCGATCGGGTCGTCTGCCTCATCGGGGGCTGGCGGGACACCTTCTTCGAGACCTTCAAGGCCGCGCAGCTGCTCACCCTCGCCATGGCCGAGACGCACCTGCGGACCGGGCACGACGTCGTCATGCCGCAGCTCGCCACCCGCGTGGTCGACATCCAGGCCTTCGAGGACGCCGCGGAACGCTGTGGTGCCGAGTACCGGGAAGTCCTGCTCACCGCCGACAAAACCGTCGCCGGGGCGCGGTTCGCCGAGCGCGCTGCGAAGGGCGATTCCGCCACCAAAGGCGTGGACGACGTCGTCAACCAGCGCGGCGGGGTCGCCATCGTCGAACGGATCCACGACCAGCTCGCCGCGTACCTCCCGCAGCGGCCCGGCTGCCTCGTCGTGCCCACGGGCGGCCGCGCGCCCGAGCAGACCTACGCCGAGGTCGTCGCGGTCCTCGGCGAAGCTCGCTGACCGCCGTGCGGTTCACTGGACGCATGGCGATACCCGAGCTCGCGTTGCGGCAGATCGAACGGTGGTGTGCCCAGCGGGTTCCCGAACACCTCCGTGACCGCCTCCGCGTCGAGTGCCGGGTCCGGGACGGTGTCGTCACCATCGTCGAACTGCGGACCGACGACGACTCCGAACGAGGCATCGCGCAGCTGCGGTTCGACGAGTTCGGGATCTGGTCGATGCTGCGGTCCGACGGCCGGGGCGGGTGGCTGGCCGATCCGGACGCTCCCGTCGCCAGCACCCCGCCGCCGCTGCTGAGCGAAATCTAAGCCGGGAACCGCTTCTCGTTGCGGTCGATCTTCGCGTGCGCCGCGGCCGCGAGGTCCACGCCCAGGCGGTCCGCCAGCTGGAGCAGGTACAACGTGACGTCCGCGATCTCGTCCAGGACGTTCGCCGCCAGCGCCGGGTCGTCGCGCCACGCGTCGGACTCCTCCGGGGTCAGCCACTGGAACAGCGACGTCAGCTCGCCGACCTCGCCGGACAACGCCATCACGAGGTTCTTCGGGGTGTGGTACGGCTCCCAGGCTCGGGCCGCCGCGAACGCGCGGAGGCGCTGGGTCACGTCGTCGAAGGTCACGCGCCGATTGTCCTCAGCCGTCACGGTGCGCTAACGGCCGTATGGCGGACCGGCGTTGACCGGTGAATCTCTCACTCAATAGGTTGAACTCCTTCGGGATGCTTGCGGGGCTTGAGGCTGGGAGAGGAACGTCTTGAAGTACCTGCGATCCGTCCGCGGCCGCATGCTGTGCATCGCGTTCGTGCCCGGCGGTGCGCTCGTCGTCGTGGCGGTCGTGATCGCGTTCTTCCTGGTCCACCAAGCGAACCGGACGCGCGACAGCGCCATGGAGACGGCCGGGGCCGCGGGCTGGACGGCGAGTGCCGTCGGGTCGCTGCAGGGGCAGCGCAGCGCCGCGATGTCCGCGCCCGACCAACGGACCGCCGCGTACGCGAATTTCACCCAGCGGATCGACTCCGCCATCGCCGGTCTGCGCGAGTACGCGCGCCGCGCGCCCGACGCCGAATCGGCCTACCAGCAGACCACCGCCGTCGAGCTGCTTTCCGTCGCCGAAGGCATGGACCGCTCCGATTCCCTCGCCCTGGCGGGGATCGACGGCGTGACGCGGCGGCCGTTCACACAAGCCGTCGCCGCCTACCGGGCCGACCTGGAGCGGATCGCGCCGCAGCTCACCGAAAGTGGCCGTACCGCGTACGAGTCGCTCACCCGCAGCGCCGATTGGAGCAGGCTGGCGGCCGTCGAGGACGCGCTCGCCGCCGCCGAACCGCTGCCCGTTCCCGAGTCCACGTGGCGCAGCGCCGCCTACAGCGTCTCCCAGCAGCTCGGCAACCTGTACTCCCAGCAGAGCCAGTACGCCGTGCAGCTCACCCTCGACGACGGCCGCCGCACGCTCGCCGGCGCGATCGCCGCGAGCGCGGCCCTCCTGCTGTGCGCCGGGCTCCTGCTCGTCGTCGTGCGCCGGCTCGTCGCGCGGGTGCCCGTGCCGGTCGTGCCGATCATGGTGCCGACGATCCAGGCGGCGATCCCGCGCCCTCGGCACGCACGGTCACGACGGCCGCGCGTCCCCGAGCCGTGGCCGATGAAAGCCGTGCTCGACGACTTGCGCCGCCGATGAGGTCGTCACGACCAGTCACCGGTTACGCCGAAAAGAGCACGCGGTTGGACCACACGCCGGACTGGCGCGGTCGGGCAGACTGATGCGCGTGAGTCCCCACTCGGATCTTCGCCCCTACCTGCGCACTTTGGACGCGGAGACGCTGGCGGACCTCCTGCACGACCAAGCCGAGCGTGACCCTGAGTTGCGGCATTCGCTCGAACTGCGCGCGGCCACCCAATCCGGTGACGTCAGCGAAGCGCACCGGCTGCTCGACACCGCGGTGCCCGACGGGAACGGCGAGTACACCGCGAAGGTCGGTGCCGTCCTCGACACGCTGCAGCGGATGCTCGACGCCGGCAGCCGCGCCGACCTGGCCCCGCTCGCCCGCCGCACGGTGGACGACATCAGCGAGGTACTGGAGCAGTCCGGCGACCACACCGGCGATCTCGGCGACCGGCTGGACCGCGCCGTCGAGCTGTACGCCCGCGCGTGCGCCGCCCGGCCGCCGGACCCGGAGAAGCTGGCCGACTGGATCCTCGAGGTCGAGTTCGACGGCCCCGGCCGCCCGGCGATCGACCTCGCCGACTTCGCGGCGGCGCTGGGCGAACCGGGCCTGCGCCGGATCAAGTCCACTGTGGACGATGTGCTCGCGGCGGGCGCCCCCGGCCACCGCCGTGACGTGGCCGAAGCGCTGCGCGAACAGCTGGCCGAGGTGCTCGGCGACGTCGACGAGCTGGTCGCGATCCTGTCCGCCAAGCCGCCGCGGCGCGACGTCAGCCTCAAGATCGTCCGGGTGCTGCGGGCCGCCGGGCGGCACAGCGAGGCCATCGCGCACGCCGCCCGCGCGCTCACCCAGGACAAGAAACCGCCCGAGCCCGACGACGAAACCTCCCGGCGCCGCCAGGAGTTCGACGCCAAGCCGGGCCGCGAGACGTACGCCGCGTTGCGCGAAGCCGCGACGGCCGACGGGAAGTGGACCGCGCAGCGGCGAGCCGCGCTGGCCCGCCTGCGCGAGCTGGCCGCCGACGGCCTCGAGCAGGCCGACGAGCTGGCCCGCGTCCTGCTCGACGACGGCCGTCCCGACGAAGCCTGGCGCGCCTGCGTGCGCTTCGGGGCGACGCCGGAGCTGAAGCTCGAACTCGCCGAGCAGCGCGCCGCGGAGCACCCGGCCGAGACGATCCCGGTCTTCCGCGAGCACGTCGACGAGCTCATCGAGCGCAAGGACCCGCAGGCCTACCAGGAGGCCGCGCGCCGGCTGAAGCTGTTGCGCGGCTTGCACAAGCGCGCCGAGACGCCGGACGAATTCACCGCTTACCTCGCGACGCTGGTGGAAACCCACCGCCGGAAAACCCGCCTGATCACGGAAATCCGGACCGCGCGGATCGCCTTGCCGAAAGCCGTAACCTCGCCCCGCGCACCTCGTTGACCGAAGTGAACCGGTGATTCACGTGCACCGGGACACCGCAAGCCCGCCAAGGCGGTCACCCGCTCTGGCCAGCGACGTCGCGGTGGCCCTGTTCCGCCGTCCGGCTCGGCGCCTCCCCGTCGAGCCCGCGGCCGGGACCCGCGCCAGGGCCACCGCGACCGCTCTGGTTGCGCGATGAAAACATGAGCACATGAGCCCGGTGAGTCGCGCCCGCAAGAAGGCACCGCAGCCCGTCACCCACAGCGTGACCGGCCTGTTCAAGGACGTCCTGAACGACTTTTCCGCGCTGGGCGCCGACCCCGCGCCGGTGGACGTCGAGCTGCTCGCCTCCGAGGTCCTCGGCCAGTTCCACGACGTTCCCCTCGAAGAGGGCGAGGAGTCGCTCGGCCTGGAGCTGATCGCCTTCGCGCAGCGCAAGATCACCCCCGGCGCGGCCGCGCTGCTGGCCGCGCTGAAGGTCGTCGCGGAGACCGACGTCGAGCGCAAGGCCGCCGAAGACGGCCTGCAGGTCGTCCTCGCCCGCGGTATCCCCGCGCCGAGCTGGGCCGGGGACCTGGGCCAGGTCGCCGCCGGCGAGTGCTGGCGGACCGGGGACGTCTACGGCGACGAGTCGTCGCTGCTCTGCGTCTTCACCCACGGCGACCAGGCGCACGGCCTGCTCGCGCTGCTCGACTTCACCGAGGGCGGCCGGGTGCGAGACCTCGTCGTGATCGAGCAGCCGGGCGAGGTGCTCGCCGAGATGCGGGCGCAGGCCGACGCCGACCCGGAGCTGGTCGCCTTCGAGGCGGTCGACCCGGCCGAGGCGCACCGCCTGCTCGCCGACGGCCTCGACGCGACCGACCACCTCGACGACGCCGACGTCAGCGAGGACTACGCGCGCTTCCACGCGGTCGCGCTGACGTGGTCGCGCGCGCTGCCGGAGCCCGCGCTCGTCCCCGAGGTGGCTGAGTGGTCCGACACCGAACGCGCCGCCGTCGTCGAGCAGTTCGTCGCGGCCAGCGGTGAGGACGCCGACGCCGCCCGCGCGATCGGGGCGCTCCTGCTGGAGCACGGCGTGCGCACCGACCCGGCCAACCCGCTGCGCGTCGGGCCGGAGAAGATCGCGCGGTTCCTCGAAGGGCTGCTGGGCGAGGAGTTCGAGCTCGACGCCGAGCACGAGGACGCCGTCGAGCCGGTCGTGCTGGCCTGGGTGCAGTGGACGGCGGACCGCGCCGGGCTGACCGAGACCGCGGTCGCCGCGCTCGACGAGGCCGTCGCCGACTACCTGAGCGAGTACGCCGACGAGGACGACTCGCCGCTCGAGCGCTACTTCGGCGACGTCGGCGAGCTGTCGCCGACCGAGCTGGCGGACGCGCTGGAACGCCGGATGTTCGCGGTGCCGTCGCTGACCACGGAGATCGAGGACGAGGAGGTCGACCTCGACCCCACCGACCCCGATCAGCGCCGCGCGCTGGTCATCGCCGAGGCCGACGAGGACGAGGAAGAGCAGCGGCTGGTGCTGCGCGCGACGATCGTCGACCAGCTGTGGGACGACGAGCCCGCGGAAGCCTGGCAGGCCGTGCAGCGCCTGCAGGAGGGCGAGCTCGACCGCGACGAGATCTTCGAGCAGCTGATCGACGCTCTGGAAGGCAGCCTGCTGGAGTCCGAGGAATCGCTCGAATACGACGCCGACGCGTACGTGGAAGCGCTGACCGGACTTTGACGCGCTACGGGCGGGGGCCGGCTGGTTCGGCGGCCTTCGCCCGGCGCCGCTCCTGGATCCGGTCGTCGAAGTCGACGACGAACGTGCCGGCGGCCATCGCGATCAGCAAGACCAGACCGAGCACCGCACCGACCCACGTGAGGATCATCGTGAACATCGTGGGCCTCCTCCCCAGCTCAGAGCGGTTTTCCTGACTTCTTCAGGGTCGCTTTCGCGGGCGTGCAGGGGTATCGGCCAACTGGTTAGGGCTGAATGACGCAACTCGGCCGATCGGCCGGTTTCCGGCGCGGAGAGTCGCGGGACGGCAACGAATCGTGGCCGCGCGTTCGCTCAGCGTGCGAATGCGCGGCATGTGGGTGACGGGCCGCGTAACCGGTGTCAGAGCTTGCGCAGGCGGACCCGGTTGATGGCGTGGTCGCAGTCCTTGCGCAGCACGAGCGTCGCCCGGGGGCGCGTCGGCTTGATGTTCTCCATCAGGTTCGGCTCGTTGATCGAGCGCCACAGGTGGCGCGCCTCGGCGCGTGCCTCGTCGTCGGGCAGGCCGGCGAAGTGGTGGAAGTGCGACGCCGGGTCCGCGAACGCCGTGTGCCGCAGCTCGAGGAACCGCTCGATGTACCAGCGCTGGATGTCGTCGGTGTGCGCGTCGACGTAGATCGAGAAGTCGAAGAGGTCGGACACCATCAGCCGCGGGCCGGGCTGCAGCACGTTCAGGCCTTCGACGATGAGGATGTCCGGCTGCTGCACCACCTGCTCCTGGCCGGGGAGGATGTCGTAGGCCAGGTGCGAGTACACCGGTGCGGCGACGCGCTCGGCGCCCGACTTCACCTCGGTGACGAACCGCAGCAGCGCGCGGCGGTCGTAGCTCTCCGGGAAGCCCTTGCGGTGCATGATCCCGCGGCGCATCAGCTCGGCGCGCGGGTACAGAAAGCCGTCGGTGGTCACCAGGTCGACGCGGGGGTGGTCCGGCCAGCGGGCGAGCAGCGTGCGCAGGATGCGGGCGGTGGTCGACTTGCCGACCGCCACGCTCCCGGCGATGCCGATCACGAACGGGACCTTCGTGCCGCGGGAGTCGTCACCGAGGAACGTCGTGGTCGCCTCGTACAGTCGCTGGCGCGCGGCGACCTGCAGGTTGATCAGGCGGGACAGCGGGAGGTAGACGTCGGCGACCTCGGCCAGGTCGACCTGCTCACCGAGGCCGCGCAGCCGCAGCAGCTCGGCCGCGGTCAGCGGCAACGGTGTCGAACTTCGCAGCTCTTTCCACTGTTCCCTGTGCAGCTCGACATAGGGGCTGAGTTCGCGGACCCGGGTCATCGCACACTCCTCCGGCCGTCGCCTGCACTGGCGGACGTTTCACCTGCGTGATTAACGGTAGGGCTTACGGCCGGTGAACGCGCTGTGATGTAGTCCACCCCGGGTTTCGGGTGATCACCGCGTGTGACGGAAGACCTCTTCCCACGCCGCCGCGACCTGGCGCGCGCAGGTGGCCGGGTCGACTCCGCCGACCCCGGTGCCGAGGCCCGGCATGGCGATCGTGTCGACGATCTCCCGCACCGGCCCTTCGTCGAGCCGCCCGTCGCGCCACTGCAGGAACACCGCGCGCGCGGCGAGGTAGGGGTGCACGGTGTCGGCGGGCAGCCGCTCGCCGGGTTCGCGCATGGTCGGTGCGCTGATCAGCCACGCCGGCTCGGCCTCGCCGGTCGGCACGACCACGGAGTCGCCGATCGGCAGTTCGCCGCCGTGAAAGGCCAAAACGGCGCTCCGGACGTTCTGTTCGACCCCCGGGAACGCCCGCGCGTAGACGGCGTCGATGCCGCCGCGCATCCAGCCGTAGGAGTTCGCCGGGCTGACCACGGCCTGGGCGACGACGTCGAGGACCGACCCGCGGTGCACCCGGACCCGGCCCGTCAGTTTTTTGGCGGCGGCGGCCCACGCGGTGGCGAGTGGTTCATCGACGGCGCACAGCACCAGCTCCGGTGTGCGAGGGGAGACCGGCGGGTGCGTGCCCTCACGGCCGGTGTGCGTGCCCGAGTCGGCGGTCACGCCCTTAGCATCGCAAAAAATGCCACCGGGCGTAACCGGTTGGCGTACCGGCTGTCCGAGTGAAAGTCGCCACCCCCGTAGCCTGGGGGATGTGTCACGCATCGCATACTTCGGCCCCCAGGGGACCTTCACCGAACAGGCCGCGCGGGTCCTCGCCGGCGGCGGAGAACTGATTCCGGTCGAGACCGTCCGGCTGGCGATGACGGCCGTCCGCAAGGGCGAGGCGGACGCCGCGTGCGTCCCCATCGAAAACTCGGTCGAGGGCGTGGTGCCCGCCACCCTCGACGCGCTCAGCGAGTCGACCCCGCTGGTCGCCGTCGCCGAGGCCATCCTGCCGATCCACTTCAGCGTGCTGACCCGGCGCGGCGGTGGCGACATCAAGACCGTCGCCAGCCACCCGCACGCGCTCGCGCAGGTCCGCGACTGGCTGGAGGTGAACCTGCCGGACGCGCACCCGGTGGCGTCGTCGTCGACGTCGGCAGCCGCGGTCGGGGTGCTGGAAGGCCAGTTCGACGCCGCGGTGTGCGCGCCGGTTGCCGTCGAGCACTACGACCTCGACGTGCTGGCCACCGAGGTCGCCGACGTCAGCGACGCGGCGACGCGGTTCCTGCTGGTCCGCCCGCCGGGTGAGCTGCCGGAGCCGACGGGCGCCGACCGGACGTCCGTGGTCGCCGCGGCCGTGAACCGCACCGGCACGCTCGCGGAGCTGCTCACCGCGCTGGCCGACCGCGGGATCAACCTGACCCGGCTCGACGCGCGGCCGACGCGGAACAACTTCGGCGAGTACCGCTTCTTCATCGACTTCGAGGGTCACCTGGCCGAGCCGCGGATCCTCGACGCGCTGACGGCGTTGCGCCGGCACTGCCGCAACCTGCGGTTCCTCGGCTCGCACCCACGGGCCGACGGGACGCGGACGACGATCGAACCCGGCTTCGGCAACGACGACTTCGTCGACGCCGCCGTGTGGGCCGACGCGGTCCGCAAGGGAGACCTGGCGTGAGGTTGCTGCTCATCCGCCACGGGCAGACCGAAGGGAACGTCCGCGGCGCGCTCGACACCGCCCTGCCCGGCCCACCCCTGACCGAACTGGGCCGCTCGCAGGCCGAAAACCTCGCCGCCCGGCTGGCGGGGGAGCCGATCGCCGCGGTCTACGCGTCGCAGGCGACCCGCGCGCAGCAGACGGCCGCACCCCTGGCCGCGCGGTTCGGCCTGGACGTCCAGGTCGTCGACGGCGTCCACGAGGTGACCGCCGGGGACCTGGAGGGGGCGACCGACCACGAGTCGATCCGCACCTACATGGAGGTCGTGCGGCGCTGGACGCTCGGCGAGCTGACCCCGGCGCTGCCCGGCGGCGAGAGCGGCACGCAGGTGCGCACCCGCATGCTCGACGCGGTCGGCCGGCTGCGCGCCAAGCACGAGCAGGCCGACCCGGACAGCGTGATCGCCCTGGTCAGCCACGGTGGCGCGATCCGGCTGTCGGCCGAGTGGCTGGCGGGGAACGTGCACGCGGACGTCGCCAACGCGGCCCTCATCCCGAACACCGGGCTGGTCGAGCTGGACGCCCGGCCGGAGGGCCGGTGGCACTGCCTGACCTGGGTTGACACGCCGCTCTGATCGTCACGAAAGTGTGATCCCGTCACGTTTAAGACACGTTTGGTGGGGAATTAACGAGGCGAACCAACCTGTCGGAGATCCGCACGTCTACCCAGCAGCACCACACCAGGGAGGCGATTGACATGGTTCGGACGAAGCTTTCTCGGTTGCTGCCGGTTGTCGCGGCTTCGGCGGGCGTCCTCGCGCTTTCCGCTTGCGGGAGTGGCGGTACCACCAACGCGGCCAGCAGCTCGACGCCGTCGACGACGGCATCGCCCACCTCCACCACCGTCACCTCGACCGCGCCCAGCGCGACCAGCACCACGGCCGCCGCACCGCCGGTCGCCCAGCCGGCCGACAACGGCCTCTGCAAGGCCGCCGACGTCACGCTGTCGCTCGGCCAGGGCGACGCCGGCGCGGGATCGGCGTACCGGCCGCTGCTGATCAAGAACACCAGCGCGAAGCCGTGCGAGATCCAGGGCTTCCCCGGGGTCTCCTACGTGGCCGGCGCCGACGGGCACCAGGTCGGCAAGGACGCGTTCCGCGAAGGCACCAAGGGCAACGCGGTCAAGCTGGACCCGGGGCAGTCGGCGGCCGCCGACATCCAGTTCGTCAACGTGCGGAACTTCGATCCGGGCACCTGTCAGCCGACGGAGGTGAAGGGCCTGCGCATCTACCTGCCGCAGGAGACGGCGTCGAAGTTCGTGCCGTCTGGTGGCACGGCCTGCGCGAGCACGAAGATCCCGGGCAACCAGCTTTCGGTGAAGACGGTCCACCCGGCCTAGATGCGGCCGCAGATCTCCTGGGCTTGCACCAGGTGCCGCTGGCCGGCGATGTCGTTGAAGTGCAGGCTGAGCACCATCCGGGAGACGCCGTCGATGTGGTCGGCCAGCGGCTGATAGGTGGCGTTGACCTGGGCCGCGGCCGCGGACAGCTCGCGCGCCGCGGTCATCCGGTGCAGCCGTTCGGGCGTGAGGCCGGGCGTCAGCGACGGCTGCGTGTCCCGGCTCGTGTCCGGCAGGTTGCCCACGCGGTCGAGGGCCTGGCACGCGGCCAGCGCGTCGTCGAGCGCGCCCGCGTGCACGCCGGACAGGCCCCACAGCAGCCCGAGTACGCCGCCGCCGAGCACGAACCCCGCCACCGCGCACAGCACGAGCAGCCGGCGCGACTGCGGCGGCGCCGCCTTGACCTCCTCGGACTCGGCCGAGGGCTCGTCGAAGTCGGGTCCGGCGTCGGTGCCGGTTCCGGGGTCCACGGTGCGCATAGCCGCCTCCCACCACCTGGGTGATGAGATATTTCAGCTCACAAACCCGGTTCCTGGTGCTGTAGCGCCGTGGCTGAGTCCGATTCGTCATCCAGCGGGAACCGGCGCAGCGCGACGGCCGCGAACGCGGCGATCGCCAGCATCGCCAGGCCGGAGACGGCGAACGTCCGCGCCGCCGTCCCGAGCGCGGTGGTCAGCACTCCGCCGAGCAGGGCGCCGAGCGGGATCGCACCCCAGACGACCGTCCGCCACACCCCGAGCACCCGGCCGAGCAGTTCGCCCGGCACGAGCGTGTGCCGCGCCGTCGCGAGCACGACGTTGACCGCGACGACGGCCGCCGCGAACAGCCCGAACAGCGCCGCGCTCGCGACCGGCGAGCGGACCAGGCCCATCCCGCCGAACCCGGCGCCGCAGCCGAGGATGCCGCCGAGCACGACCACACGCCGGCCGGCCGCGCGGACCAGCCGCGGGGCGACGCCCGCGCCGAGCAGGCCGCCGATGCCGCCGACGAACGCGAAGAACCCGAAGGTCGCGTCGGACAGGTGGAGGTCGTCGAGCGCGTAGAGCACCAGCTGCGCTTGCGCGAGCTCGCTGACCAGGCTGAGCAGCCCGGCGACGACGACCAGCCGCAGCAGCAGCGCGTTGCCGCGCAGCCAGCGCAGGCCGTCGCCCAGCTCGGTGCGCAACCTCGTCGGCTGGTCTTCGCCGCGACCGCGGTAGGTGCCGGCCAGGCCGAGCAGGACCGCGGCCGCGATCGCGAAGCCCGCGGAGTTGAGGAAGAACGGGAAGGCGGCGAAGAGCGCGAAGGTCATGCTGCCGATCGGGCCGCCGAGGAACGTCTGGCCGACGATCTCGCACGCCTGGAGCTTGCTGTTGGCGCCGTCGAGCGAGCCGTCGCCGACGACGGCGGGGACCAGGGCGTTGGCCGCGCTGTCCGCGATCGTCTCGGCGGTGCCGATGACCAGCGCCGTCAGGTAGACCAGCCAGATCGTCATCCCGCCGGCGGCGACGAGCACGGCGAGGGTGCCGACCGCGACGGCGCGGGCGGTGTTCGCGACGACCATCGCGCGCCGCCGGTCGATCCGGTCGACCAGCGCGCCGGCGACGGCGGCGAAGAGCAGCCAGGGCAGGAACTGCGTCGCGGAGAGCCCGGCGATGAGCACGGGGTCGTGGGTCAGCGTCGTGGCGAGCAGGGGCAGGGCCACCTTGCCGATGCCGTCGCCCAGGTGGGAGGCGGCGCTCGACGTCAGCAGCCACGTGAGTCTTCGAGCAGGGTTCACCGAATCCCCCAGGACTCCTCGCAGTCACCCAATGACTTCGGGTAACAGGATAAGCGCGTGGTCAGCGACCGGCGGTCACGTTGTGGCTTCAGCCCCAGCCGAGCTCGTGCAGGCGGGCGTCGTCGATGCCGAAGTGGTGGCCCAGCTCGTGGACGACGGTGATGAGGACCTCTTCGACGACCTCGTCCTCGTCCTCGCACATCGACAGGATCGGCTGCCGGTAGATCGAGATCCGGTCGGGCAGCACCCCGCCGTACGACGACGTCCGCTCGGTCAGCGCGATCCCGTGGTAGAGCCCGAGGATGTCCGGCGCCTCTTCGTTGAACTCCTCGACGAGCACGACGACGTTGTCCATCGCCCGCGCGAACTCGGCGGGCACCTCGTCCAGGGCTTCCGAGACCAGTTCCTCGAACCGCTCCCGGCTCATCTCGACCGGCATCAGCCGTTCGGCTTCGTCGACGGCGGGGCCGAGCTCGACGGCGTCGGGCCGCCGCCCCCGTCCGAAGGCGGGCCGCCGTCCTGGGGCTGGCCGCCGTCCGGGCCCGCCGGGGCGGCCTTGAGGCTGCCGGTCACGGCCTGCAGGCCGCTCTTGTCCGGCAGCAGCGCCGCGACCTTGCAGTTGACCTTGGTCGAGCCGGCGTCCCAGCTCTCCTGCTCCCGCAGGTCCCAGGTCAGGATCAGCTTCTTCGCGCCGAGGTCGGCGCCGCCGGTGTAGTCGGCCACCTGCTTGGTGCACTCGGTGTCGAGCCAGGCCTTCTGGTCGTCCTGCGTCGGGTAGGTGTCCTTGAACTTCGACTTGAGGTCGAGGGTCGCGATGATCTCGTAGGAGTGCGGCTTCGCGCAGTCGATCGGGTCGCCGACGCTCTTGCCCTGCAGCGCGAGGCAGGTGCCCGGCTCGAACACCAGCGACTGGTCCTGCTGCTTCGCCGGCCCGGTGGTCGGCAGCAGCTTGCCGCCGGGGCCCGCCCACTGCAGGCCGCACCGCAGCTGGCGGTCGCCGTTGTCCCACTGCGACGGGGTCGGGCGCAGCAGGTTCGTCGTCAGCTTCCCGTACGGATCGAGGTTGTGGCCGAGGTAGGGCTTCACGTCGGCGGTGCACTTCTGCTGCGCGATCTGCTGCCACTGGTCCAGCGACGGCACCGGGGCACCTCCCGGGAACTGGGCGCCGATGTCCACCAGCGCCGTCACCTCGAACAGGTGCGGCTGGGTGCAGGCCACCTTGCGCGCGTCGCTCGCGTCGGGGTTGTCCCAGGTCAGGCAGCTGCCGGGTGGGGAGTGGAAGGCCTCTTCGGCTGCCGCCGAGAGCTTGCCCGTCCCGCCACCGGCGCCGCCGGCGAAGCCGCCGCCTCCGGTGAACAGGACGCTGAGGGCGAGCGCGATGAGCGCGCCCGCGAAGATCCCGCCCATCACGACGCGGGTGCGCAGCGTCTGCGTGGCGGCTGGGAACCGATCGGCGCTGGGAGACATCGCAGTCCATGATGCCCGCGCCGCGCGCGACGTGCGCGATCCGGGTGGTTAGGGTGGGTCACGGTTTCGTGGTGGCCGGGGATTACGGAGCGCACATGACGCAAGACAGCAACACTGGGGACCAGCCGCCCCCCGAGCCGCCGAAGCGCGGTTCGATGAGATTCCAGGACTCGAACACCCGTCCCAAGGAGCCCTCGCTCGCCGAGCAGCGCGCGCGTCAGCAGGCGCTGGTGCAGGAGGAACGGGACGAGGAGCTCGCCCGCCAGGCCGACGCCAAGGCGGCGACCCGGCGCAAGATCCTCATCGGCAGCGGTGTCACGGTCGGGCTCGTCGGCCTGGTCGCGACCTTCTACTCGGTCGCGAAGCCGGCGGGTGACGTCACCGCCGTCTGCACCGACAACAGCGGTGTCATCCAGAACGACGACAACTGCGACGAGGCCTACGTCACCAGCCACGGCGGTTACTCCAGCGGTGGCTTCCTCTTCCTGCCGATCGGTGGCGGCGGCTACAACAGCTACCGGTACAACTACGGCGGCTCCGGCACCATCGGCCAGCACGTCTCCGGCGGCTCCTACGACCCGCCGTCGTCGCGCACCAACGTCAACACGAAGTCCGGCAAGTCCGTCCAGCGCGGCGGCTTCGGCATCAGCGGCAAGAGCGGCAGCACCGGGGGCACCGGCGGCAGCGGCAAGAGCGGGGGATCGTAGGTGTACCGGGACCGGCGTGAGCCGCGGCGCGACTGGCAGCGGATCGTCGAGGAGCAAGGACTCGTCTACGGCACGCCGGCCCGCGACAGCAGCGGCCGGGTGCGGCCGTACTGGGACGAGTCGGTGCACTACGTCTTCGACATGGACGAGGTCCTGTCGCTCGAGGCCGACGTCGAACTGCTGCACTCGATGTGCCTGGAGGCCGTCGACAACGTCGTGACGACCGAGGGTTATCAGCGCTTCGGCATCCCCGAGTGGGTCTGGCCGCACATCGCCGAGTCGTGGAAGCGGCAGGACCCGCACGTCTACGGCCGGTTCGACCTGCGCTACGACGGCAAGTCGCCGGCGAAGCTGCTGGAGTACAACGCGGACACGCCGACCACGCTGCTCGAGGCGTCGCTGCTGCAGTGGCACTGGAAGACCGACGTCTTCCCGGACGACGACCAGTGGAACTCGATCCACGAGAAGCTCGTCGAGCGGTGGGCGTTCCTGCAGGACAAGCTGCCGTCGAACGAGCTGCACTTCACCTGGTCGGCGGCCGACCCGTCCGGCGAGGACAACGTCACCACGGCGTACCTGCAGGAGACCGCGGCCGAGGCCGGGCTCGACACGGTGGGGCTGGCGATCGAAGAGATCGGCTGGGACCCGGTGCTCAAGCGGTTCGTCGACCTCGAAGAGCAGCAGATGGCGACCGTGCTGAAGCTGTACCCGTGGGAGTGGGTGGTCGACGAGGAGTTCGGCCGCCACGCCGTCGAGTCGCTGCCGCGGACGCTGTGGATCGAGCCGCTCTGGAAGATGATCCTCTCCAACAAGACGCTGCTGGCGATCCTGTGGGAGAACTACCCGGGCCACCCGAACCTGCTGCCCGCGTTCGCCGACGACCCGGGCCTGCTCACCGAGTACGTCCGCAAGCCGAAGCTGGGCCGCGAAGGCGCGAACGTCCAGATCGTCGCGACCGGCTACGAGACCCAGACCGACGGCGTCTACGGCGCCGAGGGCTTCGTCTACCAGGCGTTCGACCCGCTACCCGAGTTCGACGGCTACCGGCCGGCGCTCGGCGCGTGGATCGTGGGGGACAGCTCCGCCGGCCTGGGCATCCGGGAGACCGGCGGCCTGGTCACCGACGACGGTGCGGCATTCGTCCCCCACCGCATTCCCGAAGCGTGATACAACACCGTCGCTGATCAGCCCTTTCTCCTGGGAGACAATTCGTGAACACGACCCTTGCGCTGTCCGACACGTTCGGCTCCGACCTCGTGCGGGGGATCGGCGCGATCCTGCTGTACGGCGTCGTCGGCCTGCTGCTGATGTTCGCCGGCTTCTACGCGATCGACTGGACCACGCCGGGCAAGCTGTCGAAGCTGGTGCACGCGGGCCTGCCGAACGCCGTGATCATCACCGCGTCCGGGCTGCTCGCGATGTCGTTCATCATCGTGGTCGCGATCTTCAACTCGGCCAGCGACCTGACCGGGGGCCTGATCACGTCGCTGGTCTACGGCCTGCTCGGGATCGCCGTCCAGGTGATCGCGGTGCGGCTGCTGGAGTGGGCGACGCGGATCGACGTCGGCTCGATGATCGAGAGCGAGAAGTTCGAACCGGCCAGCGTCGTGGTCGCGGCCGCGCACGTCGCGCTGGGTCTCGTGATCGCGGTCGGCATCTCCTGACCCGGACGTCGTGGGCCATCCGGTGGGGATGGCCCACGGACGTGGCCGCGTTCGCCCGTTCGCACTAGCGTGGGGTTCGTGCGCCTGCTGAGGACACCGGACGACCGGTTCACGGACCTGCCCGACTTCCCCTTCGAGCCTCGCCACGTCGAGCTCGACGACCCGCACGGCGGCTTGATCAGAGTCGGTTACGTGGAGGCGGGCCCGGCCGACGGTCCCGTCGTCCTGCTGCTCCACGGCGAACCGAGCTGGTCGTACCTGTACCGGAAGATGCTCCCGGTCCTGGCTGCGGCGGGCTTGCGCGCGATCGCCCCGGACCTGGTCGGCTTCGGCCGGTCCGACAAGCCGGGCGACCTGACGGACCACACGTACGCGCGCCACGTGGAGTGGATGCGCGGCTTCGCGTTCGACGCGCTGGACCTGCACGACGTCACGCTCGTCGGCCAGGACTGGGGCGGCCTGATCGGGCTGCGGCTGGTCGCGGAGAACCCATCGCGGTTCGCGCGGGTGGTCGCGGCCAACACCGGCTTGCCCACCGGCGACATCGACATGCCGCCGGTGTGGCACTCGTTCCGGGAGGCCGTCCAGAAGGCCCCGGTGCTGGACGTCGCCCGGTTCATCCAGTCGGGCTGCAAGTCTTCCTTGTCCGAAGAGGTGCGCGCGGCTTACGACGCACCGTTCCCGAACGAGATGTACAAGGCGGGCCCCCGGGCGATGCCGGGGTTGGTGCCGTACCGGCCGGACGACCCGGCATCGGAAGCGAACCGCGCGGCGTGGAAGACGTTGACAGAGCTGGAAATCCCATTCCTGGTGGCCTTTTCCGACGGCGACCCGATCACCGGCGGAATGGGCCCGATCCTGAAGCGCTCGATGAAGGGCGCGGAGGGTCTGGAGCACCCGGTGATCGCGGACGCGGGGCACTTCCTGCAGGAGGACAAGGGCGAGGAGCTGGCCCAGCACGTGGCGAGGTTCGTGCGGGGCTGATCTGTGCCGCGAGGTTTGCCTCGGACTCTGTTGGCGGTGGCCGCTTTGGTGGTGGTCGCCGCCGGCGGGGTCGTAGCGGTGGTGCTGTCCACCGGCGATGATTCGGTCGCGAAACCCTGCGACATCCCCGCTGCGGTGCCGGAACAGCCGGTCTCCGCGAAGACCGCGCCGGGTGGTGGTGGGATCGAAGTCGCGGAAACGGGGGTCTCCGCCACGGGCCTGGCCAGCATGGGCGCGGTCCTGCGCAACACCAGCCAGCGCATCGCCTACCGGACCCGGTTGACGCTCGTTGTGGTCGTCTCCGTCAACGGCCTGCCGCCGGGGCCCGTCCAGGGGCCGCTGATGACCGTGGAGATTCCGGTGCTGCTGCCGGGGCAACAAACAGGCGTGGGGCGGCCGCTCGTCAACGTCGGGGGGACCGCCAAGGTGATCTCGGCGGACGTCGACGTGCGGACGACCACCTGGTTGCCGCCCGGTTCGCTCGGTGGCTTCAGCCCGGTGACCGACACCTACGAATCGACCACTCGGGTCAAGGCCTCGCTGCCGGCCAACGCGGTGCGGTACACCGAGCGTTCGGCCAACTGCCGGGCGCTGGTCAGCCGTCGCACCGCGGTCGTGTTCCGGGGTGCGGACGGCAAGATCGTGGGTGGTGGCCTGCTGCCGCCCGACGGGAAGGGCAACCCGGCGGGCAGCGCGCAGCAGCCGCCGGCGAGTCCGTCGTGCGCTCCGGGTGAACGCAGTACCTGGGTCGTTCCCCTGCAGGCGATCCCGTCGGGCACGGACGACCGGCGGACCGAGCTGTCCTCGTACTGCGATCTCAACGCCCCGCCCTCGGACGTGAACGCCGTCGACTAGGCGTCCAGTGACTGGGTGCCGAGGACCGTCGCCAGCTCCAGACGATCCGCGTCTTCGGTGCCCGGTTCGGCGGTGTAGACGCTGATCCGCAGGTCGTCCTGGGCGACGAGCAGCGTGTCGCAGTCGAGGGTGATCGGGCCGACCGACGGGTGGTCGATCGTCTTGCGTCGGGACGTGTCCGGCAGTGGTGGTGGGGCCTCGGCGTCCCAGAGCTCCGCGAAGCGGGGGCTGCCCGCGGTCAGGTCGGCGATCAAGCGCCGCAAGGCGTGGTCGGCTGGGTAGCGCGACGCCGTTAAGCGCAGGTCGGCTACGAGCCGCGCCTCGTGCTCGGCCTGCTCCTTCGCACTGTGGACGACCCGTGAGGGCAGGTGCGTGACGTTGCGCCAGACGGCGTTGCGCTCCAGGCCGCGCCACGCGGTCGTGTCGCCCATCAGCGCGTTGTACGGCGCGTTGGCCAGCACGAGCGTCCAGCTCGCGTCGTAGACGACCACCGGGGTGTGCGACAGCCGGTCGAGCAGCCGCTGGACGCTCGGCGCGACCCGGGACGGCACGACGTCCGGACCGGGCGCGGCGTGCCCGGCCAGCCGGAAGAGCAGGTCGCGTTCGACGTCGGACACCCGCAACGCCCGGGCCAGGGACTCCACCACCTGCGCCGAAGGCGCGGTCGCGCGCCCCTGTTCGAGGCGGGTCAGGTAGTCGGCCGAGATGCCGGCGAGCGCGGCCAGCTCCTCGCGGCGCAACCCGCTGGCCCGGCGCCGCCGGCCCGCCGGGACGCCGACGGCCTCGGGGCCCACGCGGTCGCGCCAGCGGCGCACTGTCCGGCCGAACTCCCACGCCTCCACAACGTCCATTCTGGACGACGCCGCGTGCGTTGTCCTGGCCCTGGCAGTCCTACGAAAACCGGACGACTGGGTGCGGCCCGCTCGTCGTCGCAGGCTGGAGCCATGACCGAACCAGGAACCGTCCTCATCACCGGCCCGACCCGCAACCTGGGCCGCCACACCGTGCTGGCCCTCGCCGGCCGTCCCGAAAAGCCTGATCTGCTGCTCGTCGGACGCGCGGGGCCCGACCTGACCGCCGTCGCCGACGAGGCCCGTGCCCTCGGCGCCCGTGTCCGCGAGATCGGCTGCGACCTGGCGAGCCTGGAAGACGTCCGAAAAGCCGCGGCCACCGCGCGCGAGCTGCTCACGACCATGCGTCCGCTGCGCGCGCTGGTCGCCAACGCCGGCGTGATGTCGGCCGATACCCGGCAGGCGTCGGCCGACGGCTACGAGCTGACCTTCGCCGTCAACTACCTGGCCCACGCCCGGCTGATCGGTGACCTGCTCGGCTCGTTCGCCGCCCCGGCGCGGGTCGTGCTGATCGGCTCGAACACCTACCACGCCAACTTCTGGCGCAAGGTGCTGCACGTCGCCGAGGCCGACTGGGCGGACCCCGTCGAGCTGGCCCGTCCGGGCACCGGCGAGCCGAGCATGGAAGCCTCCGGCGTCGCCTACTCCAACGCCAAGCTGGCGATCCTGTACTACGCCCACGAGCTGCAGCGGCACACGGACGTCCACGTGTCCGTGTTCGAACCGGGCTGGATGCCCGGCACCGCGCTGGGCCGCGGCGCCCCCGCGGCGTTCCAGGCGATGAGCCGCGCCCTCGCCCGGATCCCCGGCGTTTCGACGCCGGAGCGCTCGGGACCGCTGCTGGCCGCGATGGCCGTCGACGAGAAGTGGGCGCACCTGCGCGACGGCGCGTTCGTGGTGAAGGACAAGCTGACCGAGGTCCAGCCGGTCGCCCACGACCGCGGTCGTGAGCGCCGGCTGTGGGAGGCGACCGCCGAGCTGCTAGGCGAGCGCCGCGTGGGTGGCCGCCAGTGAGTCGACCAGGATGTCCAGTCCTTCCTGGGCTTCGTCGGCGGTGAGGGTCATCGGCGGTCCCAGCCGCAGCACGTTCCCGTGCAGCCCGCCCTTCCCGATCAGCAGCCCGCGCTTCTTCGTCTCCTCCAGCATCCGCGCCGCCGCGGCCACGAACGGCTCGGTCGTGCCCGGCTTGATCAGCTCGACGCCGATCATCAGCCCTTTGCCGCGCACCTCGGCCACCAGTGGCGACTCGGCCGCACGCAAGCCCGAAAGCAGCTGCGTGCCGCGAGCGGCGCAGTTGGCCTGCAGGTCGTGGTCCTTGATGTAGTCCAGCACCGCCGTCGCGCCCGCCATCGACACCGGGTTGCCGCCGAACGTCGAGAACGACTGGGCCTGGAAGCAGTCCAAGACGTCCCCGCGGGCCACCACGCCACCCACCGCGAGGCCGTTCCCCAGCCCCTTCGCGAACGTCATCATGTCCGGCGTCACGCCGTGCGCGTCGATGCCCCAGAAGTGCTCGCCGGTGCGGCCCCAGCCGGTCTGGACCTCGTCGGAGATGAACAGGACCCCGTAGGAGTCGAGGACCTCCTTCATCGCCCGGAACAGGCCGTCCGGCGGGAGGCTGAACCCGCCGACGCCCTGGATCGGCTCGGCGATCAGGCAGGCGACGTCGCCCGCCGTCGCCGTGTCGAGGATATCCACCAGGTCCGCGACGCACGCCTTGATGTAGTCCGCGTCCGACATGTCCCGGAACGGGCTGCGGTACCGGTAGCCGCCGTGGACGTAGTTGACCTTGACCGGGCTCAGCGCCGACGCCGACCAGCCGCGGTTGCCGGTGATCGCGACCGTCCCGAAGGACCGGCCGTGGTAGGAGTTGCGCATCGCCAGCACCTGGTTGCTGCGCCGGAACTGCGTCGCGAGCATCAGCGCCGTGTCGTTGGCCTCGCTGCCCGAGTTCGTGAAGAACACCTTCGCGTCCGGGATGCCGGACAACGAAGCGATCCGCTCGGCCAGCTCGACCTGCGAGCGGATCAGGTACAGCGTCGAGGTGTGCAGGATGCCGGTGTCGAGCTGCTTGCGGACCGCGTCGCCGATCTCCGCGACGTCGTAGCCCATCGAGTTGGTCAGCACGCCGGCGAAGAAGTCGAGGTAGGTGCGGCCCTGGGAGTCGGTCATCCGCCGGTCGTGGGCGTGCACGATCTCGATCGGCTCTTCGTAGAGCAGGGACATCCAGGACGGCATGACAGCGCGGTGCCGGGCGAGCAGCTCATCGGTCATCGGGGCGCCTCCTCGGTGTTTCCTGGAGTATGAGGACGCCGTGAACAGCGCTTCAACGATCAGACTGTCGGGATAACCCAGTACGGACGCACAGTCTGTACGGACTACCCTCTGACCCGTGATTGACCCCAGGACTCTGCGCGATGACCCGGAAGCCGTGCGCGCGTCGCAGCGCGCCCGTGGCGAAGACGAGGGAGTGGTCGACAAGCTGCTCTCCCTCGACACCCGGCGCCGCTCTTCCATCGCGGCCGCGGACAAGCTGCGCAACGAGCAGAAGCTCCTGAGCAAGCAGATCCCGAAGGCGCCGCCGGAGGAGAAGCAGCGGCTGCTGGCCACGGCCAAGGAGCTCGCCGCGCAGGTCAAGGCAGCCGAGGTGGAGCAGAACACCGCGTCGGAGGAGTTCGACCAGCTCTTCCGCACCCTGCCGAACCTGGTGCACCCGGACGCGCCCGTCGGCGGCGAGGACGACTTCGCCGTGCTCAAGCACGTCGGCGAGCCGACGAAGTTCGACTTCACCCCGAAGGACCACCTCGAGCTGCTCGAAGCGCTCGGCGGCGTCGACATGGAACGCGGCGCGAAGGTCTCGGGCTCGCGGTTCTACTTCCTCACCGGCGTCGGCGCGCAGCTGCAGCTCGGCCTGCTCAACATGGCCATCGCGCAGGCGCTCGAAAACGGCTTCACGCCGATGATCACGCCGTCGCTGGTGCGCCCGGAGATCATGGCCGGCACCGGCTTCCTCGGCCAGCACTCGGGCGAGATCTACCACCTCGAGGAAGACGACCTCTACCTCGTCGGGACGTCGGAGGTGCCGCTCGCCGGCTTCCACGCCGACGAGATCCTCGACCTGAACGACGGCCCGAACCGGTACGCGGGCTGGTCGTCCTGCTACCGCCGCGAGGCCGGCTCGTACGGCAAGGACACCCGCGGCATCATCCGCGTCCACCAGTTCGACAAGGTGGAGATGTTCGTCTACACCAAGCCGGAGGACGCCGAAGCGGAGCACGCGCGCCTGCTGGACTGGGAAGAGCAGATGCTCGCGAAGATCGAGGTCCCCTACCGGGTCATCGACACCGCGACCGGGGACCTCGGCACGTCCGCGCACCGCAAGTTCGACTGCGAGGCGTGGATCCCGACCCAGGACACCTACCGCGAGCTGACCTCGACGTCCAACTGCACGACGTTCCAGGCCCGCCGCCTCTCGGTCCGCTACCGCGACGAGAACGGCAAGCCGCAGATCGCCGCGACGCTCAACGGCACGCTGGCCACCACCCGCTGGATCGTCGCGATCGTCGAGAACCACCAGCAGGAAGACGGCTCGGTCCGCGTGCCGGAGGCGCTGCGCCCGTTCGTCGGCGGCAAGGAAGTCCTGACGCCCCGCTGAATCGGGCGGATCCGCGGTGCTCGTCCGTTCGTCCCAGTAGTGTCCGGGCCGAACGGGAGGATTCATGCGCATGAAGTGGCAGGTCGTGGCTGTGGTGGCGGCCCTGACCGCGGTGTCCGGCTGCTCGGTGGCCGTCAGCGGGACGGCGTCGCCGGTGCCGGGTCAGGGCCCGGTCGTCAAGGACATCGACGCCTGCACGCTGCTCGACCAGGCCCAGGTCGACGCGCTCGGCTACGAGTCCCCCGGCCGTTCGGTGAAGGAGAACAAGGAGCGGCTGCAGGCGCCGATGTGCCTGTGGAGCACGAAGAGCGACGTCGAGCCGTCGTCGACGCTCAACGTCGGCTACGCGGCGGACCTGGACTTCAACGAGTACATCGCCGGCGCCGTCCCGAAGTCCGAGCCGCAGCGGCTGGGTGGCTTCAACTGGACGCAGTACCCGTCGATCCTCGCCGACGACTGCGTGTTCTACGCGCTCCTCGGTGACAAGTCGTTCGCCTTCGTCAGCGTCTCTGGCCCGGAGCTGGCCAAGTCGTGCGAGCTGGCGAAGACCGTCGTCCCGCAGGTCGCTGCCCACCTGCCCGGCGGGCAGGCCGCGCCCCCGATCACCCCGACCGGGCCGGTGAAGGCCGAGCCGGGCGGGCCACTGCTGTCGGCGGACCCGTGCGCGATGCTGAAGCCGGAGCAGGTGGCGCAGCTGAAGAACATCTCGCCGAACGGGCAGAAGGACAGCTCCTCGTCGGTGCCCAACGCGACCTACTGCCTCTGGGACGACACCGACGGCAATGAGGGCCAGAAGGCGTTCGAAGTCTGGTTCGGCCCGAGCACCCCGGTGACCGACTGGCCGGGCGTCAAGGGCGTCGCCCCGCTCGAGACCGTCGACGTCGGCGGCAAGAAGTGGGGCGTCTACCCGAACCTGGGCGGCCTGCGCGTCACCTGCGGGGCGTTCCTGCCGATCACCGAGACGTCGTCGGTGCAGGTGGTCAGCGGGTTCATCGGCGACGACACCAAGACGTGTGACGTCGTCAAGCAGGGTCTGCCGCTGGTGACGGCGAACCTGCCGGGCTAGTCCTTCGACACCTGGTCGGCGATGTGGCGCGCGATCTCGAGCGCGCTCGTCGCGGCCGGCGACGGCGCGTTCAGGACGTGCACCTGGTCGCGCGCGGTCTCGATGAGGAAGTCGTCGACGAGCGAGCCGTCGCGGCGCATCGCCTGCGCGCGCACGCCGGAGCCGTGGCGGACGATGTCGTCCGCGGTGACAGCCGGGACGAGCCGGGCGAGGCTCGCGGCGAACCGCTTCTTCGAGAACGAGCGCCGGACCTCGTCGAGGCCGGTCGGGACCGCGTACTTCTTCGCGAGCCGCCAGGCGCCCGGGAAGGCGGCGACCTCGGCAACGTCCTTCGCGGAGAAGTCGCGCCAGCGGTAGCCCTCGCGGCGCAGCGCGAGCACGGCGTTCGGGCCGGCGTGGACGCTGCCGTCGAGCATCCGGGTGAGGTGCACGCCGAGGAACGGCAGCGTCGGGTCCGGCACCGGGTAGATCAGGCCCTTGACCAGGCCGCGGCGTTCGGGCTTGAGCTCGTAGTACTCCCCGCGGAACGGCACGATCTTCGCCGACGGCGTCAGCCCGGCCAGCCGCGCGACGCGGTCGGAGTGCAGGCCGGCGCAGTTGACGAGCGCGTCGGCCTGGACGACGTCTTCCCCGGTCGCGACCTCGACCCCGCCGTTCGCCCCGGCGCGGATCGCGAGCACGGGGCTGTTCAGCCGAAGGTCGACGCCGGCTTCGTCGAGCAGCCGGACGAGCGCGGCGCAGACGCCGGGGAAGTCGATGATCCCGGTGGACTCGACCCGTAGCGCGGCGACGCAGGCGACCTCGGGCTCGTACTCGCGCGCTTCGGCGGGGGAGATCTTCTTCGCCGGGACGCCGTTGGCCTCGGCCCGCTCGGCGAGGGTGTTCAGCGCCGGGATCTCTTTTTCGCTGGTGGCGACGACGAGCTTCCCGCAGACCTCGACGGGCACGCCGTACTGGCGCGCGAAGTCCACGATGGACCGGTTCCCGGCGACGGACATCCGCGCCTTGAAGGACCCGGGCTTGTAGTAGAGCCCGGCGTGCACGACGTTCGAGTTGTGCCCGGTCTGGTGGGCGGCCCAGCGGGATTCCTTCTCCAGCACGGTGACGTCCAGCCCGCGCCTGGTCAGCTCCCAGGCCACGGCCAGACCGACGATCCCGCCCCCGACGACTACGACGTTGCGCACGATCGACCAGGCTACGCGAGCGGGGAAGGGGAGCGGCGCTCAGTCCGCCAGCCCGGCCGTGGTCAGCGCCTTCTGGGCGCTCATCCCCAGCCCCGTTCCGTACGCCCGCTCGAACGCCTCGGCGCCCAGCGACTCGACGACCCGGGCCCGCACCGACGAGACGTCCGGGTCGCCGCTGATCGCCGTCCCGCGGACGCCGGCCGCCGCGCCCAGCAGGATCGCCGCGGGTTCCGGCCGAGCCACCCCGGCCAGGCCCTCCAGCGCGAACGCCACCACGTCCGCCGCGTGCCAGCGGTGCCCGGCCAGCAGCGCCTCCCGGTGCAGCGGGGCCGCGTCGGCCGGGCGGCCTTCGGCCAGGGCCACCCAGCCGAGTGCGATCAGCACCGAAGCCCGTGCCGTCTCGGCCGCGAACGAGCCGCCCGGGCACTCCGCCAGGGCGCGCTCGCACAGCTCCCGGGCCGCCGGCAGGTCCCGCGAGAGACGGGCCAGCGTGGCCAGGCCGACGAACGCCGCCGCGCGCGACTCGGGCATGCCCGACCGCCGGGCCGTGGCGGCCGCCAGCTCGTAGTCGGCGCGGGCGCCCGCCCGGTCGCCGGCCAGCAACCGGGTCCAGGCGCGGCGGCACATCAGGTCCGCGACGTCGTCCATCGCGCCGATCGCCCGCATCAGGCCCAGGGCCTCGTCCATCAGCGGCAGGGCGGCATCGTGCTCGCCCCGCCAGGTCAGCAGCTGCGACAGGTGGTCGAGCGCCATCGACAGGCCCCACCGCTCGCCCAGGGCGCGGAACTGGACCGCGCCCTCGCGCAGGCCCTCCTCGGCCGTGACGAGGTCGCCGGTCATCATCGCGCTCAGGCCCATCCCCATCGGCAGCAGCGCCCAGCCCCAGGGGTCGCCGGCCGCCAGCAGACCTTCGCCGCGGCTCGTCAGCCTGACTTCGCCCGGGGGCCCGCCCACCACGCCCAGCAGCATGACCGTCATGGGGTGGCTGGGCCGCCAGGAGTCGTCCCGCACGTACCGCCGGACCAGCGGGAGGTACTGCTCGAGCGACTCGTGCGGGTGCCCGGACACCGCGCCGAGCACGCACACCAGGAACTCCTCGGCGTACTCCTCCTGCAGTTCGGGAGGGCAGCGCGAGACCACGGCGAGCGACAGCACCGCGCCCTCGAACCGCCGGCCGCGCATCCACCAGTACATCGCCAGCAGCGGCACCAGCCGCAGCGCGATTGCGACGTCGTGCTCGGTGGACCAGCGCAGCGCGGCCAGGAGGTTGTCGTACTCGGCGTCGATCCGGTCGAGCCACTCCAGCTGCGCCGCGGTCCGCAGCATCGGGTCGGCTTCCTCGGCGAACCGCAGGAAGTACTCGGCGTGCGCGCGGTGGGCGGCCTCGGTCTCGCCCGCTTCGGCGAGCTTCTCCGCGCCGAACGCGCGGATCGTCTCGAGCATCCGGAACCGGCCGCCGACGGCTTCGACCAGCGACTTGTCGGCCAGCTCGAGCACCAGTTCGGCGTCCGCGCCGCAGACCTCGGCCGCCGCGGCCAGCGTCGCGCCGCCGGGGAACACCGCCAGACGCCGCGCCGGTTCGCGTTCCGCGTCGTCGAGGAGGTCCCAGCTCCACTCGACGACGCCGCGCAGCGAGCGGTGCCGCGCCTCGGCCGTCCGGCTGCCGCGGCCGAGCAGCCGGAACCGGTCGTCGAGCCGGGCCGCGATCTCGCCGAGGGCCAGGCTCCGGACGCGGGCCGCGGCCAGCTCCAGCGCCAGCGGCAGGCCGTCGAGGGCCGCGCAGATGTGCTGGACGTCCCCGATCGTCGTCTCGTCGACGACGAACGCCGGATCGCTCGCGGCCGCGCGCTCGGCGAACAGCCGGACGGACGGGTACGCCAGTGCCTCCGCGGCGGGCGTGCCGGGCGGCGGGACGGCCAGCCGCGGCACCGGCGCCAGCTGCTCGCCGGTGATGCCGAGCGGCTCGCGGCTGGTGGCCAGCACCCGCAGCCCCGGGCACGCGGCGAGCAGCCGGCCGGCCAGCCGGGCCGCGACGTCGACGACGTGCTCGCAGTTGTCGAGCACGAGCAGCACCGCCCGGTCGCGCAGCGCCGAGATCAGCCGGTCGGCGGGGTCCTGCGGGCCGCCGCGCGAGCTCTCGCGCAGGCCCAGCGCGGCCAGCACCGCGCCGGCGACCCCGGGGCCGTCGTGCGGGGCGAGTTCGACGAACGCGACTGGCCCGGAATCGACGGCGGCTGCTTCGACAGCCAGGCGCGTCTTGCCGGTGCCGCCCGGCCCGGTCAGCGTCACGAGCCGGTTGCGCCCCAGCAGGTCCGCGACCTGCCGCAGCTCGCCGTCGCGGCCGACGAAGCTGGTCAGCTGCGCGGGCAACGCCGGGATCGCCGGCTTCTCGGTCTCGCCGCGCAAGACGGCGAGGTGGGCTTCGGCGAGGTCTGGACCAGGGTCGGCGCCCAGCTCGTCGGCCAGCGTGCGCCGGGCGTCCTCGAACGCGGCCAGCGCGTCGGCCGGCCGTCCCGCGGCGGTCAGCGCCCGGACGAGCTGCGCGCGCGGCCGTTCCCGCAGCGGTTGTGCGGCGATGGTCTCCCGCAGCTCGGCGAGGACGTCCTCGGCCCGCCCGAGGGCCAGCCGGGCTTCGACGTGGTCGTCCGCGGCATCGGCCCGCAGCTCGTCGAGCCGGGCGGCCTGCGCGGCGGCGAAGGGCGCGTCGGTCAGGTCGGTGAACGCCGCCCCGCGCCACAACGCCATCGCTTCACCGAGGACAGTGGCCGCCCGGGCGTGCTCGCCGTTCTTCAGCAGCGCCCGGCCTTCGCGGGCCAGGCTTTCGAAAGCGTGAACGTCCACTTCGTCCGGTTGGACGACCAGCCGGTACCCGGCGGCGGTGAACTCGACCGGTGCCAAGTCCTTCAACGCCGTCCGCAGCCGCGAGACCTGTGACTGCAACGCGTTCGCCGCGCCGTCCGGTGGGTATTCGCCGTACATGCCGTCGATCAGCCGCTCGGCCGGGACGAACCGCCCGGCTTCGAGGGCGAGCAGTGCCAGCAGCGTCCGCGACCGCGGGCCGCCCACCGCCACCTGCGTGCCGTCTTCACCCCACGCGGCGACCGCCCCCAGCACCCCGAATCGCATAGCCACAGCTTAAGACGGCTGCCGACCTGGGGAAGTTGTCACTCGAAAGTGGTCTTCGGCGTGGGGCTGTGAATCACCTGAGTGAGCGTCTATACACTTCGCCGGGTCCCCACGCAATGGGAGAGGTATGTCGACCGACAGCATTGCCCTTGGTCAGCCGACCGTGGGCGAAGAGGAGCTCGCCGCCGTCGCCGAGGTCTTCCGATCCGGCTGGCTGGCCGGGGCCGGACCGGCGTGCCGCCGCTTCGAAGAGCGGTTCGCGCAGGTCACCGGCACCGCGCACGCGTTGACGACCGCGAACTGCGGCTCCGCGCTCTTCCTGGGCCTCAAGGTCCTCGGCGTCCAGCCGGGTGACGAGGTCATCGTCGGCGACTACACGTTCCCGGCCACCGGCCACGCCGTCGTGCAGGCCGGTGCGACCCCCGTGTTCGCCGACATCCGCCCGGACGTCTTCAGCGCGGACCCGGCGCACGTCGAAGCGCTGATCACGCCGAGGACGGTCGGCATCCTCGCCGTCGACGTCGCCGGCCAGCCCGGTGACTTCGACGAGTACCGCGCGATCGCCGACAAGCACGGCCTCTGGCTCTTCGAGGACGCCGCGTGCGCCGCGGGCGCGACGTACAAGACGCGCCCGGCCGGCAGCCTCGCCGACCTCGCCGCGTTCTCCTTCCACGGCCGCAAGGGCATCACCGCGGGCGAGGGCGGCGCGCTGGTCTCCGACCGCGAAGACCTCATCGCGCACGCCCGCAAGCTGCACACCTACGGCATCGAGCCGGCGATCAGCCGCGAAGGCTCGAACGCGCTGCCGATCCCCGAGTTCCACGAGCTCGGCTACAACTTCCGCATGTCGGACGTCCAGGCCGCGATCATGAACGTCCAGCTCGACCGGCTGCCGGACCTCCTCGCCGCCCGCCGGTCGGTCGCGAAGCGCTACCACGAGGCGTTCGACGACATCGACGCGCTGACCGTCCCGGTGGAACTGTCCGATCGGGAGCACCCGTGGCAGGCCTACCTGCTCACGGTCGCGCCGGAGATCAGCCGCGACACGCTCGCCCTGCGCATCCGCGAAACGGGCGTCCAGTGCAACTTCGGCACCTACGCCTCGCACCTGCAGCCGATCTACGGTCCCCAGGCGCCGCTGCCCGTCTCGGCCGACGCGTTCGCGCGCCAGCTCGCGATCCCCATGCACGCCAACCTCACCGACGCCGAGGTCACCCGCGTCGGCGAGGTCGTGCGCGAAGCCGTGCAGTCCCTGTCCTGAAGCCCCTACCGAGGAGAAATTGGTGTCCGACAAGAAGGTGCTCTTCACCGGGGGCGGTGGGTTCATCGCCGCGCACGTCATCCCGCTGCTGATCGAGGGTGGCTACACGGTCCGGATCTTCGACAACATGACCCGCGGCGACCGCGCCCGCGTCAACGAGTTCGTCGCCACCGGCCAGGTCGAGCTGGTCGAGAAGGACGTCCGCTACGGCGGCGCGGTGCGCGAGGCCATGCGCGGCTGCACGCACGTCATTCACTTCGCGACGGTGTCGATCAACAAGTCGATCGCCGACCCGCACGAGTCGATCGACATCAACATGATCGGCAACCACAACGTCTTCGCCGCGGCCGCGGACGAGGGTGTCGAGCGCCTGGTGTTCGCCTCGACCGCGTCGGTCTACGGCGAGCCGAAGCGGCTGCCGATGCACGAGGACGACGAGCTGCGCCCGCTCACGCCGTACTGCATCTCCAAGCGCGCCGGCGAGGACATGCTCGGCTTCTACGAGCGCACCAAGGGCCTGTCCTGGAACGCGCTGCGCTTCTTCAACGTGTACGGCCCGGGCCAGAAGATCGAGGCCTACTACACGTCGGTGATCAACCACTTCATCCAGCGCCTGCGCGCCGGCCAGCCGCCGATCATCGACGGCCGCGGCGACCAGTCGATGGACTTCGTGCACGTCACCGACCTCGCGCGGGCCGTCGTCGCGGCGCTGGAGTCGGAGCAGGCGAACGTTCCGATCAACATCGGCACCGGCATCGACACGTCGATCGCGGCGCTGGCGAAGATCCTCATCGAGGCCGTCGGCGTCGACGTCGAGCCGCTGTTCAACGAGCGTGACGTGCTGGTCTCGCGGCGCGCCGCGGACATCACCCGCGCCCGCGAGGTGCTCGGCTGGGAGCCGCGGATCACCGTCGAAGACGGCATGCGGGAACTGGTCAAGGAATCCGAGTGAGTGCCACCGCGGGGCCGGCCCGAGGACGTGCGATGCGCATCGCGGTGGTGAACAACTTCTTCCCGCCCCGCGTGGGCGGGAGCGCGCACATGGCGGCGTCGCTGGCGGCGCAGTTCGTGGCGGCCGGGCACGAGGTCCTGGCCATCACGGCGGCCTACGCCGACGCCCCGGCCGAGGAGGAGCGCGACAACTACCGCGTCGTACGCCTCCCCGCCGTGAAGATGCCGCAGGTCGGTCTGTCGATCGACTTCGACATGAGCTTCGCGTCGCTGCGGCCGGGCAACTGGCGGCGGCTGTGGAAGCTGCTGGACGAGTTCAAGCCGGACGCGATCCACCTGCACGGCCAGTTCTTCGACCTGTCGTGGCTGGCCGGGATCTGGGCGCGCCGCCACGGCGTGCCGACGCTGCTGACCATCCACACGCTGCTGATCAGCGACAACAAGCTGTACGGCGGTGTGTTCCGGTTGCTCGACGCGGTGCTCGTGAAGCCGATCCTGAAGTACCTCCGGCCTCGCTACGTCATCCTCGACAAGCTGGGCGTCGACTACTGCGTCGAGCGGTACGGCACGAGCGACGCGAACTCGGAGTACTTCCCGATCGCGGTCGACACCGGGCACTTCGAGAAGCCGGTGACCAAGGACGTCCGCGCGGAGCACGAAATCGGCGACGCGCCGCTGATCGTCTCGCTCGGGCACGTCATCCCGCTGCGCAACCGGCTGCCGCTGATCGAGGCGCTGCCGTCCATTTTGGACAAGCACCCGGGCGTCCGGGTGGTCGTCGTCGGCCGCGTGTACCACGACGCGTTCCTCAAGCGGGCGGCCGAACTGGGTGTCTCGGACGCACTGGTGGTGACGGGCGCGGTGCCGAAGGCGGACGTGCCGGCGTACTTCGCGGCGGCGGACATCGTCACGCACGACCTCAACGGCGGCTGCGGCACGGCGTCCCTGGAGGCGATGCTGTCCGGGACGGCGACGATCGCGTCCGTGACCGAGGACAACTACCCGGGCATCGAGCTGCGCAACGGCGAGAACGTGCTGCTGGTGCGCCCCGACGACTCGGAAGCCGTGGCGCGCACGGTGATCGAGCTGCTCGACGACCCGGACCGCCGGGCCCTGATCGCGCAGCGCGAGAGCGAGATGGTGCGGTCGAACTTCGGCCTCGACGTCGTCGCGGAAGAACACCTCCGTACGTTCGAGAAGCTGGTGTCGGAAGCCGATGTTCTTCGATGACGAGCGCAGCCACCGGCTGCGCCCGCAGATCCTGACCGAGCTCGTTTCGCAGTACATGAACGACGCCGAGCGGGCTGCCTTTTATGGCCTGCCCTCGACGTGCCGCGTACGCGAGCGCGTGAAGATCATCAGCCCCGAGAACCTGAAGATGGGCGACCACTGCTGGGTGGGTGAAGGTGCGGCCCTCGACGCGAGCGGCGGGCTCGAGATCGGCGAGCACACCAGCATCGGCCTGAACACGCTGATCTTCACGCACTCGAGCTGGCTCGCGAACATGACGCTGCAGAACCATTCGGGCAGCGACCTGATCGAGCGCAAGCCGGTGAAGATCGGCAAGGGCTGCTTCATCGGCGGCCTGGTGGTGATCATGGCGGGCGTGACGATCGGCGACTTCGCGACGGTGCAGCCGAACTCGGTGGTGGCGAAGGACGTCCCGCCGCGGACGCTGGTGGCCGGCAATCCGGCGCGGGTGTTCCAGCGGTACGACGAAGAGTACATCCAGTCCGAAGTGGACCGGGTCCGCACGGAGAACGCCCGCCGCCGCGCGATCGCGGAGGAACGCGGCGCGGAAGCGTCCGGCTGGGGCGCGCCGTCGGGCGATTTCTCGGAGTAGCTTTGGCGGGTGCTCGACGCCACTGGGGAAGAAGCGGCTTCGGACCGGCCTGACGACCGCCTCCCCGCCGTGCTTCGCTTCGCGACGGAACTCGTCGCCTGGGTGGCCACGCCGTGGGCGCTGGCCGGCCACTCCTGGCTGCTGGCGGCCCTGTCGGTGGTGGTCCTGGTCGGCCTGCCGGCCTGCTTCGCCACGCCGGGGGACAAGGCCAAGGTGCTGGTCGCGGTGCCGGGGTGGGTCACGATCCTGCTGGTGCTGCTCCAGCTCGTCGCCGCGGTCGTCAGCTCGTGGCTCGCCTGGCCGGCCTGGGCGGCGGTCGCCGTGGCCGTGCTCGCGGCCGCCACACTGGTCACCGAGCGCCGCCGATGGCGGTGGCTCGCCGGGCGGCGATAGCGCTCTCTCCGCCGGTTGGATGACGGCAGCGCCGGCGTGGGTCGCCGGCGCCGCCGTCGTGGAACCGCCCGATCATCGGCGGCGAAGCCCTTGCGCACGGAGGCGCACGCAGCACAATCTAGTCCTTCGTGACCGAGCGCGAGATATCGATTACACAACGTTCGCAAGATCGGGAAGCAACCTTTCCGCGGCCCGGCCGTCGCTGGGAAAGGACGGAACGAGGTGACCCATGGCGCGCGGCGACGACGAGTTCGCGGACTTCGTGCGCGCCTCCTCGGCCCGGCTCACGCACGCCGCCTACCTGCTCACCGGTGACCGCCACCAGGCCGAAGACGCCGCCCAGACCGCCTTCACCCGCACCTACGCCGCCTGGGCGCGGGTCCGCCACAAGGACGCCTACGGCTACGCCCGGACCGTCCTGGTTAACCACGTCATCGACGGCTGGCGGCGCCCGATCCGCGAGTACGCCACCGAAACCGTGCCCGACCGGCCGGACCGGCACGACGTCGACAAAGCCGTCACCCAGCGGGCCTGGCTCACCGCCGTCCTGCGGACGCTGACCGACCGCGAACGCGCCGTCGTCGTGCTGCGCCACTTCTTCGACCTGCCCGAGGCCGACGTGGCCCGTGAGCTCGGCGTTTCGCTCGGTACCGTGAAGAGCACGAACTCGCGGGCGCTGGCCAAGCTGCGGGTCGAGGCCGGCGAGGACACCCTGATCGGAGGGAGCGGGCGATGAACGACCTCGACGACTTCCGCGCCGCCCTCCGGCAGCCGCCCGACGAGCCCTTCGCCGAGCCGGACCTCGCCGCCATCATGGCCGGGGGCACGCGCATCCGGCGTCGCCGCCGCTTGCTGACCGGCGCGGCCGGGATCGCCGCCGCGGCCGTCGTCGTGCTGGTGTTCGTCTTCGCCGTCCAGCTGCGGCAGCCCGCGCCAGCGCCGGTCGCGCAGCCGCCGGCGCCGGTGCCGGCCACCTCGACGACCCCCGCGCCCGCCGCGGAGCAGCCGATGGGGGGCGTGATCGGGACCGGGATCCAAACCGGCCGCGGCGAGATCGTCTTCTTCGCGCGGGCGGTCGACCTGCCGCAGCTGCCGGACATCCACTTCGGGCTCGTGGTCGGCTTCCGCTCCGGGGGAACGCTGCAGTCGGTGCTGATGACGAACGAGTTCCGCGGTTCCGACCGGTCGTTCGGCTTCCACGCCACCGACGGCGGCGAGCTGTCCGGCACCGACGTGATCCCGGTGTTCGGCTACTTCGCCGGTCAGGTCGCGCGGATCACGACCACGGTGCACGGCAAGACCGTCGATGCCAGCCTGGCGAAGTGGACCGAGGACCCGAACGTCGTCGTCTTCTGGTTCGACCCCGTCACTGTGCCGAACGCCGCGGTCCTGACCCCGCTGATCGCTTACGACGCGGCCGGCAAGCGGCTCACCAAGTAGGCGGTACCCGGCGGCACCGCGCGGGCGTAAGAACCCAACCGTGACCTCTCGACGAGCGTTCCTCACCGTTTCGGCCGCGGCGATGGCGGCGTCCACGGTCGGCGTCCCGGCGGGCGCCGCCGAACTCGGCGACCGCGGCCCCGGCGCCCCCGTCCGGCCGCAGCGTCCCGGCCCGGACCTGCGCGCGCTGCTGCGGCAGGTCGACGAGCGGCGGATCGAGGCGACCGTGCGGCGGCTGGCCGCGTTCGGCACGCGGCACACGCTGTCGGCCCAGGACGACCCGGTGCGCGGCATCGGTGCCGCGCGCGACTGGATCTTCGCGCAGTACCAGCGGCTCGCGGCCGCGTCCGAGGGCCGGCTGACCGTCGAGCTGCAGTCGTACGTCCAGCCGCCGGCCGACCGGATCCCGGTGCCGACCACGATCACCAACGTCGTCGCGACGCTGCACGGGTCCACGGACCCCGGCCGCGTGTACGTCGTTTCGGGGCACTACGACTCACGCTGCACCGACGTCATGAACTCCACCGCCGACGCGCCGGGCGCCGACGACGACGCGTCGGGCGTCGCGGTCGCGCTGGAACTGGCACGCGTGTTTTCGACCCGGCAGCCGGCCGCGACGATCGTCTTCGCCGCCGTCGCGGGCGAGGAGCAGGGGCTGTACGGCGCTCGCCACCTGGCGCAGCAGTTCAAGGCCGCCGGCACCGACGTCCAGGGGATGTTCACCGACGACATCGTCGGCGCCAGCCGGGCCGACGACGGCACGCGCGACCCGTTCACGATCCGGCTGTTCGCCGAAGGCGTCCCGACCGCAGAGACGCCGGCCGAGGCGAACCTGCGCCGCAGCATCGGCGGCGAGAACGACTCACCGCCGCGGCAGCTGGCCCGGTTCGTCGAGTCGGTGGCGGAGAACGACGCGACCGGCATGGCGGTCCGGGTGATCTACCGCCGCGACCGCTACCTGCGCGGCGGCGACCACATCGGCTTCCTCGAGCAGGGCTACCCGGCGGCGCGGTTCACCGAGCCCGCCGAGGACTTCGCGCACCAGCACCAGGACGTCCGCGTCGAGAACGGCGTCCAGTACGGCGACCTGCCGGAGTTCTGCGACTTCCCGTTCATCGCCCGGGTCGCGCGGGTCAACGGCGCGGCCCTGTGGTCGCTGGCGACGGCGCCGGGAACGCCGAAGGGTGTGAAGATCCGCACAGCGGCGCTGACGAACGACTCGGAACTGCTGTGGGACGCGACCCCGGGCGCGGCCGGCTACGAAGTCCTCTGGCGCGAAACGACGGCCCCGGACTGGACGCACGCACTCGACGTCGGCCCGGCGCTGACGGCGAAGATCGACCTGTCCAAGGACAACGTCTTCTTCGCCGTCCGCGCGGTGGGCCCGGACGGCCGCCGGAGCCCGGCGGCCTTCCCGGTGCCGGTGAGCTAGGCCGCGGCCTGCGTCAGGACCTGCTCGACGACGTGGTGCGACGGCAGGATCAGGTCGCGCTCGGTGTCCGCGTCGATCTTGCCCTCCAGCAGGTCGCAGAACCGGTCCAGCTGCGTCGCGAGCGGCTCGCGCGCGGTGACCAGCTCCGGGATCTCGATCACCGTCTGCTGCCGGTAGCCGAGGCCGTCCGGGGTGACGGAGTCGTGCGAGACGTGCCGGTAGATCGTGACGTCGCGGCGCAGCAGGTCGATCTCGATCAGCCGGTCCAGCTCCGACACCACCAGCGAGCGGACCTTCTTCTGGCCCAGCCGCGACGCCGACACCGTGGCCAGGCCGGTCGGGAACGACAGCACCGTCTCGATGGTGTCCTCGGCGCCGTCGACCGACGACGGGTGGAAGTACCCCGCGCCGGACGTCACGCGCGAAGGCGTCGCGCCGCCGAAGAACTGGATCGCCAGGTCGACGTCGTGCACCAGCAGGTCCCACGCGACGCCCGTCTTGATGCGCGGCGCGTACGGGCCGTGGCGGCGGGCCATCAGGTGCACCGGCTCCTGCACCAGCGCCCGCGCGGTCATGACCGCCGGGTTGTAGCGCTCCAGCAGCCCGCACATCAGCGGGATGTCGTTCTTCGCCGACAGCGCGACGATCTCCTGGGACTTCTCGAAGCTGTTGCAGACCGGCTTTTCGACCAGCATCGGCTTGCCCTGGCGGAAGATCTCCTGCGCCAGGTCGTAGTGCACCTCGGTGGCCGAGGCGAGCACGACAGCGTCCACATCGGACAGTTCGCCGATCTCCGGCGTCCACTGCGTTTCGTACCGGTCGGCGACCGCCTTGCCGGCTTCCTCGCGCGGATCGATCACGCGCACCAGGTCGACGCGCTCGTTCTGGGCGAGCACGCGGGCGTGCAGCGATCCCATGTTCCCGGTGCCGACAAGAGCGATCCGATGCGTCATGCGCCCAGTACCTCGCGAACGGTTTCGATGATGGTGTCCAGGTCGGACTCGGTCAGGTGCGGGTGCACCGGCAGCGAAAGCGCCTGCGCGGCAACCGCCTGCGCCACCGGGAAGTCCTCGACGCGCGCGCCCGGGATCAGGTCGTGACCCGCGTAGCAGTCGTAGTCGAAGACGATCTTGGGGTAGTAGATGCCGTTGCCGATGCCGCGCTCGGTGAGCGCCGCGGCCAGCTCGTCGCGCGAGAGGAACGCGTGCGGCCCGACCAGCACGGTGTACTGGTGCCACACGTGCTCGCGGCCCGGCAGCACCTGCGGGATGTCGAGGCCCGGCGTCCCGGCGAGGCCCTCCGAGAGCCGCTTCGCGTTCGCCTGGCGGGCCGCGGTCAGCTGGTCGAGCTTCGCCAGCTGCGGGATGCCCACGGCGGCGTGCAGGTCGGTCATCCGGTAGTTGTGCCCGGCGACCTCGTACTGGTAGCGGGCGCGCATGCCCTGGTTGCGCAGCACGCGCAGCTTGTCGGCCAGCGCGTCGTCGTCCGTCGTGATGACGCCGCCCTCGGCGGTGGTGATGTTCTTCGTCGCGTACAGCGAGAAGCAGCCGATGCCGAACGAGCCGGCCTGCTTGCCCTCGAACGACGCGCCGACGGCCTGCGCGGAGTCCTCGATGACCTGGAGGCCGTGCTCGGCGGCCAGCGGCGCCAGCTTGCCCATGTCCGCCGTCTGGCCGTAGAGGTGCACCGGCATGAGCACCTTCGTGCGGCCGGTCACCGCCTTGGCGACGGCGTCCGGGTCGATCGCGAAGTCGTCGCGCCGGATGTCGGCGAACCGGACGGTCGCGCCGGCCTCGAGGATCGCGTTGAGCGTCGCGACGAACGTGAACGGCGAGGTGATGACCTCGTCACCCGGCTTCAGGTCGAGGACCTGGAGGGCGGCGACCAGCGCGGTCGTCCCGTTGTTGACCGCGATCGCGTGCTTCGTCCCGGAGACCGCCGCGAAGGCGTCTTCGAAGCGCTTGACCATCGGTCCCTGTGCGATGGCGCCGGAGCGCAGCACCTCGACGACGAGGTCCTCCGCGTCGCGGACGTCGACCACGGTGATGGGGATCATGGGCTGTCTCTCTCGGCAGGCGATTTCGGCGCGTCCGGTACAGTGAGCCGCCGGTTCTGCGCCCGGCCGCCCTGCAACAACGCGGGCCACACGTTACCGGGCGCGGTAGCACGCCCAGTACCCAGCCGCCGACGAACGGACGACCACCCGTGGCCAACCGCATCCACCCGACCGCCGTCCTCGGCGAAGGCGTCGAACTCGGCGACGACAACGTGATCGGGCCGTTCGCGGTGATCGTCGGGCCGGCGCGGATCGGCGACGGCAACTGGATCGGCCCGCACGTGACGATCGGCACGCCCGGCGAGGACCGCGGCCGCCCCCACCCGGCCGCCTGGGAGGCCGCGCCGGTGGGTGACCCGGATCACGACGGCCACGGCGTCGTCATCGGCAGCCGCAACCGGATCCGCGAGTACGTGAGCGTCCACCAAGGGACCTGGCGGACGACGACGGTCGGCAGCGACGGCTACTTCCTGCGCAACTCCCACATCGCGCACGACTGCCTGGTCGGCGACGGCGTGACGATCGCGTCCAACGCCGTCACGGGTGGCCACTGCCACATCTGGGACGGCGCCAACCTCGGCATGGGCGCGATCCTGCACCAGAAGGTCGTGATCGGGCCCGGCGCGATGATCGGGATGGGCTCGGCGGTGCGGCGCGAGATCGGCGCGTTCACCATCGCCGTCGGCAACCCGGCCCGCGTGACCGGCGTCAACGTCGTGGGCCTGTCCCGCCGCGGCCTCGACGAGGAGACGATCGAGGCCCTCGGGCCGTGGCTGAAGGGCAAGGAAGGTCTCCCGGACGTCACGCTGCCCGGCGACCTCTCTACCTTGGTAAAGGCGTGGGACGCCCGCCCGCGCGAAGAGCACTAGGAGTCATGCACATGTCGGTTGCCCCCAAGCTGCGCGAGGTCTTCGTCGAGGCGCTGGACCTCGACGGTGACGTGGACGTCGAGAACCTGAAGTACCGCGACATCGAGGCGTGGGACTCGGTCGGCCACATGGCGCTGGTCGCGGCCATCGAGGACGAGTTCGACGTCGAGTTCGACACCGACCAGGTCATCGACATGTCCAGCTTCAAGGTCGCCGTGGACATGGTGACCGAGCTGCAGGCGAAGAATGCCTGATCTGTCCGGTCGCGTCGCGCTCGTCACCGGCGGGACGCGGGGGATCGGCCTGGCCACCGCGCGCGCTCTGGCGGAAGCGGGCGCGACGGTGGTGCTCACCGGCCGCGACGAAGCCCGCGCCAAGGAAGCCGCTTCGGCGGCCGGCGCGGCGGCCGGGCTCGCCCTCGACGTCACCGACGCAAAAGCGGTGTCTTCGCTGGTCAGGAGCGTCGCGAAGGAGCACGGCAAGCTCGACATCGTCGTGGCCAACGCCGGGATCATGGAAGACGCGCTGCTCGGGATGATCCGCGAGGAGCTCGTCGACACGACGCTGAGCACGAACGTCGCCGGCACGCTGCACACCGTCCAGGCCGCGGCCCGGGCGATGATGCGGAAGAAGACCGGCTCGATCGTCGTCCTCGCCTCGATCGTCGGCGAGTACGGAAGCGCTGGTCAGACGGTGTACGCGGCGTCGAAGGCGGCGGTGGCGAACATCGCGAAGTCGGCGGCGAAGGAGCTCGGCCGGTCCGGGATCCGCGTCAACGCGGTCGCGCCGGGCGTGATCGAGACCGACCTGACCGCGGGCCTGAGCGAGGACGCGAAGGCGGAGAACACCGGCAAGACGCCGCTCGGCCGGCTGGGCCGGGCGGAAGACGTGGCGAACGCGATCCGGTTCCTGGTGAGTGATGAAGCTTCCTTCATCACCGGGCAGGTGCTGGGCGTCGACGGAGGCTTGGTGCTGTGACGCTGTTGGGTGCGGGAGCCCGGCTGGTCGATGTGGCCGGGGGCCGCACGCTGGCGGGCGCGGAACTGTCGGCCGAGGTCGGCCGCTCCATGGAGGCGCTCGCTGCGCTGCCGGTCGGCGTCGTGTTCGCGCGGATGGCGGTCGACCTGCCGAGCGTGCTGACCTACCTGGGTGCGTTCGAATCCGGCCGGGCGATCGCGCTGATCGACCCGGCGCTGGACGCGGACGTGCTGGCCGGGCTGGTCGCGCGGTTCCGCCCGGCGGCGGTGCTGTCGGCGTCCGGCGACGCTCCGGACGGGTACCGCGTCCAGGGCTCCGACTGGGTCCGTTCTTCGGACGAGGGCGTCCAGCCGCACCCCGACCTGGCCGTCCTGCTGCCGACCAGCGGGTCCACCGGCAACCCGAAGCTCGTCCGGCTGTCGCGGCAGGCGATCCTTTCGAACGCCGACGCCATCGCGCAGGTGCTGCACATCGATTCCGACGAAGTCGCGCCGACCTGCCTGCCGCTGCACTACAGCTACGGCCTGTCGGTGCTGAACTCGCACCTGGTGCGGGACGCGACCGTCGTGATCGAGCCGTCCGGGGTGCTCGGCCGCGGGTTCTGGGACGCGGTGACCACCTACGGCGTCACGTCCCTCTCGGGTGTCCCGTACCACTACGAAATGCTGCGGCGGCTCAAGTTCGACCCCGCGAAGTACCCGACGCTGCGCACGCTGACGCAGGCCGGCGGGAAGCTGCGCGACGAGCTGATCGCCGAGTTCAACGAGAAGATGCTCGCCGTCGGCGGCCGGATGTACGTCATGTACGGCCAGACCGAGGCGGCGCCGCGGATGACGACGGTGCCCGCCGAAAAACTGGCCGAAAAGCTCGGTTCCGCCGGGCCGGCGCTGCCGGGCGGGAAGTTCGCGGTCCGCCGGGACGACGGCTCGGAGACCACGCACCCGAAAATTGTCGGTGAGGTCGTCTACCGTGGGCCCAATGTGATGCTGGGTTACGCGGACGACGAGTCCGGCCTGGCCAAGGGCGACGAATACGGCGGCGTGCTCGCCACCGGTGACCTCGGGTACCTCGACGAAGACGGGTACCTGTTCATCACCGGGCGGCTCAAGCGCATCGGCAAGGTGTTCGGCAACCGCGTCAGCCTCGACGACCTCGAGCAAGCCGTGCGCACGGCGGCGGTCGGGATCGACGTGGTGGCGGCGGTCCCCGCCGGCGACAAGGTGGTGCTGTTCGCCGAGGGTGCCGACGCCGGCATCTGCAAGGACGCGTCGCGGGCGCTGTCCGAGCGGCTGCACCTGCACGTCAGCGGGTTCGACGTCCGCCCGATCGACACCGTGCCGCTGCTGGCCAGCGGCAAGATCGACTACCGGTCCTTGGAGGCGAAGGTATGAGCGTGTTCACTCGGTCGCAGGCCGACCGGGAGGCCTTGCTGCTGCCCGAACTGGCCTCGTTGACGGCCCACCACCGGGCGAACTCCGAAGGCTACGACCGGATCCTGTCGTCGCTGGGGATCGCGCCGGACGCTTCGTTCGCCACGATCGCCGACCTGCCGTGGCTGCCGGTGCGGATGTTCAAGACGCACGACCTGAAGTCGGTACCGGACAGCGAGGTCTTCAAGACACTGACGTCGTCGGGCACGACCGGCGCCGGCGCGTCGCGGATCTACCTGGACAAGGTGGCCGCGGGCGCGCAGACCAAACAGCTCGGCGCGACGCTGCAGGAGGTCCTCGGCGGCGAGCGGCTGCCGATGCTGATGGTCGACACGATCGGCATCATCAAGAACCGCCGGTCGTTCTCCGCGCGCGGCGCGGGTGTGCTGGGCATGGCGAACTTCGGCCGCAAGCACACCTACGTGCTCGACGAGAACGACCAGCCGGACGTCGAGGCCGTCAAGAAGTTCCTGGCCGAGTACGGCGACAAGCCGTTCCTGATCTTCGGCTTCACGTTCATGGTGTGGCTGTACCTGTACGAGGTCGCGCGGGACAACAACCTCGACCTGTCGAACGGGATCCTGATCCACTCCGGTGGCTGGAAGAAGCTGATCGACCGCGCGGTCGACAACACCGAGTTCCGCCGCCGGTTCAAAGAGGACACCGGGCTCACCCGGATCCACAACTACTACGGGATGATCGAGCAGATCGGCACGGTGTTCCTCGAAGGGCCGTCCGGGAACTCGCTGTACTGCCCGGACTTCGCCGACGTCGTGATCCGGAACCCGGAGACGTGGGAAGAGCAGCCGGTCGGCGAGCCGGGCGTGATCGAGGTCGTCTCGACGCTGCCGACGTCGTACCCGGGACACGTGCTGCTGACCGAAGACCTCGGCGTCTACAACGGCATCGACGACGGCGACTGGCCGGGCAAGCACTTCTCGGTGCTCGGCCGACTGCCGAAGGCCGAGGCCCGCGGGTGCTCGGACACGTTCTCGGGAGCGGCGGCGTGACTTCTCTGACGCAGCGTTTTCCCTTGTCGGATGCGGTTTCGGTAGGCGACCTGGTCGACGAGCTGCGCGCCGCACCGCCGGGCGGCCGGCTGCGCGTCGGCGATCCGCGCGTCGTCGAGTTCATCACGAAGTTCGCGCGCAAGCTGCTGGCGCCGGCCACCGCGCGCCGGTTCCCGGAGCTGGCGTCGCTCGGCTTCTTCCTGCGCAAGGGCGAGATCGCCAAGGCGTTGTCCACTTTGGACACGAATGGTGGCGCGCTGCGGTTCCCGCGCGGGCTGGTGTTCCACGTACCGCCGGCGAACGTCGACACGATCTTCGTCTACTCGTGGGCGCTGTCGGCGCTGGCCGGTAACCACAACGTCGTGCGGGTGTCGTCGCGCTCGGCCGGGGCCGCCGAAGCGGTGCTGGAGGCGCTGAACGCGGCGCTGTCCGAAGTGGACTCTTCGGTCGCGGACGTGATCCGCGCGACCCAGCGCATGGTGACGTACGACCGCAGCGACGAGGTCAGCGGCGCCCTGTCGCTGGCCGCCGACCTGCGCGTCATCTGGGGCGGCGACGGCTCGGTCGCGGCGCTGCGCAAGTACCCGCTCGCGCCGCACGCGCGTGACCTGACGTTCCCGGACCGCTCGTCGTTCGCCGTCGCTTCGGTGGCGGGCTGGCAGCGGGCGTCCGCGGAGGAGCGCCGTTCGGCCGCCGAGGGCTTCTACAACGACTCGTACTGGTTCGACCAGGCCGCCTGCTCGTCGCCGCGCGCGGTGTTCTGGGTGGGTGACGCCGCCGGTGCGGCTGCGGCCGGCCAGGAGTTCCGGACGCTGCTGGCGTCGGTGCTGGAGACGAAACAGCACGTCACCGAGCCGGCGATGGCGGTCCAGAAGCGGGTGTCGGCGTACGGCGCGGCGGTCGACGGGCTGGTCAAGGAGATCGCGTTCGACGGCAACGGGCTGGCCACTTTGGAGCTGGCCGACCCGGCGGTCCTGCCGCGCGAATGGCTCGGCGCGGGCACGTTCGCGAACGCGCGAGTGTCCACTTTGTCCAACCTGGTGCCGATCGTCCTGCGCAAGGACCAGACGGTCAGCCAGTTCGGCTTCACGGCCGAAGAGCTGACGGAGTTTGCGTACGAACTGGCGGGCCGCGGCGTCGACCGGATCGTGCCGTTCGGCAGCGCCCTGACGTTCTCCGCGGTCTGGGACGGTTACGATCTGCTGGCCGAATTCAGCCGACTGGTCACGGTGCAGGCCTGAGGAGACCGTCGATGACGACAGTTGAGACGCCAGAGGATCTTCCTGCTGCCGGAAAGCAGCCGAAGTCCACCAAGGCGAAGATCCTCGACGTCGTCAGATGGGTCGCGATCCTGCTGGTCATCGGCTTCGCGGCGAAGCAGCTGGCCTCGAACTGGGGCGAGTTCTGGCACACGCTGCGTGACGTGGCGTGGCAGTCGTCCCTGCTCAGCCTGGTGGCCCTGGTCGCGGCGATCATGGTGTCGACGTGGGGCTGGCAGGTCATGGTCGATGACCTGGGCAAGCCGATCGGCTACGCCCGGGGAGCGCAGATCTGCCTGGTCGGCTCGCTCGGCAAGTACGTCCCGGGATCGGTCTGGGCGTACCTGCTGCAGATGGAGCTGGGCCGCAAGGCGGGCCTGGCCCGCGCGCGCATCTTCACGGGCTCGCTGATCCAGCTGGGCGTCGGCGTGGTGTCGGCTCTGGTGGTCTCGCTCCTGGCCGCGCCGGCGGTGTTCAGCAACAGCCCGCGCGCAATGTGGCTGTTCGTGCTGATCCCGGTCGGCCTGGCGATGCTGCACCCGAAGATCCTGACGTGGGGCACGTCCCTGGTGCTGAAGCTGCTGCGCCGCCCCCCGCTGGCCCACCCGCTGGGCTGGAAGGTGGTGGGCAAGGTCTTCGGCGCCTCGACGGCGGCGTGGTGCCTCCAGGGGATCCACCTGTGGCTGCTGGCGAACTCGGTGGGAACGCCGGGCTTCAGCGGGTTCGTGCTGTGCGTGGGCGCGATGGCGGTGGCGATGACGGTGGGCACGTTCGCGTTCATCCTCCCGAGCGGAGTGGGAGTGCGCGAGGTGGCCCAGGTAGCGGTCCTGACGGCGAGCGGCCTGACGGTCGGCCAGGCCACGGCGTTCGCGGTGGCCTCCCGGGTGATGTTCACGGTGGCGGACCTGCTGACGGCGGGCATGGCAGCGATCGCGGCCCGCTCAACCCGCCGCCCGGCGGTCACCTCCGCCTGACCCGAGCCCGCTGGTGGTTTATCCACAACCGCTCGCGCCGACTTGCGTCCAACCTCGCTCGACGGCGGAATCCGAGCCCGTCCCAGACCGCGCTCTGCAGCATGTAACGCCTGGTCAGTGGGCAGATCGCCGGGCCACGCCAGAGTTGTCCACCACCTGTCCCCAAGCTATCCACAGCCTCGACGCACATGTGGACAACTTCGGCTCAGGGGAGCTGAACCGGCCTTTTTGTCGCCTGCCGCCGATAGACTGGCCAAGGGGCTGCCCGGCGTCCTGGGGCGGCCACCGGGTTCCGATCACGGAACCCGACCGGCGATCAGGATCAGCTTGTTCCGGCTCGGGGCCTCGACGGACCACCTTCGGCTGTGTGCGGTTTCGCAGCGGCTTGGGAGGCCGCGCGCCCCCGGTGCGGTGGTCGATCCCGGCGAGCTGCTTCTCTGCTGCCGACCACTTGCTTTACCTCAAGGCACCAGCCGGTAAATCACCGCGTCCGAATTGCGCCAAGCCTCCTTCAAAAACGGCTTCCCCGCCAACCCCACCAACCCCGGCTGATAAGGCTCCGCGGGCGCCGGCAACGGCACCCCCAAAATCACCCACCGCACGTTCAACCGCTTGACCGCCGCTCGCACCGCCGGGTCCGTGTCGTAGTCGCGAAACCGCTCCGCGAGCAACCGCGCGTCCGAAGGCGGCAAAGTCTGGTCGTAGTGCGCCGCCACCGTCCGGACCCCCGATAGCGCGTACGTCCACGCCGTTCCGTCGAAGCGGTCGTTCATCGCCCACTCGCCCGGGGCCGCCAGCTTGCCCAGCTCCACCATCGCCGCTTCCTCGCCCGGCGTCACGTGCAACTGCGAAGGGTCCGCCGCCTGGTAGCCCGTGTACACCCGTTCTCCGTTCGAGCGGAAGTACAACCCGTTCGACAGCACCACGAAACCCAGCAGCACCACCACCGCGACCGCCACCGCCGGCACGCGCTCGGGCAACCGCTCGCGCAGCCACGCCTGCGTCGACGCCAACCCGTGCGCCGCCAGCACGCACAGCGGGATCGCCGCCATCGAGAAGAAGCGGTACGGGTCGTCCCACCACGGGCGGGACAGGGCCATCACCCACGGCGCGTTCGACGACGCCACCACCATGTACGCCAGGCCCGTCACCGCCGCCGTCAGGCCGATCCAGCGCAACGCCCCCGCCCGCGCGAAGAACACGATCCCCAGGAACAACGCCACCGACAGCCACACCTGCGGGTGCGCCTCGAAGTGCTGGAAACTCAGCAACGCACCCAACGCCGTCGACGCGCGCCACTCGCTCGGCCAGCCGAAGTACGGGACGTCGCCCGTGGCCAGGCCCAGCGCTCCGAACAACTGCAGCCAGGCCACCAGCAACGACACCACCGCGATCGGCAGCAGCGCCAGCAGGTCACGCCCGATCCGCCGCCACGACGACAACCAGCGCTGCACCAGCACCGGTCCCGCGAACAGGATCCCGCCGAACAGCGTCGACGAGTGGATGCACAGCAACCCCACCGCCGTGAGCAGCAGCACGAACCCCGTGTCCGGTGCGACCCGATCCAGGTACCGCCGCAACGCCACCGCCGCCAGCGGTGTCAGCGTCACACCCAGCGCGAACGGCAGCAGCGGCCCGCGGTCCATCGACTCGTAGACGCCCATCACCGGCGCCACCGCCGTCAGCGCCACCGCGCCCGCGAACACCGCGCGCCCGCGGAACTCGCGGACCAGCGTCACCAACGACAACGCCAGCAAACCCGGCAGCAGCAGCGTGTTCGCGTCGAGCGTTGCCGGGATCGACCCGCCGCTCAGGCGGTAAGTCACCGACGCCAGCAGGTGGTAGGCGTTGGGGTAGAACACCGGCAGCGCGTCGCCGTACCAGTTCACGTGCCCGGTGCCGAACAGGCCGCCGTCGCCGGTGTCGGCGATGTAGCGGACGGCGTTGCCGTGGTACACCGCGTCGAAACCCTGCGGCAGCGCGCCGATGTGGCCCAGTCCGCGCAGCGTCGCGTAGAAGCCCACCGCCGCCCCGAACAGCAGGCACGTGCCCACCGCGAGGTGCCCGCGACGGTCCCACAGCCCGGGTTCCGGCTCGGGTGCCCAGCGGCGGACCGTCAGTTTCCGGACACCGTAACCGATCGCGGTGAACACCAGGGTCGAAAGGGCGTACGTCAGCGGGGTGAACGACCACCCGACCGCCGCCGTCCACGGGCCGGTCAAACCGCCGATCGCGTAGCTCAGCAACGGTGCCAACCCGGCCAGGGCCCAGCCGCGCAGTCCCACGGCAAGGCCGGTCAGCAGGCCCGGGACGGCGATGACGGCAATGGCAACGCACACGGAGAGCACGCTGGAGACTAAGCCGCCGATGATCAGTGCGCGGTCCCGGGGTTGGAGTCCGAACGCGACACTCCGTCGCGATACCCGAACGGGTTATATTGACCAGTGCGTTTCCCTGCTTGACTGACGCCGGGCGGAGCGATCTTCACGAGGGGGCCGGGTGGTCTACGCGGTCGTGGTGGCGTGGCTGGTCCTCGCCGCGATCGTGGTGCTGACCTGGGGACGCCTCGACACCGACCGCGGCTGGCGCGGCTTCGTCCTCGCCCTCACGCTCGGACTTTCGCTGCTGCACCAGCTGCTGTTCGCCACCGTCACCGAAGACGCGCTCGTGTCGTTCCGCTACGCGCAGAACATCGCCGACGGGAACGGCCCGGTGTTCAACCCCGGTGAACGCGTCGAGGGCTACACGAACTTCCTCTGGCTGGTCCTGATCGCCCTCCCGCGGGCCGCGTTCGGCGCCGACGTCCGGACGGCCGCCGTCGTGTTCGGGGTCGTCGCCGCGCTCGGCTGCGTCCTGCTCTCCTGCTTCCTGGTCAACCGGATCGTCGCGGCGGCCGCCCCGGCCGGTGCCGAGCCGCGCCCGGCGATCGGCGTCGCCGCCGCGGTGCTGACCGCGAGCGCCGGCGGCCTGGCCGTCTACGGGCCGTCCGGCTCCGAGGTCGCGTTGTTCGTCCTGCTGCTGCTCGCCGTCTGCTACTCGCTCGTGGCGCGCCGGCCGGTGGTCGCCGGGGTGCTCGTCGCGTTCGCCGTGATGACCAGCCCGGAGGGCCTGGTGGCCGGCGTGCTCGCCGGCCTCTGGCTGGTCGGGGCCGCGCTGAAGAAGAAGCACAGCTGGTGGGCACCGGTGGGCTACCTGCTGGGCGCGCTCGTGTTCCTGATCCCGCGGCTGGCCTGGCGCGCGACGTTCTACCAGCACTTCCTCCCGGCGCCGCTGGCCGCGAAACTCGGCGGTCCGCTCGGCTCGCAGGTCGACGCCGGCTGGCCGTACCTGTCCGGGTTTGCCTTGGCGCACCAGGGTTTCCTGCTGCTCGGCCTGGTCGCGGCGGTCGCGCTGTTGTTGCGTCGCACCAAGCCCGCGTTTCGGGGGTTCCGGGTGGCGGAGCCCCCGGCCCGGGGCGAAGCCCCGGTTGTCACAGCCGCCGAGGCTCGCACGCTGATCTGGCTGCTCTTCGCGATGGCGGTGGGGCTCGCGGCCGCCGCGGTGCTGATCGGCGGGGACCCCGGGCCGGCGTGGCGGGTGCTGGCCCCCGTGCCGCCGCTGATCGCCGTCGCGAGCGTCGCCACCTACGGCGTGCTGACCGTGGACGCCGAGGCGAAGCCGTCCCCGCGGCCGAGGGCGTGGCCCGCCGCGACGCGGCTGGTGCCGGTGACCGCCTGCGGGCTCGCCGGCATCGCCGTGCTCGTCTCGGTGTTCAGCCCCGACATGCTCGACCGCGTGCGCGACTGGCGTGCCCACGGCGACGAGCTCAGCGCGATCGGCGGCTGGCTCGGCCAGTACCTGCCGCCCGGGTCGGTCGTCAGCGCCGCCGCGCCCGGCGCGCTCGCCGCCAACGGCGGCCAGCTGCTCATCGTCGACGTCCTCGGCCGCACCGACGACCACATCGCCCGCGACGGGCGGCACGCCGCCGGCGTCGCGACCGACTACGACTACGTCGTCAACGGCCGCCGCCCGACCGTCGCCGTGCCCGCCGACAGCGGCTACGCCGACCACCAGCACTGCGTCATCGACCCGGTCTACGCGGGCAAGTACGAGGTCGCCACCTTCCGCCGCGTCGGCACGCCCTACTGGGTCTCGGTCTACCCGCGCGCGGAGCAGGCGAAGTCGGTGGTCACGGACCTGGACCGGGGCCCGGACTTCCGCTACGTACCCTGTCCTTCGTGAAGCTCGACGTCCCGAAAGCGCGCCTGGGTGCCGAAGCCCGGCTCGGGATCGGAGTCTTCGGGACGTCGCTCCTGCTCTTCGTGGTCCGGTTCCTGGTGCCGCGGCCGATCGCGATGTCGAACAACGGCGACGGCGGCCGCGTGCTCTGCGGCGCCGGGATCACCTGGAAGGGCCTGCCCGAGCCGTTCGTCCACCTCGCCTACACCGCCGCGCCGGGCGCGCCGCCGTGCCGGCCCACCTACCTGCTGACGCAGAGCTGGCTGGCGGAGGCGTCCGTCGGGCTCGCCCGGCTGGCCGGCTTCCCCACGACGCTGAGCCTGGTCGTGCTGGGCCTGCTGAGCAGCATCATCGCCGCGGCGGCCGTGACGGCTATCGTGCTCGGCCTGCCGTACCCGGTCCGCGTCCGGCTGGCCGTCGCGGCCGGGCTCCTGCTGGTCGTCGCCGACTCGGCGTTCTTCGGCTACTTCGCGGCGATCCTCGGCGAAGGCGCGGCCTTCCTCGGCCTCCTGCTGATCGCCGGCGGCCTGCTGCTGACCGCGCGCGAGGGCCGGTGGAGCTACGCGGGGATGGCGGTGACGTTCGCCGGCGGCGTCCTGGCGGTCAACGCCAAGGTCCAGATGCTGATCATCCTGCCGATCCTCGCGCTCGCGGTGCTCCTCGTCCGGCCGGGCGCGCTGCGCGGGGCGAAGCGGTGGGCGGCCGCGGCACTGGTCATCGGGGCCCTCGGCGCCGTGACGCTGTTCGCGCAGCAGGGCGTCGAACCCGCCCGCGCGCCCGACGGCACGTACACCGCGTTCCCGGGCGACGACTCGCGCGAGATCAACATGGTCAACTCGATCTTCCTGAACATCGTCGACGGCCGGCACGACACCCAGGCCGACCTCGCCGCGCTGGGCCTGCCGCCGTCGTTCGCCCAGTACGCGGGCAACGGCTGGTGGCACCCGCACCCGGTGACGCTGGACCCGCTCTACCCCACCTACCGCGACAAGATGACCCGCGAGAACGTCCTGGGCTTCTTCGCGAGCCACCCCGGCCGGACGCTCGAGGTGCTGGACCGCGCCGCGACCGACCAGCTGACCGCCCGCCCGGACTACCTCGGCAGCTTCGACCAGGAGGCCGGCTTCGCGCCGCACGCGCAGGAGTACCGGGTCCCAGTCGTGTCGTGGCTGACCCGCATGATCAGCCCGCTCGGCTTGTTCGCACTGGTGCCGATCTGGCTGTTCGTGCTGGTCAGGGCGTGGGTGCAGCGCCGCGGTCCGCTGGGCGTCGTGCTGTTGTTCCTGCTCGCCGTCTCGCTGACGCAGTTCGGCACGGCGGCCCTCGGCGACGGCATCGAGGGCGTCAAGCACCAGTCCGTCGCGCTGTTCACGATCCTGCTCGCGCTGGTCCTGGCGGCGCTGCCTCAGTCGCGGTCGAGCGAACCGCGGTGGGGGAGGAACTCCTCGGTCGGCGGGCCGTCGTCGGCCGACGGGACCCGCGTCGGCGCCGGCTTCGGCCAGAACGGCGGCACCTCGAGCAGCACGAACACGAGCAGCCCGGCCAAGCCGACCAGGAAGATCGTCGACGACGACGCCAGCTGGTAGTTCACGGCCAGGTACAGGAAGAACACCACGCCGACCCAGATGCGCCGGGCTTCGCCGCGGTGCTCGTCGAGCACGACCGCGACCAGCCCGAGGACCAGCGGCGCCATCATCACGAAAACGCGCTGGGTGTCCGTGGCGACCAGCCGCCCGGCGAGGCAGCACAGGCCCAGCCAGACGCTGGACACCAGCAGCAGGCTCTTGGTGCCGCTGCGCCGGTGTTCGCGGTAGAGGCCGTAGGCGAAGATCAGCCAGAAGAAGCTGAACGTGCTGTACAGCGCGGCCTGGTCCACGCCCTTGTTCGACGACAGGGCGAACCGGATGTTGCCCAGCAGGCCGCTGTTGGCCTGGCCGGCGCCGAACCCGTAGTCGCCGCCGATCAGCGCCTGGGCCCACAGCCGGAACGCGAAGTACAGGCCGCCCGCGACGACCACGGCGACCAGCCCGCCGATGACCTGCTTGTCCCGCAGCGACCGCGACCGCGTCCACGCCGCCAGCGGGTACAGCGGCGCGAGCAGCAGCGTCGTCTCCTTGTTGATCGCGCCGACGACGATCACGAGCGCGAACCAGATCAGCCGCCGGTCGAACAGCAGCCACAGCGCGAGCAGGTAGAGCAGGTTGTTCAGCGGGTCGACCAGGTACGGGTTGCTGAACGCGTACGGCGCGTACCAGAACGTGCAGGCCAACGCGACCGCGGCGAGCGCCGAGGTGTACAGCCGCAGGTTCAGGCGGACCCAGAGGAACTCGAAGAAGACGATCGCCGCGGCCAGGACCAGCACGAACGTGAACCCCAGCCACACCGAGTCCAGCGAGATACCGGTGAACCGGTTGACGGTGTGGACGAGCCACGGGCTGAGCATCCGCAGCGCGAACGGGTTGTCGACCCGGGCGCCGGTCTGCACCGACATCGCGTAGTACTCGACGGCGTCGCCCCACGCCTTCTCGTGCGCGTTCGGCTGCACGGGGGCGTAGGAGATGAGGTTGAGCAGCGTCACCGTGGCCAGGCCCAGGTACACCGCGACTCGGTGGCCGGCTCGTCGCACAGGCGATTCGATCACTGTCCCCACGCCGAAAGCCTAGTGGTCGTTCGTTCGGCGTGAGCTTCGCCCGGTTTGTGGCCTTCACCGCTTGAACGGTCGCCAAGAACCTACGGTCCCGTAACCTGGCGCGATGGCTGACCTCGTGTACCCGCCCGTGATCGCGGCGGCCCGGACGATGTTCCGGGTACTGGACAACCGCATCACGATCGAGGGCGCGGAGCACATCCCGCGCCACGGCGGTGCGGTCATCGCCTGCAACCACGTCAGCTACCTGGACTTCATCTTCTGCGGCCTCGGCGCGCGCCCGGCCAAGCGGCTGACGCGGTTCATGGCGAAGAAGGAGATCTTCGACAACCGGATCGCCGGGCAGCTGATGCGCGGGATGCACCACATCTCCGTCGACCGCTCGGCAGGCCTGGCCTCCTACCGCGAGGCACTCGGGAAGCTGCAGGCCGGCGAGGTCGTCGGCGTCTTCCCGGAGGCGACGATCAGCCGGTCGTTCACCGTCAAGGAGATCAAGTCGGGCGCGGTCCGGATGGCCGCGGCGGCGAACGTCCCGGTCGTGCCGATGGCCCTGTGGGGCACGCAGCGGCTGTGGACGAAGGGCCGGCCGAAGGACCTGACCCGCCGGCACGTGCCGATCTCGATCCTCATCGGCGAGCCGATGCACCCGGCCAAGGGCGACGACTGGGACGTCGTGACGAAGGAGCTGCGCACCCGGATGAGCGCGTTGCTCGACCGGGCCCAGGCCGGCTACCCGGACCAGCCCGCCTCCGACGAGGAGCGCTGGTGGCTGCCCGCCCACCTGGGCGGGACCGCGCCGACCCCGGCCGAGGCGGCCGAGCTCGACCGGCGCTAGAACAAGACGGTCAGAACCAGCGCTCGAGAACCTGCGCGACGCCGTCCTCACCGGCCGGGCCGGTGATCTCGTCGGCCACCGCCTGCGCCCGCGGGTGCCCGTTCTCCATCGCGACGCCGTGGCCGGCCCAGCGCAGCATCTCGACGTCGTTGGGCATGTCGCCGAAGGCGATCACCCCCTCCCGCTCGACGCCCAGCCGCTCGGCGACGTCGGCCAGGCCGGTCGCCTTCGTGATGCCGTGCGCGGACAGCTCCACCAGCCCGCCCGAGGATGAGTAGGTGACGTCGACCTCGCGGTCGAACAGCGCGTTGACCGCGTCCGCCATCTCCTCCGACGACATCCCGATGTGGCTGACCAGCAGCTTGATCGCCGGGTGGCCGAGCACCTCGGCGCGCGGCGCCGTGCGGCCTTCGCCGTCGCCCCACGGGTTGTGGTACTTCGGCTCGATCACGAAGCTGCGCATCTCGTGGTCGGCGTCGGTGCTGACGCGTTCGGCGGCCAGCCGGCAGCCGGGGACGGCCTTGTCGAGCGCGTGCCCGATGTCGTGGAGCAGCTCGGGCTGCAGCAGCCCGTGCACCGCGACGACCTCCTCGAGGCCGCAGTCGTACAGGACGGCGCCGTTCGCGCACACGGCGTAACCGGTCAGGCCGAGGGGCTTGGCCACGGGCGCGATCCACCGCGGCGGCCGGCCGCTGGCCAGCACGAACGGGACGCCCGCCTCGATCGCCCGGCGGACGGTCGCGATGGTGCGGGCGCTGAGCGATTCGGAGGGGCCGAGCAGGGTGCCGTCGACATCGGACGCGATCAACTGGGGTCTCTCCACCCCGCCATTGTCCCTGACACGTTCGGGGGAGGACTTGCCCATCCGTGCGACTGTCGGTGGTAACCGATAGCGTCCGGAACTGTGCGAGTAGGCATCGTCATTCTCCCTGAAGATCGTTGGTGGGCCGCCGAGCCGAAGTGGCGCGCGGCCGAGGAGTACGGCTTCGACCACGCGTGGACGTACGACCACCTGGGCTGGCGCAACCTGGTCGACGGCCCGTGGTTCTCCGCGGTCCCGACCCTGACCGCCGCGGCGATGGTGACGTCCCGGATCCGGCTGGGCACGTTCGTGGCGTCGCCGGTCGCCCGGCACCCGGTGCCGTTCATGCGCGAGCTGACCACCTTGGACGACGTCTCCGACGGCCGGTTCGTCCTGGGCGTCGGCGCGGGCGTCGACCACCAGCACTACGACGGCGCGGTGCTCGGCGCCCCCGAGCTGACGGCCAAGCAGCGCGCCGACCGGTTCACCGAGTTCGTCGAGGCACTCGACGGGCTGCTGATGACCGACAAGTTCGACTTCGACGGCGAGTACTACCGCGCCCACGGGGCTCGCAACCTGCCGGGCACGGTCCAGCGCCCGCGGCTGCCGTTCGTGGTCGCGGCGAACGGCCCGCGCACGATGACGCTGGCCGCGCGCTTCGGCGCGGGCTGGGTCACGACGGGCCGGGGCGGCAAGACCGAGGACGAGTGGTGGGCCGGCATCAAGCAGCTCACGGACGTCTTCGACGAGCGCCTCGACGCGGCCGGCCGCGAGCGGGCGAGCATCCAGCGGCACCTGAGCCTGGACGCGTCCCCCGTGTTCTCGCTGAGCAGCGTGGAGGCGTTCCGCGACGCCGCGGGCCGCGCGGGCGAGCTGGGCTTCACCGACGTCATCGCGCACTGGCCGCGGTCGTCCTCGCCGTACGAAGGCCGCGAAGCGGTGCTGGAGCAGGTCGCGAGCGACGTCCTGCCGGAACTGCACGCTGGTCCGAACGGGTGACATCCGGCTAGCCGGGAAACCGATTGCCGTCCCTCAGGCGTCCATCACTGCAGACGCCAGAGATCACCCCGGGGGTGGTTGGGGGACGGAGGGCCCTCGTGGCCGCGGCACGGGGCGCCGCGGCCACGAGGGCTTTGTCATTTGACGATCTGGTAGATCACGGCGCCCGGGTTCCGGTACACCTCGCGCACGAAGTCGTGCCCGTCGAGGTGCCGCAGGCCCGGCGCGATCGGGGTGTCGCGGCGGATCGTCCCGCTGCCGACCAGCACGTAGTGGATGTTCAGCCGCTGTGTGGCCGCGCGGACCTGCGGGTCGCTGTCGTAGTCGCCGAAGTGCAAGGCCAGGTAGAGCGCGTCCGGGGGTGCGACGCCCGCGTCGTAGTGGCCGGCCACCGGGTGCACGCCGGTCAGCGCGTACATCCAGGCCGTGCCGTCCATCCGGTCGTTGAGCACCTTCTGGTCGGCCGGGATCCCCAGCGTGCCGAGGTGCTCCATCGCGTCGATCTCGTCCTGGCTGACCGGCGGGACGGTCTCGCCGGGCAGGCCGTTGTAGTACAGCAGCGACACTGTCTTGGCGTTGGCCGCGCGGTAGAACCCGCCGGTCAGCACGCCCATCGCGACGACCAGCAGCACCGCCGTCGCCAGCCCGACCCGGCCGGTCAGCCACGGCCGGGCACGCACCCAGGCGCGTCCGCTCGCCAGCTTCGCCGCCCAGCGCTGGGCCTCGCTCATGCCGTGCGCGGCGAGCAGGCACATCGGGATCGCGGCCAGCGCCATCAGCCGGAACCGGTCGTTCCACCAGGGCCGCGACAGCGTGATCACCCAGTCTTCGCCGCCGAAGCACGCGACGACGACGAACAGCGCGGACAGCCCGAGCGCCGAGAGCACCACCCAGCGCATCCGCCGCAGCGCGAGCAGCGTCAGCACGCCGACGGCGAGGAAGACCGTCAGCCAGATCTGCGGGACCGGCAGCACCTGCTTGAACGTCGCCAGCATCGCCAGCGCCTTCCACACGGGCATGTGCGAGCCCCAGGCGTGGTACGGGTACGACCCGGACGTGAAGGTGATCGCGCCGAGGATCATCGGCGCGGACAGCACACCCGCGGCGGCCATCACCGGCACCATCCGCAGGACGTCGTCGCCGACCACCCGCCAGGCCGGTCGCCCCTCGGGCACGCCGTCGAGGCGCTTGCCCCGCAGCGCCCGGTACCAGCGCTGCACGACCAGCGGGAACGCGAACAGCAGGGCTCCGAACAGCGCGCTCGAGTGCGCGGCCAGCAGGCCGGTCGCGCTCAGCGCCAGCACCGCGCCGGTGTCGACGCCCGGCCGCACGACGAACCGCTGCAGCGCGACCACCGCCAGCGGCGTCAGCACGATCCCGAGCGCGAACGGCAGCAGCCCGCTCGACACCGACTCGTACGCCCCCGTCGTCGCGCCGCCCGCGACCAGCGCCACGCTGGCGCCGAACACCGCGCGGCCGCCGAGCTGGCGCACCAGCGCGACCATGGCCAGCGCGAACAGCCCGGCGATCGGCATCGTGACGGCGTTGAGCGTGACCGGGACCGACGTCCCCGACAGCTGGTAGACCAGGGCCCCGACCAGGTGGTAGGCGTTCGGGTAGAACGAGCCGTCCGGGTACCAGTTGATGGTGCCCATGCCGGTCAGGGAGCCGTCGCCGGTGTCGGCGATGTAGCGGATGCCGTTCGCGTGGAAGACGGTGTCCCAGCGCTGGAACACCGCGGTCGTCCCGCCGCGGCCGGTGATCACGACGGCGATCGACACGGCGGTGGCGACCGCCACGCAGGCCGCGACGGCGAGGTGCGCCCGGCGCGACCACGGCTCCGGCGGCTCCTCGGCGCCCGGCGTCATCCAGCCGCGCGCGATCGAGACCCGGCGCAGGCCGTGGAGCACGCCGGCGAGCAGCAGGGTGCAGGCGGCGACGCTCAGCGGGCCGTACGGCACGTGCGCGATCGCCAGCCACGGGCCGGCCAGGCCGGTGATGGCGTAGCTGAGCAGCGGCGCGAGCCCGGCCAGAGCCCAGCCGCGGACGCCGGCGGCCCAGCCCACGACGCCGCCGGGCACCGCCAGGACGGCCACATATGTGGCCACGGCGGCGAAGTAGCTCCAGAAGTCCTCGGGTGCAGGCACTGCTTTCCAGGTGTGTCGTAGGCCGAAATGTGATAGTCGGGTGCGAGCCGGGTCAGCGACCCCCGTACCCTCGACGCCCGTGAGCGCGCACACGAACCCCGCACAGATTACTGAAGACGATTTCGCAGGTTACGACCTCGTCGTCGTCGGGTCCGGTTTCTTCGGCCTGACCGTCGCCGAACGGGCCGCGGCCGAGCTGGGCAAGAAGGTCCTGATCCTCGAGCGGCGCAGCCACCTCGGCGGCAACGCGTACTCGGAGGCCGACCCGGAGACCGGGATCGAGGTGCACAAGTACGGCGCGCACCTGTTCCACACCTCGAACAAGCGCGTCTGGGAGTACGTGAACCGGTTCACCGAGTTCACGAACTACCAGCACCGCGTGTTCGCGCGGGTCAAGGACCAGGTCTACTCGTTCCCGATGAACCTGGGCCTGATCAACCAGTTCTTCGGCAAGTCCCACACCCCGGACGAGGCCCGCGAGCTGATCGCCAAGCAGTCCTCCGAGTTCGAGACCGCCAACGCGCAGAACCTGGAGGAGAAGGCCATCTCGCTGGTCGGCCGTCCCCTCTACGAGGCGTTCATCCGCGGGTACACCGCGAAGCAGTGGGAGAACGACCCCAAGAACCTCGGCGAGAACATCATCACGCGCCTGCCGGTCCGCTACAACTTCGACAACCGGTACTTCAACGACACCTACGAGGGCCTGCCCGTCAACGGGTACACCGCGTGGCTCGAGAAGATGGCCGAGCACGAGAACATCGAGATCCGGCTGAACGTCGACTACTTCGACGTCCGCGAGCACATCCCGGCGGGCACCCCCACCGTCTACACCGGGCCGCTGGACCGCTACTTCGGCTACTCGGCTGGCCGGTTCACCTGGCGCACCGTCGACTTCGAGTCCGAGGTCGCGCAGACCGGTGACTTCCAGGGCACCTCGGTCGTCAACTACAACGACCAGGAAGTCCCCTACACCCGCATCATCGAGTTCCGGCACTTCCACCCGGAGCGGGACTACCCCAAGGACAAGACGGTCATCTTCCGCGAGTACTCCCGCTTCGCGGGCGAGGAAGACGAGCCGTACTACCCGATCAACACGCCGGACAACCGCGAGAAGCTCGAGGCCTACCGCGAGCTGGCCAAGACCGAGGCGCGCGAGAAGAACGTGCTGTTCGGCGGCCGGCTGGGCACGTACAAGTACCTCGACATGCACATGGCCATCGGCTCGGCGCTGTCGGCGTTCGACAACAAGATCGCCCCGCACCTGACCGACGGCGCGCCGCTCGACGGGTCCCTCGATGCTTGAGAAGGGGCAGCCCACCGGAGAGGTGGCGGTCCTGGCGAAGGCGCAGGGCTTTCTGAAGAGTGAAGCTTCGGTGAAGGCTGCGCGCGGCATGTCGCACTTCGGCGAGCACGCTCTCGGCTGGTTCGGCCTGGGCCTGCTCGGTGCCGTCGTCGACAAGAAGCGCCGCAAGGACTGGCTGGTCGCGTCGGCCGGTGTCGTGGGCGCGCACGCCGCGTCGATCGCGGTGAAACGCGTGGTCAGGCGGCCGCGACCGGACCACCCGAGCGTCGAGGTCCTGGTCGGCACGCCGAGCAAGCTGAGCTTCCCGTCGTCGCACGCGACGTCCACGACGGCGGCGGCGGTGCTCTACTCCGGATTGACCGGGCGTAACCTGGTGCCCGCCCTGGTACCGCCGATGCTGGCCTCGAGGCTCGTGCTCGGCGTTCACTATCCGACAGACGTCCTGGCCGGTGCAGCTCTCGGGGGGCTCGTCGGTGGTCTGATACGACGGAAGCTGAAGAAGAACCCATGAGCGAAACGACCGAGCAGCGCAACAGCGACGAAGCGGCCGTGACTCCTGAGGCACCGGAGACACCGGTGACTGAAGTGTCTTCGGAGACCTCGACGGCGACTGCCGCCCCCGGGCCGTTGGGCCTGGTAGCCGGCGTCATCAAGACGGCCCGGCCCCGGCAGTGGGTGAAGAACGTCCTGGTCTTCGCGGCCCCGTTCTTCGCGTTCTCGAAGTCGACCGACCGCACCGGTCTCCTGATCGACGCGGTCATCGCCTTCGTGGCCTTTTCGCTGACAGCGAGCTCGGTCTACCTGATCAACGACGCCATCGACGTCGAGGCCGACCGGGCCCACCCGACCAAGCGCAACCGGCCCATCGCGGCCGGGATCGTGCCGGTCCCCGTCGCGTACGGGGCCGCGGTCGTGTTCTTCCTGGCCGGCCTCGGCGTGTCGTTCACGGCGAGCTGGCAGCTCGCCGTCGTGCTGGGCGTCTACGAGGCCGTCCAGCTCGGCTACTGCTTCGGCCTGAAGCACCAGCCGGTGGTCGACCTGGCCATCGTCGGCTCGGGCTTCCTGATGCGCTCGATCGCCGGCGGCGTCGCGGGCGGCATCGCGCTTTCGCAGTGGTTCCTGCTGGTCACGGCGTTCGGCTCGCTGTTCATGGTCGCCGGCAAGCGCTACGCGGAGATCATGCTCTTCGAGCGCACCGGCGCGAAGATCCGCTCGTCGCTGAAGAAGTACTCGGCCAGCTACCTGCGGTTCGTCTGGGCGACGTCGGCGGCGATCCTGATCATGTCGTACTGCCTGTGGGCGTTCGAGATCCGCCAGACCGAGCACAACTCGGTGTGGGCGCTCATCTCGATGGTCCCGTTCCTGGTGGCGGTCCTGCGCTACGCGGTCGACGTCGACGGCGGCATCGCGGGCGAGCCCGAAGAGATCGCGCTCAAGGACCGCATCCTGCAGGTGCTGGGCGCGAGCTGGGTTATCACGCTGTTCCTGGCGTTCTACCTGTGAGGTCTCATGGCGGATCGACAGGTGGGTTTCAGCTTCCGCACAGCTGAGCGGCGCACCCTGAAGTGGTGGGGGCGGGCACTGCGCCCGTCCCCGGGATCACAGGAGCGACGATGAACGACCAGCCGCGCGAAGTCCCGGAGGGGACTGAAGACCCGACCGTCGAGCAGCCCACGGCGCCGGCCGCGGCCGACCAGCCGACCACGCGGCAGCCGGTGACGTCGGGCGAGGAGCCCGCGACCCAGGCGGTTCCCACGCCCGCGCAGCCTTCGGCCGAAACGACTGCCTTCCCGAACGCTGCGCAGGGTGAGCCCGCCGGGACCACCGCCCTGCCGAACGCGGCGCAGGGCCAGCCCGCCGCCGGGACCACCGCCCTGCCGAACGCCGCGCAGGGCCAGCCCGCCGCGCAAACCCCCGCCGGGACCACCGCCTTACCGAACGCGGCGCAGGCGGGCGACCAGACCGCGGCCCACGGCCAGCAGCCACCACCGGCGCCACCCACTCCGCAGCTCTCCCAGCCCGGCCCCGGCCAGGCCTACGGCGCCTGGGGGCCGCCCGCCGCGGCCGCCCCGCGGCAGCCCGGCGGCTTCCGGCGGTTCGTGGGGCACCGCGCCACCCAGCTCGTCGGCGTCGGACTCCTCGGCCTGCTGATCGGCGGGGGCATCGTCGGCGGCATCGCCGCCGCCACCTCCCACGGCGGCGGCCCCCGCGGCGGCCATCCCGGCATCCACCGGCAGCACAACGGCGGCAACCAGGGCCCCGACGGCCGCGGCTTCCCCGGCCGCGGCGGCGGGAACACCGGCAACTCGGGCAACTCGGGCGATGGGAACGGCATCTGACCGCTGTGGGCTGAGCCACCCGCACCCCGCTCAGATCACAGAAGCGTCACGGGCGGGGTACGGTGTCCCGGATGCGAAGCGCCTCCGCAGAACTCCCCGAGGCCGCCGGTGCGCTACCGGCGGCCGTCCCCGTTGCCCGCTCGTGGGCCCTCCCGGCTGGTGCCGCGGCGGCCTCCGCGCTGATGTTCGCCCTGGTCAGCAGCCATCTCATCGATGACACGTACATCACGCTGTCCTACGCGAAGAACCTCGCCTTCCACGCCCACTGGGGCCTGATCGAGCAGGGAACGGCGAACACCGCGACGTCCCCGCTGAACGTCCTGGCCCTGGCCGCGGTCACGTTCGTCGTCCGCGACGCCGTGCTCGCCGCCGGGATCGTGTTCGTCGCCGCCCAGGTGCTGCTCGTCCTCGGCCTGCGCCGGCTCGGCGAGCGCACCGGGCTGCCGGCGGCGTTCGCGCCCGTGACGTTCGCCTTGCTGCTGCTCAACCCGCTCCTGCTGTCGTCGGTCGGGCTGGAAGTCGCGCTCGGCGCCACCGGCGTCGTCTGGACGCTGGTCTACGCCGGCGAGCGCAAGGCGGGCCGGCTCGGCGTCGTGATCGGGCTGCTCGCCCTCGTCCGGATCGACCTGCTGCTGATCGCGGCGGTGCTGTTCGCGGCCCGCCGCGAGTTCTGGACGGGCATCTGGCGCACGGTCTTCGCGACCCTCGCCGTGACGCTGCCGTGGTTCGCGTTCAGCTGGGTCGTGCTCGGCTCGGCCGTGCCGGACACGCTGGTCATCAAGATCAGCCAGCAGTCGTGGGGCCCGTTCAGCTTCACCAACGGCCCGCTCCTGTACTGGCGCAACTTCCCGGCCGAGGCGGCGCTGTCGTTCCTGCCGCTGCCGCTCGCGGGCCTGGCCGGCGTCGTCTGGATCGTCCAGTACCGCCGCGGCTCCGAAGCGACCCGCCGCCTCACGCCGTTCGCGGCGCTGGCCGTCGCGGGCGCCCTGCACTACCTGGCCTACAGCCGCCTCGGCGTCCCCCCGTACCACTGGTACTACGCGCCCAGCATCATCGGCGCGACGATCTTCCTGGCGGCGTGCGCGAGCGCGGTCCCGGAACGCGTCCGCCGCGGAACGTGGACGGCGGCGGGCGTGGTCCTCGTGGCGAGCCTCGCGGCGTACGCGCTACCCGGCCTGCCCCGCCAGTTCGCGCCGATCACGAGCAACCACGCGTCGACGACGGAGTACCGCGAAATCGGTCAGCAGCTGGCCTCGATCGCCCACGGCCGCAAGGTGGAGACGGCGGGCGAGATCGGCGCGCTGGCGTACGCGTGCGACTGCGAGCTGGTGGACGAGTTCTCCGACCGCGGCGCGGTCGACCCGGCGATCAGCGAGACGAAGCGCCGCAGCGGCGACGTCGGCCGCGCGCTGCTGGAGGCCAACTTCCACAACTTCGACCACAGCGTCGCCCCGATCAGCCCGGACCTGGTCCTGGCCACGACCCGGCGCACCCCACCCCCCACGGCGCTGGCGAGCTGGCGGATCGACTCCCCGTGGATGGGCACCCAGAACCTGTACCTGATGCCCGTTCACGCGGCGGGCAGCTGATCCCGGCCGCGGAACAGCCGGTTCATCGTCCCCTCCCGGGCCAGCAGCACCTGCGTGACCACCTGGAGCAGCACGAAGCTCCCGATCGACAACGCCGTGTCGAGGCCCGGCACCGCGTCGACCGGGAGCGTGTACGCCATCGCGATGCTGCCCGCGCTGTGCAGCAGCCCGCCGACGCCCCACACGACCGTCAGCACCCGCCAGACGCGCCGGAACGACGGCGTGTCCGCCCACCGAGCCTCCAGTGCCGCGGCCCGGCCGGGCACCAAGGCGAGCGTCGCCTGGTACGTGGTCGGGCGGCGGCCGATCCGGAGGCTCGCCAGCATCCACACGCCGATCAGCACGCTGAACCACGCGCCGCGGACCAGCTGCAGCCGCGCGTCGCCGGTCAGCAGCGTCGTCGCCAGGCTCACCGCGACGATCAGCAACACGAAGACGCCCATGCCGTCGACCCGGCGGTGCCGCGCGGCGAGGTAGAGCACCCGCAGTGCAGGCGGGAGGCCGCTCAGCGTCAGCGCCCAGACGGGCGCCACGTCGAACGCGCGCAGCAGGTAGTAGCCGCCGACCGGGGCGGCGAGGTCGCAGAGCAGCGTGCCGAGCATGTCCCCGAGCATCGCGGACGAGGCCGGCCGGCGGCATCGTCGAGCCGGTTCGTCACGCATCCACCGTTCGGTTGATGCCCAGCCGCTGCCGCGTGAGCTTCAGGCCGAGGACCACGCTGACCACGGTCAGCACGGTGTCGAGGACCGGCACGACGTCGACCGGCAGCGTGAACGCCATCACGACGACGGCGCACCCCAGCAGGAGGCAGCCGACGCCCCACCACAGCGTGGCCGCACGCCAGCGCTCGCGGAACGGCCGGGAAAGGCTCCACACCCGCTCGAGGTGCTCGGCGCGGGCGGGCTGCAGGGTGCGGGCCGCCCGGAACAGCAGCGGCCGCCGCCCGACGACCAGGCTGGCCAGCATGACCGCGCCGAGTGGCAGCGTGATCCACGCGCTGCGGACGAGCAGCAGCCGGGCGTCGCCGGAGAACACCGCCACCGCGGCGTTGACCAGCAGCACGGCCAGCACGAACGCGCTGATCGGATCGATCCGCCGGTGCCGCGCCAGGACGTACCCGGTTCGCAGCACCGGCGGGACGGCGCCGACCAGCAGCGCCCACAGCGCGTCGACCTCGAAGGAGCGCAGGACGTAGTACAGGGCCATCGGGAGGGCGACGTCGCGGAGCAGCACCATCAGCCCACCGCGGTCGCTCGTCGTGTTCACCATGGTGACAGTCTGTTTCGACTGCCTGGCGCGCACATCGGCGTGCGGGCTGGGCCCGGATGGAAGTCCGGGTCAACCCGCGGGTGGAGATGCCTCAGATGGGGAGCTTGCGGAAGATCGGCCGCGGGACGTGCCGCAGGGCCGACATCACCAGCCGGAACTGCGCCGGCGCCCACACCAGGTCCTTGCCCGCGCGTGCGGCCGCGACGGCGGTGTCCGCGACCTGCTCGGCCGTCTGCGCCAGGGGAGCGTCCTTCAGGCCCTCGGTCATCTTCGTCTTGACGTGCCCCGGGCGGACGACCGTCACCTGCACGCCGTGCGGGGCGAGCGCCTCGCCGAGGCCCAGGTAGAAGCCGTCGAAACCGGCCTTCGTCGAGCCGTACACGAAGTTGGACCGGCGGACGCGCTCGCCGGCCACCGACGACAGCGCGATCACCGTGCCGTGGCCCTGGGCCTTGAGCTTCTCCGACAGCGCGACGCCGACCGACACCGCCGCGGTGTAGTTCACCGTGGCCAGCTCGACGGCCTTCGCGTGGTCCTGCCAGACCTCTTCGGGGTCGCCGAGCAGGCCGAACGCGACGACCGCCACGTCGATGTCGCCGCCCTCGAACGCCTTGGCCAGCACCGCCGGGTGCGACGCCGTGTCCTTGGCGTCGAAGTCCACAGTGGACACTTCGGCGCCGCGGTCCTTCAGGCGCTGCGCGGCCGCGTCGAGCCGGGGCGACGGCCGGGCCGCGAGCACGACCCGCAGCGGCTTCTCGGCCAGGTACTTCTCGGCGATCGCCAGCGCGATGTCGGACGTGCCGCCGAGCAGGAGCAGGGACTGGGGGTTGCCCACCGCGTCGATCACAGTTCGAGCCTCCGGCTCATGTCAGAGGCGAAAACGCCTTCGGGGTCAACGGAAGCGCGGATCTTGCGCCACTCTTCGAGCCGCGGGTACATCTTCGCGAACGTCTCCGCGGAGGTCCGGGAGTCCTTCGCGGTGTACAGCCGGCCGCCCGCGGCCAGCACGGCGTCGTCGACCTCCAGGCAGAACCGGCTCAGGCCGTCCTTGATCGGGAAGTCGACGCTGAGCATCCAGCCCGGCGACGGCCACGACATGGGCGCCGGGTTGGCGTCGCCCATGCGCTTGAACACGTTGAGGAACGAGTAGTGGCCCGACGTCGCGATCCGCCGGCAGATGGCCTTGAGCTGGTCCTCGGCGCCGAACGGCACCGAGAACTGGTACTGCAGGAAACCCTTGGAACCGTAGGCGCGGTTCCACTCGCTCAGCATGTCCAGCGGGTGGTAGAACTGCGTCAGGTTCTGGATCTTGCCGCGCGCGCCCTTCTTGGGCACGGTCTTCTGCCACAGCTCGTTGATCAGCCCGAACGTGAGCTTGTTGCCCAGGCCGTTCGGGAAGACGTCCGGCAGGGTCGCCAGCTGCGGCGCGTCGAACTTCAGCGGCTCGGAACGCAGCTTCGGCGGCAGCTCGTCCAGCTTCGCGAGCGAACCGCGCGAGAACGTCGCCCGGCCGAGCCGGTGGTCCGAGGAGATCAGGTCCGGCACCGACATCGAGTAGTCGTAGGTCAGGTCGGAGCCGTCGGTGAACAGGCCGAGCGTCTCGTCGAGGCTGGCCGTGCGGTCGGCGTCGACGATGAAGTACGCGGTCTCGGTCTTCTTCATCCGGACCGTGGCGCGGACGATGATCCCGGTCAGCCCGATGCCGGCGACGGTCGCCCAGAACAGCTCCGACTCGGGGCCCTCCGGCGTGAGCGTGCGCACCTGGCCGTCGGCGGTCAGCAGGTCCATCGACACGACGTGGTTGCCGAAGCTGCCCGCGCTGTGGTGGTTCTTGCCGTGGATGTCGTTGGCGATCGCGCCGCCGATCGTCACCTGGCGGGTGCCCGGCAGCACCGGGACCCACAGGCCGTACGGCAGCGACTCGCGCATCAGCTTGTCGAGGCTGACGCCGGCGTCGAGGTCCACGAGACCCGAGTCCGGGTCGATCGAGTGGATCCGGTCGAGCGCGGTCATGTCGATGACCAGGCCGCCCGCGTTCTGCGCCGGGTCGCCGTAGGACCGGCCGAGGCCACGCGCGATGACGCCGCGACCGCCGGCCTGGCGCACGGCCCGGGCGATGGTCTCGACGTCCGGCGTGGTCAGGACGTCGGCGACGGTCGGCGCGGTGCGTCCCCAGCCGGAAAGCGTGCGACGCTGTGTCTCGGGGGAGTGGGTCACCCGACCAGGGTAGCCACGCCGAACTACGCCCGGAACGTGACCCTGAAGTGCTCGTCTCTACACTTTGCGCATCAAGGCACAAGCGCCCGCGCGGGTGACCATGACTCAGGCAACGAGGTAATGCAGTGGTGGCGACCGATCCGCAAGCCGACATCGCAGCTGCTCAGCCGTCCGACATCGGACTGCTCGGGCAGCTCATTCGCTTCGCCCTGATCGGCGGCTTCTGCGCCCTGGTCGACCTGGGTACCTACACCCTGCTGACCCAGGTGGCCGGGATGGCCACCTCACCGTGGGTCGACATCGCTCGCGCTATCTCTTTCATCGTGGGCACGACCACGGCGTTCTTCCTGAACCGGAAGTTCACCTTCTCGGGTGGGCGCCGCGACGGCAAGGCGCAGATCGGCTCGTTCGTCCTGCTCTACACCGTGACGTTCTTCGTCGCGGTCGGGGTGAACCAGCTCATGCTGCACGTGCTGCCGGAGTCCGCCTGGCAGCACACCCTGTGCTGGGCCGTGTCGCAGGCCACCGCCACGGTGATCAACTTCGTGATGCTCAAGTGGGTCGTGTTCCGCGAGCCGTCGACCGAGGAGAACTGAGGAACTCAATGCCCGGTAAAACAGCCACCCCGGCGCCGGCCACCGAAGCCGGCGCGGCCGCCGAGACGCGGTTCACCGAGCACACTCCGCAGGGTCGCCTGACGGCGCAGCGCGGGCTCTACGCCGGCCCGGCGCCGATCGTCAGCAAGGACCTCTACGCCGAGCTCGAGTGGGGTTCGGCCGTGCGCGAACGTGCGGTCATCACCCTCGAGCCGGCCTCCAAGGTGTCCGGCAACACGTACTTCGGGCGCTTCCCGGCCAGCTACTGGCAGCGCTGGACGACCGTCACCGAGGTCTCGGTCGAGCTCGTCGTCACCG